>DATKEH010000257.1:0-11757 GCA_035546355.1 Thermoanaerobaculia bacterium
GGCCCCATCGTGGGCGAAGTAGAGCAGTTGACGGCCGTCGGGCGCCCAGCTCGAAGGGAACTTGCGGAGCGCGTCCTGCCACAGCAGGACCGGTGCCTCGGCCCTGAGCGCGGAGCCGGCGTAGAGATCCAACCGCCCGCCCGCGCCGGCCGAGGCCCAGGCGAGCCGATCCCCCTGCGGCGACCAGGCGACGCAGCACTTGTCGCCCGGGTCGAAGGTGAAGCGGGTCTTGACCTCCCGCGCGAAATCCCAGAGCCAGATCTCCGGAGGCGGGTGCGCGGCGCCGGCGATCCCCACCGCCGCCATCGTCCCGTCCGGCGACAGCCGGGCCTCGGTATAGGGCTCGGCGCCGCCGACGGTCCCCGCCACGTTCCCCTGTCGGTCCCGCCACTCCAGGATGGAGGCCTCGTGGCCCCCGACGCCGGTCTGGTAGGCGAGGACACCGCCGTCGGACGCCGAGAAGACGGCGAGGGCCGCCCCCGGCGCGGCGACGAGACCCTCCGCCAGGGGGAAGGGCTCGCCGCTCGGGGTGAGCTCTCTGCCGTCGACCGGCACGGCCATCAGCGTCGTGCCGCGGGCGAAGAGGAGGTGGCCGGCGGCGTACTCGGCGTTCGAGTCGACCTTCATCAGCTCTCGCGGCTTCCCACCGTCGCGGGAGCCCACGAGCAAGAGATGCTCATCCCCGGACAGGACACCCCCCAGTGTGTCCTCCTGCCGCGCCACGAACAGGAAGCGCCGGCCGTCGGGTAGAAAGCGGGGGTGGCGGTGGCTGGTGTCTCCCCGCTCGCGATCGAGCTCGGTCAGCGGGGTCGGCTCGCCGCCGGACTCGGGGACCAGGAAGAGCCCGGTGCGGGCGCCCGGCGCGAACGCGAGCACCCCTTCGTGGCTCCAGGTGCCTCCCTTGCCGAGGGGCGCCTTACACAGGGTGGTGGGTGGCCCGCCGGCGAGGTCGATCCTCCTGAGGCTGCCGCCGGCGAAGTATGCGAGCCGGCGGCCGTCGGGCGCCCAGAACGGGTACGCGGCGCCCTCGGTGCCGGGGAGCGGGCGGGCCTCGAGCTGGCCCAGCTCGCGCACCCAGAGGCGGACGGTGCCGTCGGCTTCCTGCACGGAGTAGGCGAGCTGGCGGCCGTCCGGGGCGACGGCCACCGGCCCGGGCGAGGCCGGGTCGAGATGGAAGGCGCCGCCGGCCGGCGGGGGGACGATCGTACGCACCACTTCGCCGGCGGGCTGCCAGGGCTGGGGGCCGAGGAGGATCACCGCCGCGACCCCCAGCAGGGCGGCGCCGCTGGCCAGCGCCACCCCTCGCCACACCCGCAGCCGCCGCCGCAATCCGGCCTCCTCCTCGCCCTCCGGCTGCGGCCCGGCGCGCTGCGCCTCCTCGAGCTCGAGCCGCGCGTCGGCGACGTCGTGCAGCCGTCGCGCCGGGTCCTTCTCCAGGCACCGCCGCAGCAGGCGGCGCACGGCGCGGGGGGTGTGGCGCGGCAGCGCCTCCCAGTCGGGCTCCCGGGTGACGATCGCGGCGAACACGTCGGTGACCGTCTCGCCGCCGAACGGCGACCGGGCGGTCAGCATCTGGTACAGCAGGCAGCCGAAGGCCCAGATGTCGGCCCGCCGGTCGACCGGCTTGCCCCGCGCCTGCTCCGGGCTCATGTAGGCCGCCGTGCCGAGCACCACCCCCACCCGGGTGGCCTGGTAGCTCAGGGTGGGCGAGCGGCTCAGGTCCGGCGCCGCTCCCGGCTCGGGTTCCAGGGCCTTGGCGAGCCCGAAGTCCAGCACCTTGACGCCCCCCTCCGGCGTCACCTTGACGTTGGCGGGCTTGAGGTCGCGATGCACGATCCCCTTGCCGTGGGCCGCCTCGAGGCCCTCGGCGACCTGGCGGGCGAGCTCCAGCGCCTCCTCGACCGGGATCGGGCCGCGGCCGAGCCGTTCGGCGAGGGTCTCGCCGGCGACCAGCTCGAGCACCAGGAAGCGGCGCCCCTCGACCTCCTCCACGCCGTGGATCGCCGCGATGTGGGGGTGGTTCAGGGAGGCGAGCAGCCGGGCCTCGCGCTCGAAACGGCCGAGGCGCTCGGGATCGGCGAGGAAGGCCTCGGGGATGACCTTGATCGCCACCTCCCGGCCCAACCGGGTGTCGCGGGCGCGGTAGACCTCACCCATCCCACCCTCGCCGAGCTTGTCGACGACCTCGTAGTGGGCCAGGGTCGTGCCGATCACCGTCCCCCCCGTCTAGCGAGGGCCTACATTGGCGCCTGGCTGCAGTATACAGAGGCCGTGCCGGGGCTGGTTGCGGGATGAGGCGGCGTACTCGCCTGGCGTCGTGCGAGCGGCCTCGAGCGTTGCGTTCAGCGGCCGCCGGCGGCGCCGGCGCCCAGGCCCGGGACGTTGTCGACCAGCATCAGGCTGGAGGTCGTGTCGCGGATCGACAGGGTGATGCGCGCGCCGTCGGGGGCGATGCCGAAGGTCTCGGTGAGCCCGTCGCGCTCGAAGCCGGCGAGCTTGCGGCGGGTGTCGGAGGTGTCCCGGCCGGACGCGAAGTCCTGCACGAAGATGCCGGCGACGCCGTCCTCGTCGTAGGCGAGGAAGGCGATGGCGTCGCCGCCGGGCATCCAGCGGGCGCGGCCGACGTCGAGGGCGTCGAGGCTGCCGCGGCGCAGCTCGAGCTCGATCTCGAAGTCGACGGCGGCGCCGTCCTCCAGGCGCACGACCCGGATGGCGCGCTGCAGCAGCTGCGGATTGACCAGGTAGAGCACGTGGCGGCCGTCTGGGGAGACCTCGGGCACCAGCGTAGCCCCCTCCGCCAGATGCATTGCGTCGCGGCCGTTGGAGCGGACCTTCCAGACGCCCGGCCCCCCGGGGTTTCCCGAGTTGTAGACGATCCACGCGCCGTCGGGGGAGACGGTGGGGTTCTCGGCGTCGACGCCGTCGCGGCTGACCTGCCGCGCGCCGCTGCCGTCGCGCCCCGCCATCCACACCTCGAAGTGCCCGCCGCGGCGCGAGCTCCACACCACGTGGCGGCCGTCGGGGGTGAAGGCCGGGTCCCAGTCCTCCGTCGGGTCGTCGGTGAGGCGGCGCACGGCGCCGCTGTGCCGGTCGACCGTCCACAGGTCGAGGTTGCCGCCGCGGTAGGAGGAGAAGACGATGCTGTCGCCGTCGGGGGAGTAGGCCGGCTGGCGGTCGGTGCTGTGGCCGCGGGTGAGCCAGCGCGGCGGCGCCGACCCGTCCAGGCTCTCCTCGCGCAGGCTCTGGCGCGGCGACACCGCTTCGAGCACCAGGCGGCCGGCGCCGGCGGGGACGGCGGCGAGCGTCGGGTCGGCGAGGCGCAGGATGGTGCGACTGCGCCCGGAGCCCGGCCGCCACAGCTGGAGCCGCGAGCTGCCGGTGGGCGCGCCGCCGGCGGAGATGGCGCTGAGCAGCGGGAAGAGGATGGCGCGGCCGTCCGCGGTCCAGCTGAGGCTGCCCACCCCCTGGGTGCCGAGGCTCGTGCTGGCCAGCTCCCGGCCGTCGCGGTCGAGCACCAGCAGCGCGTGCGGGGTGCCCGACTGCGTGCCCGCGCGGATCACCGCGATGCGCTCGCCATCGGGGGACCAGCGCGCGGTCGTCAGCACCCCCCCCAGGTCCTCTGCCAGCACGCGAGCGCCGCTGCCGTCGGGGCGCACCAGCTCGAGCGAGAAGGAGACCTGGCGCCCCGCCCTGTCGCCCCGCCGGACGTAGACGATGGACTCTCCGTCCGGTGCCCAGTCGGCGGCGCCGACGTCGTCGAGCACCTTGCGCGGCTCGCCGCCGAGCGTGGCCACGCGGTAGAGCGCCGTCGTGCCGTCGCCCTGGTCGCGCACGAACAGCAGCGAGGCGCCGTCGGGGGCGAAGCGCGGGCGGTGATCGGGGCCGGCGGTGAGCGGCGCCTCGCTGCCGCCGGCGAGCTGCTTGAGCCAGATGCGGTGGGTGCCGTCGCGGCTCGAGGTGAAGGCGACGAGGCGGCCGTCGGGGGAGACGGCGGGGGCGGAGTCGCGCCCGGAGTAGGTGAGGTAGGAGACGGCGGGGGGTTCGGAGGGCGCGTGCCGCGGCACCAGCAGGAGCAGCAGCGCGACGCCGGCGCTGGCGGCGGCGGCCGCCGCCAGCCAGGGAGTGAGGCGGCGGCGTGCCGCGGCCCGGGGCGGGGCGTCGGCCGGCGCCACGGAGGAGATCTCGGAGAGGTGCGCGCGGACGTCCTCGAGATTGCGCACCAGGTCGCCGGTGGCCTGGTAGCGCTGCTCGCGGTCCTTGGCCAGGCAGCGCTCGACGATCCAGCGCACCGGGGGCGGCACCCCCGGCTGGGCGCGGGGCAGCGGCTCGGGCTCCGCCTCGAGGATGGCGTTCATCGTCTGCACCGCGCTGTCGCGCTGGAAGGCGCGCCGGCCGGCGAGCATCTCGTAGAGCAGGCAGCCGAAGGCGAAGAGGTCGGCGCGGTGGTCGGCGGGCTCGCCGCGCACCTGCTCGGGGGCCATGTAGCCGGCGGTGCCGAGCAGCACGCCGGGGCCGGTGGCCAGCGTCTGCGTGCGCAGCTGCGTCGTGGGCGCCTGCGGCTCCGGCTCCAGGCGCGCCAGCCCGAAGTCGAGGATCTTGACCAGCCCCCCGCGGGTGACGAAGACGTTCTCGGGCTTGAGGTCGCGGTGCACGATGCCGCGCTCGTGGGCGGCGGCGAGGCCGCGGGCGATCTGCGCCGCTTGGTCGAGGGCGCGGGCGAGCGGCAGGGGGCCCTGCCGCAGCGCCTCGCGCAGGGTCTGCCCCTCGAGCAGCTCGGTGACGACGTAGGGTGCCTCCCCCTCGCGGGCGACGTCGTGGATGGCGAGCACGTTGGGGTGCGACAGCGCCGCCACCGCCCGCGCCTCCCGCTCGAAGCGCCGCAGCCGCTCGGGGTCGCTCGCCACCTCCTCGGGCAGCACCTTGACCGCCACCTCGCGCTCCAGGCGGGTGTCGCGGGCGCGGAACACCTCTCCCATGCCGCCGGCGCCGAGGGGGGCCAGGATCTCGTAGGGGCCGAGGTGGGTGCCGGGGGTGAGCGTCATGGAGCGTCCACAGGTGCCGGGTGCGCGGGCCGCGCCAGCCCGGTCGAGACGTGGGTCAATCGGGGCTCCGGCCCGGGCTACCGATGGCGGCCGCCGCGGCGAGGGCCTGGTCGAGAGCGGCGAGGAAGGCCTTCATCTGCTCGGGCCGGCCGACGGTGACCCGCAGGTGGCGGACCAGCGGTGGGAAGGGGCGGCCCACCGCCACCCCGGCGGCGCGCATCGCCTCGCCCACCGCGCCCACCTCGCGGCCGAGATCCACCATGAAGAAGCTCGCCTCGGAGGGCAGCGTGGAGAGGCCGCGCTCGGCGAGGGCGGCGACGGTGGCGGCGCGGGTCTCGGCGTTGCGCACCCGGTGCTCCTCCACCCAGGCGGCGTCGGCGAGCGCGGCGCGGGCCGCCGTCAGGGCGGCGATGTTGAGGTTGTTGCGCGACTGCAGGGCGGCGAGGCGGCGCACGACCTCGGGGTGGGCGACGGCGTAGCCGATGCGCAGGCCGGCGAGGCCGTAGATCTTGGAGAAGGTGCGCAGCACGACGAGCCGTGGGTGCTGTTCGTCGAGGCCGACCGCCGACTCGTAGTCGGCGGACAGCACGTAGTGGTGGTAGGCCTCGTCGACGATCACCGCGCCGTCGCCCGGGGCGCGCTCGAGCGCCCGGCGCACGGCGGCCCTGGGGGTGAGCGTGGCGGTGGGGTTGTTGGGGTTGCACAGGTAGAGGAGGCCGGCGCCGTCCACGGCCGCCATGCGCTCGACGTCGTGGCCCCACGCCGCATCTAGCGGCACCTGGACCACCGGTGCGCCGAGCCCCCGCGCGTACTGCTCCAGCGCCTCGTAGGTGGGGTCGGCCACCACCAGCGGCCGGTCGTCGGCGAGGTAGGCGCGCGCCGCCAGCTGCAGCAGCTCCGCCGAGCCGTTGCCCAGCAGCACCCGCTCCGGCGCGATGCCGTGATGCGCGGCGATCGCCTCCCGCAGCTCGCCGGAGCGCCCGGACGGGTACTGCCAGGCGATCTCCGCCAGCCGCGCCAGCTCCTGCCGTGCGGCCGGCGCCGGCCCGTAGGGGTTCTCGTTGAAGTGCAGGCGCAGCGGGCCACCGGGCTCGGCGCCGGCCGGCCGGGGAGGGGCGCTCGGCGACGCCGCCGGGGCGGGCGCGTCGAGGGTGGTGGCCCGCGCGGCGGGAAGGGCGGCGCCGACGACGCCCATGCCGGCGAGGGCGCCGAACCGGCGGCGTGAGAGCTCGAGGGGCATGGGGAACCTCCGGCGGGATTGTATCCGCGCGGGCCGGGGTGAGGTGGGGTAGCATGGTCGCCCTCCGATGTCGCCACAGCGAAGCGCCCTGCCCCCGGGGCCGAGTCTGCTCGACCCCGCCGCGGCGTCGGCCGGGGTGGCCGCGGCGCCGGCATGAAGCGTTTCCTGCGCGCCCGCTGGGGGCTGCTGCTGGGCATCCTCGTCGCCCCGTCCTCCGCGGCCTCGGGTGCCGATCGACCGCCCGCGCCGGACCCCACACTGCGTCTCGGCGACTACGTCCGCGCCAGCTGGGCGCGTGACTCCGGCCTGCCGCAGAACACCGTCCACGCGATCGCCCAGACGCCAGACGGCTACGTCTGGCTGGCCACCGAGGACGGCCTGGCGCGGTTCGACGGCGTGCGCTTCGTCGTCTTCAACGCCGCCAACACTCCGGCCTTGGGCAGCAATTTCGTGCGAGCGCTGCACGTGGACCCGGGTGGGCGGCTGTGGGTGGGCACCACGCACGCCCTGGCCCGCCGCGAGGGCGGTGCCTTCGTCGCGGTCGAGGTGGCCGGTCTTCTGCCGCCGGGAGTCGTCTCGGCCCTGCACGTGGATCGCGCCGGGGCGCTGTGGATCGGCACCCAGGGCAGCGGCCTCGGCCGCCTGGCTTCCGGGCGGCTGACGATTCTCGCCACGGCGGAGGGTCTCGCCGGCAACGACGTCACCGCGCTGGCCGAGGCCGACGACGGCGCGATGTGGGTGGCGACCCACTCGGGTCTCAGCCGTGTCGGCGGCGATCGGATCCGCTCCTGGGGCGCGGCGGACGGGTTGCCTTCGGCGGACGTGCGGGTGGTGCGCAGCGGCCGGGACGGCAGCGTCTGGATCGGCACCGCCGGCGGCTTGGTGAGCTTCCACGATGGCGCCTTTCGCGGCCACCCGCTGGGCGGCGACAGGGACGAGCTGGTGCGGGAGATCCTGGAGGACGGGGCGGGCACGCTGTGGGTGGGGACGGTGGAGGGCGGCCTGGTACGGCAGGTGGGCGGACGGCTGGAGCGGCTGGGCCCGTCGGACGGCCTCGCCGACGCGGACGTGCGGGCGCTGCTGATCGACCGCGAGGGGGGGCTGTGGGTGGGCACCAACACGCGCGGCGCCCAGCGCCTGAGCAACCCGCGCATCCGCGTGCACGGGGTACCCGAGGGGATGTCGCACGACGTCGCCCTGGGCGTCCTGGCGGATCGCCAGGGAACGCTCTGGGTGGCGACCTATGGCGGCGGGTTGAACCGCCGCCAGGGCCGCCGCTGGACGACGTTCACCACCGCCGAAGGCCTGGCGACTAACGTGGTGGTCTCCCTGGCCGAGGCCGGCGCCGGAGGCCTGTGGGTCGGCACGCGAGCGGGCCTGCACCACTTCGACGGCCGCGGGTTCCGCCACCTGGGCCCGGCGGAGGGCCTCGACGAGGAGCCGGTGCTGGCGCTGCTCGAGGGGGGCGACGGCGCCCTGTGGCTCGGCACCCGCAGCGGGTTGAAGCGCTGGCGGCCCGATGGCGTGGTGAGCTACTCCACCGCCGACGGGCTGGGCAGCGACATCGTCCTGTCGCTCCTCGAGCGGCGCGACGGCAGCCTCTGGGTGGGCACGGAGGGGGGCGGCGTCAGCCGGCTGAGCGACGGCGCCATCACCACCTTCTCTCGCGCCGACGGCCTGCCCAGCGACATCGTCCTCACCCTGACCGAGGACCGGGACGGCGACCTCTGGCTCGGCACCAACGGCGGTGGGCTGGTGCTCTATCGCGAGGGTCGCTTCCGCGCTTTCACCAGCGCCGACGGGCTGTACGAGGACTGGGTGGGGCGGGTGCTGGACGACGGCGGCGGGAGCCTGTGGCTCAGCGGCCTGCGCGGGATCTCCCGGGTCCGCAAGGAGAGTCTCGTGGCGTTCGCCGCCGGCCGCCTCGAGCGCGTCCCGGTCGCGCTCTACGACGAGGCCGACGGCATGCGCAGCGCCGAGTGCAACGGCGGCTTCCAACCGGCCGGCTGGCGCACGGCCGACGGCAGGATGTGGTTCCCCACCATGCAGGGGGTCGCCGTCGTCGACCCGGCGCGGCTGGCGGCGCCGGAGGCCACCCTGTCGCCGATCGTCGAGGAGGTGACCGCCGGCCACGGCGCTGCCGGGCCCGCTGTCCCGACGACGCTGCCGCCCGGGGTGAGGGACGTGGAGATCCGCTACACCGCGCCCACGTTCCAGGTGCCGGAGCGGCTCACGTTCCGCTACCGCCTCGAGGGTTTCGACCGCGAATGGGTCGAAGCGGGCACCCGGCGCGTCGCCTACTACACCAACCTGCAACCGGGCAGCTATCGGTTCCAGGTGGCGGCGCGGCGGCAGGGGCAGGCCTGGCTGGGCAGCGCCGTGACGTTGCCGATCCAGGTCGTGCCGCTGTGGCACGAGAGGCAGGCGCTGCGGGTGGCGGCCGCCGCTGCGGTGGTCCTGCTCGGGTTGGCGGTCTTCCGCTGGCGGGTGGGAGCCCTGCGGGCGCGGCAGCACGAGCTCGCGGCGCTGGTCGCCGCCCGAGAGGAGGCCCTGGAGGCGCTCGGGCAGTCGGAGCGCCGCTACCGGGAGCTCTTCGAGCACCTCTGGGAGGGCGTCTACCAGACCTCTCCCGACGGCCGCATGCTGCTCGCCAACCCCGCCCTCGCCCGCATGCTGGGCTACGGTTCGGTCGCGGAGCTGATGCGCCAATCGGTCGTGTCTCTGTACCACGACCCCAGCGAGCGGGAGCGCCTGGCGGCGGAGCTGACGGCCGCGGGAGAGGTGCACGACCGCCAGGTCACGCTGCAGCGCCGGGACGGCAGCACCGTCACCGTGCTGCTGAACGTGCGCGAGGTGCGAGACGCCAAGCGCGCGGCGTTGTACTGGGAGGGGACGGTGTTCGACATCACCGGGCGCGAGCGCCTCGAGCAGCAGGTGCGTCAGCTCCAGAAGATGGAGACCGTCGGCCGGTTGGCCGGCAGCGTGGCGCACGACTTCAACAACCTGCTGACGCCCATCCTCGGCCACAGCCAGTTGCTGCTGCTGGAATCGCGCGCGATCCCCGCCGTGGCCGACGCCGCCGAGGAGATCCACAAGGCGGCGGAGAGCGCGGCGGCGCTGACCCGGCAGCTCCTCGCGGTCAGCCGCCACGAGGCGGCCCAGCCGCGAGTGCTCGACCTCAACGAGGTGGTCCGCGGGATGGAGAAGCTCCTCGTCCGGCTGCTCGGCGAGAAGATCGCCGTTCGCCTGGCGCTCGACCCGGCGACGGGCCGGGTGCGCGCCGACCAGGGGCAGATCGAGCAGATCCTGCTCAATCTCGCCGTCAACGCCCGCGACGCGATGCCCGGTGGCGGAACGATCTCGATCGGCACCGAACGCGTCCCCGGCGACCCTGCGCGCGAGCAGGGTGAGCTCTCCGCGCTGTGGGTGGAGGACACCGGCGAGGGGATCCCCGGCGAGGTGAGGGACAAGCTGTTCGAGCCCTTTTTCACCACCAAGCCGCAAGGCACGGGCCTGGGCCTGGCGACCGTCGCCGAGGTCGTCGCGTCGAACCACGGCAGCGTCACCGTGGAGAGCGAGCCCGGGAAGGGCGCGGTCTTTCGCGTCCTGTTGCCCGTGGTGCAGGAGGAGATCGGGCGCCAGATCCCCTCCTCGCCCGTGGTGCCCACCGGCGACCGTGAGACCATCCTGGTGGTCGAGGACCACGAGTCGGTGCGCACGCTGGCGGAGCGCGTGTTGGCGGCGGCGGGCTTTCGGGTGCTGGCGGCGGGCAGCGGCGAGGAGGCCGTCGCGCTCGAGGAGCACAGCGCCGACGCCATCGACCTCCTGCTGACGGACGTAGGGCTGCCGGGGATGAGCGGCTGCGAGCTGGCCGAACAGCTGCTCGCGCGGCGACCGGGCCTGCGCGTGCTCTACATGACCGGCTACGCCGGCGAGGAGCTCGAGCGGCGCGGGCTGCTCGACTCGGCGCCGGTGCTGCTGAAGCCGTTCACCGCCGCCGGCCTGGCGGCGAAGGTGAGCGAGGCGCTGGCAGCGACTCCCGTGGCGCGCCCGCACCCCCGGCCGCTCGCAGGACCTGGCGACGAACCGGGATGAGCGGGACCCGGGCGCGAACGGTTCCGGTCCTCTCTCACGCCGACCCTAGCGGCCGATCGAGACGACGCGCTACACTCCGGGAGCGATGATGAGGCGACGCTCGCTACCGCTCGCCCTCCTGGCGTTCCTGCTGCTGGCCGGCAGCGGGTTCGGCGAGGAGACGCGAGTCACCGTCCGCACCCTCAGCCGCGACGCCAAGTTCATCGGCACGTCGATGGGGGGAGCCCGAGTCACCATCACCGAGTCCGAGACCGGCCGGCTGCTCGCGGAGGGCGTGACCCGAGGCGGCACCGGAGACACGCTGCGCATCCTCGGCGACGGGCGGGCGCGCGGGGCTTCGCTGGCCACGCCGGAAGCCGCCGCCTTCGCAGCGACTCTGGACATCGAACGCGCCACGCTCGTCGAGATCCGCGCCTTCGGGCCGCTCGCCCAGCGCCAGGCGGCGGTGAGCGCCAGCCGGTCGCTGTGGCTGCTGCCCGGCAAGCACCTGGACGCCGGCGACGGCGTGGTGCTCGAGCTGGCCGGGTTCGCGGTGGACGTGCTGAGCCCTCCCGCCCACAGCCGGCTCCCTCGCCAGGAGGTCGAGGTCCGCGTCAACCTCGTCATGTTGTGAGGGTGCCCTACCAGTCCCGGCGGGACCTGGGACTCGCAGCGCTACGAGATCGAGGCGGTGATTCGGCGGGATGAGGAGGAGGTGGCCCGCATGCCGCTCGCCTACGCCGGCACGACCAGCCAGTTCGCGGCCCGGTGGACGCCCGAGACCGGCGGCGTCTACGAGATCGAGGTGTGGGCCTACGACCCGCTCAGCGGCAACACCGGCATCGACGCCACGACGGTGATCGTGACGGAGTAGCCGCCCGCGGCCGCCGAGCGGAGGACCGCCGGAGGCGGACGTAAAACGGGCCGCCTCGACTCCGAGGCGGCCCGAGCTGTCGGTCGGGAATCAGCGATCAGTGATCAGCGATCAGTGATCGTGGCCGTCGCCGAGCTTGTCGGCCATCTCCAGCGTCCAGGTGACGTGGGTGAAGACCCGGTAGCCGTTGCCGAAGTCCTGCATGAACAGCGACTTGCCGCGGGAATGGGCGATCAACCTGCCCCACTGGTGGGGGTCGTTGAGGGTGATGTTGAAGGCCGGGGGCGGCCCCTTGCCGTTCTTGCACTTCCCCGGGGGCCAACAGCCGCCGTCACCACCACCGCCGCCGCCGCCGTCACCCCCGTCGAGATGAGCGTAGATCTCCTCGAGCATGTTGTAGTCGTGGCTATCCGGGTGCTCGTTGCCCTCGGGAGCGCTGGTGTACTCCATGCAGCTCCTGGTGAGGTCGGTGCTGAAGTCTTCGTTCTGGTGTCCGAGGCCGAAGCCGTGGCCGACCTCCTGGCACA
>DATKEH010000258.1:0-35879 GCA_035546355.1 Thermoanaerobaculia bacterium
GCCGCGCCGAGCTGCTGGCCGATCTGCGCCGGGGTGACCTGCTTGTCGCGGTAGGCGAGCACTGTGGGGCGGGAGAAGATCTGCAGCCCCTTGATCTTGGACAGCTCGGTGATGATGTCCTCGGTGACCCCGTCGCGCAGGTACTCGTCCTCCTTGACGCCGCTGAGGTTCTCGAGGTAGAGCACGGCGACCGACTTCTCGGTCTGGCGCTGCGCGTCGCTCCCCTCGGCCGCGGCGCGGGCCCCCGACTGCAGGTCCCGCCGCAGCCGCAGCAGGTCGGTCTTGAAGTCGGTGGCGCTCTGGTAACGCAGCGCACGGTCCTTCTCCAGCGCCTTGGCGAGGATGCGGTGCAGGTCCGCCGGCAGCGTCGGGTTGACTTGGTTCACCGGCGCCGGGTCGCGGTTGAGGATGGCGTCGAACGCCACCGCCGAGGTTTCCCCCCGGAAGGGCAGCACCCCGGTGGCCATCTGGTAGAGCACCGTGCCGAGCGAGAAGAGATCGGTGCGCGAGTCGGTGGGCAGCCCGCGCGCCTGCTCCGGCGACATGTACGCCACCGTGCCCATGGTCGAGCCGGCGCGAGTGAGGTCGTCGCCGAAGGCGGCGGTCACCATCGCCGAGCCGGCGGCCGCTCCCTGCGCGGCCTGCATCTTGACCAGCCCGAAGTCGAGGATCTTGGCCTGGCGCCGGTCGTTGATCATGATGTTGGCGGGCTTGAGGTCGCGGTGGACGATCCCCTTGGCGTGCGCCGACTCGAGGGCATCGACCAGCTGGATCGCCACGTCGAGGAACACCTCGGGCTCCAGTGGCCCGTGGCGGATCCCGTCGGCGAGCGTCTCGCCCTCGAGCAGCTCCATGACGATGAAGTGCCGCCCGGCGTGCTCCTCGATGGCGTGCACGGTGCAGATACCGGGGTGGTTGAGCGCCGAGGCGGCGCGCGCCTCGCGCTGGAAGCGCTGCAGGCTCTCGGCGTCGCCGGCCAGCTCCTCGGGCAGGAACTTCATCGCCACCTTGCGTCCCAGCCGCGAGTCCTCCGCCTCGTAGACCACGCCCATGCCGCCGGCGCCGAGCTTCGACAGGATGCGGTAGTGGGAGATGGTCTCGCCGATCATGCGCAGCGGTGTCTCTTCATCGGGATGGGGGCCGGCGGCGAGACTCTATCCCGAGTCGGCGATCCGGGGGAACCGCAGCTGGTGCGGAGACCGACCGGCCTCGGCTCGACCGCGACCGCCGGCGGCGAGGCGATGCCGTAGACTGATGGCCTGGCCGAGCAGCAGCCGCCGGCGGCGCGCCGCCGGCCCCCCGGGATGGTCACTTCCAGCGCCGTCGTGGCGCCCGCCGACCCCGCCGACGCGCGGGTGTGGGAGGAGGACCTCGAGGTCCTCGAGCCGCACTACGCCATCGACGACGTGCCGCCGCTCGCCGAGACCGCCCTCTACGCCTGGCAGCACACGCTGGTCGACGTCTCCCCGTTCGTGCTGCCGCTGGTGGTGGCGCGCGCGATCGGCTACGACGATGCGGCGGCGGCGGCGATGGTGTCGGCCTGCCTGGCGCTGATGGGCCTGTTCACCTTCGTCAACGCCACCTGGGGGCATCGGCTGCCGTCGGTGATGGGCCCCTCGGCCACCATGACCGCCGCCATGGCCTCGGTCGGGTCGGTATTCGGGGCGCCGGCGATGTGGGGGGCCGCCGCCGTCGGCGGGCTGGTGGAGGCGGCGGTCGGGGCGAGCGGCGCGCTGGGCGCGTTGCGGCGCTTCCTGCCGCCCCACGTCTGTGGGCTGGTGGTGCTCACCATCGGCCTCACCCTCGGGCGGGTGGCGGCGGGGTGGGTCTTCGCCGACCCGCGGCCGGAGATGCTGGGCCTGGGCCTGGCCACCGCGGCGTCCATCGTCGCCCTGACCGTCGCCGGCGGCCGCTTCGGGCTCGGCGTGCTGGCGCGCGGCGCAATCGTCGTCAGCCTGTTGCTGTGGGGCGTGGTCGCCGCCGTCGGGCTGGGTCTCGCCGATTTCACGCCGCTGGCCGCGGCCCCCTGGCTGGCGCTGCCGCGCCTGATGCCGTTCGGCGGCCCCGGCCTCGGCTGGGCGCTGACGGCGGGCGCGCTGTTCGGCATCCTCGCCGGCTACGTCGGCTCGATCGCCGAGTCGATCGGCGACTACGCCGGCACCTGCGCGGTGTCGCGCGTCACCTACACCGTGCGCCACATGCGGCGGGGGATCACCGTCGAGGGGCTCGCCTCGGCGGTGGCGCCGCTGTTCGGCGCCATCCCGCTCACCACCTACAGTCAGAACACCGGCGTCATCGCCACCACCCGGGTGGCGAGCCGACGGGTGGTGCAGGTGGCGGCGGGCATCCTGCTGCTCTACGGGCTCTGCCCCAAGGTGGCGGCGCTGCTGCTGGTGCTGCCCCGGCCGGTGGTCGGGGTGGTCTTCATGGTGGTCTGCGGCATGATCGCGGTGGCCGGCGTGCGGCTGCTCGCCTGCGGCGTCAAGGACGAGGCGTGGCTGCTCACCACCGCGCTGACCCTGGCCGTGGCCCTCACCGTGCCGGTGGTGGCCCCGGCGCAGGGCGAGTGGTTCGCCGGCCTGCACCCGTTCGCCCGGCTCTTCCTGGGCAACGCGGTGGTGCTCGCTACCGTCCTCGCGGTCGGGCTCAATGCCCTGCTGCGGACGACGCTGGCGCCTCGTGGCGGGTGAGGCGGGGTCGGGAAGAAACTCACCCTTCTCTCCCAACCAAGGAAGGCCTCACCCTCTTCTCGCCCGGGAAGGGCGCCCTTTGTCTCCATGGCCCTGGCTCCGGCGGCGCGCGCCGTCGGCGGTCGCCAGGAGCCCGGTTCATCTCCTGAGACGGCCATGGCGCGGTTTTTTCCCCCTTCGTCCTCGCGTCGGCTGTCCGCGGATCTCCTCGCCCCGTGCGGCACGGGGCCGTGGGGTAGAGTCCGTGGCCCCGATGAGCCGCCTGGTTTGCCTCGCCCTGGCGTCGCTGGCGTTGGCCCCCTCGCCCGCCGCCGGAGAACGGCTGGGCCAGGGCCGCCTCGAATCCACCTATCAGCAGAGCTTGCGAGTGCTCGCCGCGGGCGACGGGGCCGGCGCGGCGCGGCTGCTGGCCGAGCTGGAGCAGCACGCGGCGACCGCCGACCCGGAGCGGGGGCTCGAGGTGTTGCGCCGGGCGCAGGTGGCAGTAGCACGGCGGTTGGCCCGCCGCGAGCCGGAGGCGCTGGTGCCGGTGCTGCTGCTGCACCGCGAGGTCTACGACGGCCACGTCGCCGCCCGCCGCTCCCTGCCGGCGGTGCACGGGCGGTTGGCGAACCTGGCGATCCTCGACATCTACCGCGAGCGCTCGCGGCATTCCGCGGCGCAGGGCCTGGCCGCCGCGTTCCTCACCAGCCTCGGTGGGCGGCTGCAGGCGGGGTCGCAGGAGCGGGCGGCGGCAGAGCTCTACCGGCGGGCGCTCCAGGGCGACCGCGGGCAGGTGGTGGCGCTGGTGGGTCTCGGCACGGTGCGCGAGAAGGAGGGGGAGCTGAAGGCGGCCGCCGACCTGCTGGCGCGGGCCGTCGAGCTGGCCCCCGACGGGAGGGAGGCGCGTCTGCACCTGGCGGTGGTGGAGTCGCGCCTCGGGCGCCAGGAGGTGGCGGCACCGCTGTTGCGCCGCCTGGTGGGCGAGGCCGGCGGGGACTGGGTGGCGGCGGTGGCCGCCACCGAGCTGGCGGAGTCGTTGGCGGCCGCCGGCGAGCTGCGAGCGGCCCGGGCCGTGGTCGACGCCACGCTCGCCCGCTCTCCCTGCGCGCCCTCGCTGCTGGTGCTGCAGGGCTATCTCGCCGAGCAGGATGGAGAGGGCGCCGATCCCTCCCCCTTCGTCACCGCCCTGGGTCGCTGTGCCGGGGAGCCCGGCGCGGCGCCGCGCACGCGGTACAACCGCCGCCCCGAGGAGCCCTTCGCGGCGCTCGATCGGGAGTTGGTGAATGCCGGGATGGAGCGGCGCGAGGCGCTCGCCCGGGCAACGGGCGTGGCCCGGCGATGAGGCGGCGCCGGCCGGGGCTCCTGGCGGCAGGGCTGGTGGTGCTGCTGGCGGGCGCCGCGACCTGGGCCCGAGCCGCGGACTCCCAGCGCTACGCCGGTCGCTCACTGGTCGAGGCGCTCGACCTGCTGCGGGGCCAGGGGCTGCGCTTGATCTACAGCAGCGATCTGGTTCGCCCCGAGATGCGGGTCGAGCGGGAGCCCACCGCCACCACCCTGCATCGCATCCTCGACCAGCTGCTCGCCCCCCACGGCCTGACCTCGCAGATGGGGCCGGGGGGCAATCTGCTGGTGGTCAAGCGCGAGCCGGGACAGCTGCTGGTCACGCTGACGGCTCCCGAGACCGGGGGCATGGCGGCCGGCGAGGTGGCGGTGAGCGTCGACGTGGTGGGCGAGGAGCCGGTGGCGGAGGTGGATCTGCTGGTCAACGGCCGGCTGGCGGCGCGGCTGCAGAGGCCGCCGTGGCGGGCGCGCATCGAGCTGCCGGCCGAGGAGGGGAGCTGGCGCCTCACCGCCGTCGCCCGCGGTGCGTGGGGGGGGTTCGGCAGCGATTCCGTCACCACCCGCAGCGTGGTGGTGCGGGAGGAGCTGGAGGTCTCGCTGCGCCAGCTGGCGGTCACCGCCACCCGCCGCGGCGGCGGGCCGACGCGCCTGTCGCAGGAGCACTTCCGGCTGCTGCAAGGGGGATCGACGATCCCCATCGCCAGCTTCGAGCGGGGCGACGTGCCGCTCTCGGTGGTGTTGGCGATCGACGCCAGCGAGAGCATGCGCGACGGGGCTCTGGAGGCGGCCCTGGGGGCGGTGCGGGGCTTCCTGGCGCAGCTGCAGCCGGGCGACGAGGCCGCCCTGCTGCTGTTCTCGGACGCGGTGCGGGTGCTGACCCCCTTCGCCGGGTCCGGGCACGACCTGCCCGCCGACGTCGCCGGGGCGCGACCCCACGGCAGCACGGCGCTGAACGACCACGTCTACGCTGCCCTGCGACTGCTCGACGGTCGGACCGGGAGGCCGGTGGTGCTGCTACTCTCCGACGGTGCCGACGTGGTCAGCGCGCTCGGCATGGAGCAGGTGCTGTGGAAGATCGGCCGCTCCGAAGCCCACGTCTACTGGGTGCGCCTCCCCGGCGGCCCCGCCGGGGGTGCGAGCTTCTCGTCCGCGTGGCGCGACGCGGAGGGAAACCGGCGGCAGACCGAGCTGCTCTCCGCAGGGGTGCAGGCGAGCGGCGGGAGGATCCTTCCGGTGGCGGGATCCGAGCGCGTCGTCGCGGCCTTCGCGACGATCCTCGAGGAGCTTCGCGAGCAGTACCTGCTCGGCTACTATCCGCGCCGCGACGCCGGCGGCATCGATGCACGCGAGGTGGAGGTGCAGGTGACCGTGCCGAACATGCGGCTGCGCTACCGCCGGCTGGGCGGGATCGGCCGCGGCAGCGGCTAGGCAGGCGAAGGATTGTGCCCCGCCAGCCCCTCTAACCAACCGGGACGCACGACCGCGAGGAGTGCATGGAGATCGACGACAGAGCGCTGGTGCGCCGCATGCTGGCCGGGGAGGAGCTGGCGTTCTCGACCTTCTTCGAGACGCATTTCCCGGCCCTCTACCGGTTCGCGCTCGCCCGCCTGGGCAAGGATGCCGACGCGGCCGAAGAGGTGGTGCAGGCGGCGCTGGCGCGGGCGGTGACCAAGCTCGCTACCTGGCGTGGCGAGGCGGCGTTGCTGACCTGGTTGTGTACCTTCTGTCGCCACGAGATCAGCGCCTATCTGCGCCGCAGGGGGCGGGCGGGCGAGGTGGTGCGCTTCCTCGAAGAGGCCCCCGAAGTGCGGGCGGCCCTCGAGTCGATGGCGCAGGCCGAGACGGTAGGGCCGGACGAAGGGCTGCTGCGCAAGGAGCTGGCGCACCTGGTGCAGCTCACCCTCGACAATCTCCCCGGCCGCTATGGGGACGCCTTGGAGTGGAAGTACATCGACGGGATGTCGGTCAAGGAGATCGCCGCCCGACTGGGCCTGGGGCCGAAGGCGGCGGAGTCGCTGCTGACCCGGGCGCGACAGGCCTTCCGTGAGGCGTTCACGGTGTTGTGGGGGGGGATGGGCGACGAAGGGTTGGATCCGCTGCGCCGTTGAACGGCGCAGGAGGCAGGAAGATGCGGGACGACAGGACGCGAAAGGAAACCCAGAGCGCGACGCCGCGTGGCGAGATCGACGTGTTGGCTCGCCTGGTACGGTTGGCGGGGCCGCGCCCGCCAGTGCCGCCCGACCGTGCGGCGCGGGTGGAGGCGGCGGTGCGCGACAGCTGGCGGCAGACGGTGCGAGCGGGGCGGCGGCGGCGGGCGCTGGGCTGGGCATCCGGTCTCGCCGCGGCGGCGGCCCTGGTGCTGGCCGCCGGAGCGGCTCTGTGGTCGCCAGCCCCCGCCGAGCAGCCGGTGGTGGCGCGGCTCGAGCGCGTCAGCGGATCGGTGCTGGGAGCGACGGAGCGCGGCGCCGGCGAACCCCTCGGCGTGGGCCAGCGCGTGGCCGCCGGCACGGTCGTCGACACCGGGGCGGCGAGCAGGGCGGCCTTCCGTCTGGTCGGGGGCCCGTCGCTGCGCCTGGACGCCGGAACGCGGCTGCGCTTCACCGGTATCGGCGAGCTGGCGCTGGAGTCCGGTGCGGTCTACGTCGACGCGGTCGACGATCTGCGGCCGGTGGTGGTGCAGACCCCCTTGGGCGAGGTACGGGACGTCGGTACGCAGTTCGAGGTGCGGCTGAGGGCGGACCGCCTGGTCGTCCGCGTGCGTGAAGGGGAGGTGCGGCTGACGGCGGGGGGAGCGGGGTTCTCGGCCGAGGCCGGCGAGGGGCTGCAGCTGGCGCCCGACGGGACGCTGGCGCGCCACGCGGTGTCGCCGCACGGCCCGGCGTGGGCCTGGGTGGAGCAGATCGCGCCGCCCTTCGAGCTCGAGGGCAAGACGCTCGCCGAGTTCCTGCTCTGGGCCAGTCGTGAGACCGGTCGCCGGGTGCGGTTTGCCGAAGGCCGCCTCACCGACTTCGCCCCCGAGGTCGTGCTGCACGGTTCGGTGGCCGAGTTGGCGCCGGAGCAGGCGCTGCTGGCGGTGCTTCCCACCTGCGGGCTGGCACACCGCATCGACGGCGGAGACCTGCTGATCTTCGCCACCGAGCTCGGCCGGCAAGGCGGCCGCTCGTGAGGCGCGGCCTGGCGCCGGCCGTGGCCGCCGTCGCGGCGATGGCGATCCTGGCGGCGCCCGCCGCTGGGCAGAGCGGCAGCTATGGCGAGACCACCTCGATCCTGGTCGTCGAAGTGCCGGTGACGGTCACCGACGGCGGCCGCCCGTTGCGCGGCCTGACCCGCGACAACTTCGAGCTGTTCGACGGCCGCCAGCGCCAGGAGATCACCAGCTTCGAGGTCATCGATCTGGCGACCGTGCCGCGGACGGCCGAGGGGGCCGGCGCCCTGGGGCTGGCTGGGCGGCGCTACTTCCTGCTGCTGTTCGACCTCTCGTTCTCCCAGCCGGAGGCGCTGGTGCGGGCGCGGCGGGCGGCCTCGGAGCTGGTGCTCGATCGACTCCACCCGAGCGACCTGGTCGCCGTCGCCACCTATTCGGCCGCCCGCGGCGCGGAGCTGGTGCTGTCGTTCACGCCCGACCGGGAGCAGGCCCGGCTGGCCGTCGACACCCTGGGCGCCCCCGGCCTGTTGCAGCGGGGAACCGATCCGTTGGCCCTGCTGTCGCTGGCGCCGCAGGGGGCGGTCGAGGCCGCTGGCGGCGCCGGAGGCACGGGACGCGCCGGCGTCGTCGAGGGCCTGGTGCGCGAGCACCTGGAGGCGATCGCCGCCACCACCGACCGGGTCGATCGCGAGGAGCAGGGCCGGCAGGTGGCGGCGATGACCCGGGCGCTCGCCGATCTCGCCGGCGCCATGGGCCGGCTCGACGGGCGCAAGCACGTGGTGCTGCTGTCGCAGGGCTTCGACAGCCGGCTGCTCACCGGGGATGCGGAGACTAAGCAGGAGACCCGCACCGCCCTCGAGTCCGGCGAGATCTGGAACGTCGACAGCGACCAGACCTACGGCCAGGCCGGGGTGGTCAATCGCCTGGAGGGGATGCTCGACGCCTTTCGCCGAGCGGATGCCGCCATCCACGCGATCGACATCGGGGGCCTGCAGGCAGGCGGCGATGAGCGCTCCCGCGCTTCCGGTATCGACAGCCTGGTGATGATGGCGCGCGGCACCGGTGGCGAGGTGTTCGAGAACCGCAACGACCTCGGGGAGTCGCTCGCCTCGCTGCTCGACCAGACCAGCGTCACCTACCTGCTGGCCTTCCAGCCGCAGTCGGTCCGGGACGACGGCGCGTTCCGCCGCATCCGGGTCCGGCTCGAGGGGGTCCCCGGCAATCCGCGCCTCTCCCATCGACGGGGATACGTCACCCCGGACGCCCGCGCCGCCCCCCATCCGTTGCAGGAACGGCTGGCGGCGACCCAGGCGCTGCACGGCGCGAGGGCGGGCGGTGACATCGGCGTGTCGGTGCTCGCCGCGGCGCTCCCCGGCGAGGCCGGCGGGGGCCGAGTGCCCCTGCTGCTGGAGATCGACGGCGAGACGCTGGTCGGTACGGCCAGGAACGAGGCGGTGCAGGCGGAGATCCACGTCTACGCCTTCGACGGCGAAGGCAGCGTCCACGGCTATCTCGGTCAGGCGCTGACCCTGCCGCCCGGCGCCGCCCTGGCCGAGGGGCGGCGGGGGATCAAGTTCTACGGCAGCGTCGCCCTGCCGCCAGGCGACTACGCGCTGCGGGTGCTGGTGCGCGACCTCGGCAGCGGCCGTTCGGCGCTGCAGATCGTGCCGGTCTCGGTCCCCGACTTCGCCGCCGCTCCGGTGCTGTCGCCGGCCCTGTTCCCCGAGCCGCTCGATCGCTGGCTGCTGGTGCGGCAGGGTGCGGCGGAGGGGGAGGCGCTGACGGAGTACCCGTACCGCTGGAAGGGGGAGGTCTTCGTGCCTGCGGCCCGGCCCGTCGCCTTGCGCGCCGCTGCGACCCACGTCAGTCTCCTCGGGTTCGGCCTGCCGGAGGGAGACGTCCGGATCGCCGCCGAGATCCTGCGCCACGACGGGCGAGGCGCCAGCGGCGGCTCACTGCAGGTGGTGGAGCGGGTGAGAGACCCGCAGCGGGGGGAGGACCAGCTGCTGGCGCAGCTCGACACCAGCGGCCTCGACCCCGGCGACTACACCCTCCTGGTCGAGGTGACCGACCCGGCCAGCGGCGCCACCGCCTCCAGCGCCACCCCCTTCGCGGTGTCGGGGGAAGGTGCCGTCCTCGCCGCCGGCGAGCCGGCGGCGGGCGCACCCGCGGGGGTGGACGCGGCCGCCGATCCGACGACGACCGCGGCGGCCGGGCCGGGGCTCCCCGAGGTCGAGGAGCTGAGCGTGCAGACCCACGAGCTCGAGAGGCGGTACCGGGAGGTTCTGTCGCGGCTGGCCCAGGGGGACCGGGAGGGGGCCATGCACGGCCTGCTGGTGCTCGAGCAGCAGGCGCTGTCGCAGGCCAGGAACAAGGACACCGGCGACAAGCTGGGCCAGATCGAACGGCGGGTGGTGGGGGCGCTGACCCGCGGTCAGCATGAGGGGATGGTGCCGATCCTGATGCTGCACCAGGAGTCGTACGGCCGCTACGCCGAGGGCAGCCATGGGTTCCTGACGGTGCACGCCGTGGCGATGGTCGAGACCCTGGCGGTGAGCTACGCCAAGCAGGGCGGCAGGGGAGCCCGCGCGCTCGCCGGGCAGTTCCTCGCCGGGTTGGGCGGCGATCTGCAGCACCGGGGTGGGCTGTCGACCGCCCGCCGCCTCTTCGAGCTCGCCCTGCAGTACGACCCGGACAACACCGTGGCCCTGCTCGGGCTGGGCGCCCTGTTCGAGAAGACCGGCGCATATGCCGACGCGGTGGCCCCGCTGCGCTCGCTGGTCGCCGCCGACCCGCGCAACGCCGAGGCGACGCTGCGCCTGGGAATGGTGCTCTGGCGCACGGGGCAGAAGGAGGAGACGAGGCGGCTCCTCGAGGGCCTGACGGTGAGCGACGGCGAGGACTGGATCCTCGATCTCGCCTTCCAGCAGCTGGCCGCGTTCCACGGCGAGGCCGGGCACTGGCGAGGGGCGGCGGAAGTGCTGTTGCGCGGGGTCGAGCGGCTGCCGGCCAGCCAGCGGCTGCGACTCGCGCTGAGCTATGCCCTCGATCGCAGCGGCGGCAAGGGGGAGGCGTTGCGTCTGGCGCACGAGCTCACCGCCGGCAGTGACGGGCCGGTGGTCGAATCGCCGCGCAGCCGCTACAACCGCTGGCCCAGGGCGCTGCTCGAGCGACAGCGGCTGGTGCTCGCGGCCAACGCCGAAGAGCGCCTGCCGGTGCTGGCGCGGGTGTTCGGCCCGATGGCGGCGCAGGGTACGCAGGGGGCCGGGCGATGAGCCTGCGGATGCTCCTCGCCTTGACTGCGGCTCTGCTCGCCGGCCCGGTACGCGCCGAGGTGCACGTCGACTTCATCAGCCCCGACCGCACGGTGCCGGTGTTCGGAGAGACGCTGTTCGCGGTCGCCGTCGAGGCCGATACGCCTGTCGAGAGGGTCGAGTTCCTGGTCGACGGCAGTCTGGTGCGCACGCTGCAGGCGCCGCCCTGGGAGGTGACCGTCGACGTCGGCCAGGACAACGTCGAGCATCACTTCCGGGCGGTGGCCCACACGGTGCGCGGGGAGAAGGGAGCGAGCACCCTGTCGACGCCCCGCTTCAGCGTCAACGAAGAGGTCGACGTCGCCCTGCAGGAGCTGTACGTCACCGTGAGCCGCGGCGAACGGCGGATCCTCGATCTCGGGGTCGGCGACTTCCGCGTCTTCGACGACGGCAAGAGCCAGGAGATGGTCACCTTTCAGCGAGGGGACGTGCCGCTGACTGCGGTGCTGCTGGTCGATGCCAGCGAGAGCATGCAGGGGGAACGGTTGCACGCCGCGCTCGACGGCGTCGATGCCTTCGTCTCCGGCATGCGGCCGCTCGACGAGGCGATGGTGATGCTGTTCTCGGATACGCTGCTGCGCGCCACCCCCTTCACCGACGAGACCGCGGTGCTGGCCCGCAGCCTGGCGGGAGTGGCGGCGACCGGCGGCACGGCGCTCAACGACCACCTCTACCTGGCGCTCAAGAAGCTCGACGCCCGCCCCGGCCGGCGGGTGGTAGTGGTGCTGTCGGACGGCGCCGACGTGCTGAGCGTGCTGCGCATGCGCGACGTGCTGTGGAAGGCGCGCTTGAGCCGCGCCCTGGTCTACTGGATCCGCCTCGACGCCGGCGGCAAGAGCAGCGCCTCGTTCAGCTCCGCCTGGCGCGACGCCGACGCCAATCGCGAGGAGCTCGCCCTGCTCGAAAAGGTGGTGGCGGAGAGCGGCGGGCGGGTCGTCGGGCTGCGCAGCGCGGCCGAGGTCCCCAGCGCCTTCGCCCTGGTGCTGCGCGAGCTGCGCGAGCAGTACGTGCTCGGCTACTACCCGAGCGACCGGCGAGGAGACGGCCGCCTGCGGCCGGTGGAGGTCAGGGTCGGGGGCATGGGCCTGTCGGTGCGGTCCCTCCGCGGCTGGTACGACTACTGAGGGTCGGGCCGACCCTCGCCGCCCCGTAGGCGGGCTCCTGGCGCGGGTCGTGCACGTGAGAATCGAGCGGCGCTGGCGCCCGGGGCGTTCTGCATTCGGCGGCCGTGATAGGATGCCGCCCACCTCGGTAGCCCGACGGGAAGGCGCTGGATCGCAGGGGGGGCCGGTGAAGGTCGAGCAGTGCCGCAGGAGCGCCGCGGGCAGCTGGTCTGCCACCCCCGGCGACCTCCGCGGCGTGCAGCTGGTGCTGGCGTTCGGCAGTCGCGAGCTCTGCGTGCGGGGGGAGGCCTCGCGCGAGCTCGCCGCGGCGTATCCCGACGCCTGCGTCGTCGGCTGCTCTACAGCCGGCGAGATCTGCGGCACCGAGGTGACCGACGACACGCTGGTGTCCACGGCGGTGGCCTTCGAAGGGACGACGCTGCGACGCGCCCGCGTCGACCTCGCGGCAGCCGACAGCAGCCACGCGGCCGGGCAGCGGCTGGCCGCCAGCCTGCCGCGCGAGGGCCTGGTGCACGTGGTGGTGCTCTCCGAGGGGTTGGAGGTCAACGGCAGCGAGCTGGTACGCGGCATCACCGCCTCGTTGCCACCCGCCGTCACCGTCACCGGCGGCCTCTCGGGGGACGGCGAGCGCTTCGCCGAGACGCGGGTGATCTGCGACGGTGAAGCGCAGCAGGGGACGGTGGTGGCGATCGGTTTCTACGGCCAGCGGTTGCGGGTAGGGTACGCATCCCTGGGCGGTTGGGACCCCTTTGGCCCGGAGCGGCGCATCACTCGCTCTCGGGGCAACGTGCTCTACGAGCTGGACGGCCGCTCGGCGCTGGAGCTGTACCAGCGCTATCTGGGCGAGCACGCCGCCGGGCTGCCGGCCAGCGGCCTGCTGTTCCCGCTCAGCCTGCGCACCGCTCAGGGAGGCCCGGGCGTCGTGCGCACCATCCTCGGCGTCGACCGGGCCGCTCACAGCCTCACCTTCGCCGGCGACATGCCGGAGGGCGCCTACGCGCGCCTGATGAAGGCGAATTTCGACCGGCTGATCGACGGCGCCGTGAGCGCGGCGCGCACCAGCTACGAGGCGGTCGGAGCGGCGACCCCGGAGATGGCGCTGCTGATCAGTTGCGTCGGGCGCAAGATGGTGCTCAAGCAGCGGATCGAGGAGGAGGTCGAGGCGGTGCGGGAGGTGCTCGGCGCCGGGGTCGTGCTGGCAGGCTTCTACTCCTATGGCGAGATCTCCCCCTTCACACCCGATGCCCGCTGCGAGCTGCACAACCAGACCATGACCATTACGACCTTCGCGGAGCGCTAACCTGCGAGGGCCGGGCATGCATTCTCTCCTCGCCCGCCAGCTGCGCCAGGGGTTCGGCTCGCTCGACGCCGCTCCGGAGCGGCTCCGCCCGTTCCTGGAGCTCGTCGACAGGGCGTATCGCGAGGCGGACGAGGATCGGCGCATGCTGGAGCGCTCCCTCGACCTCTCCTCGCAGGAGCTGTTGGCCGCCAACGCCGAGCTGGCGGCGCTGCTCGCCGGCTTCCCCGACCTGGTCTTGCGGCTCGACTACGAGGGGCGCATCCTCGACTTCGAAGGGGGAACGGAGGGGCGGATGGCGCTGCAGTCGGATGACCTCGTGGGGCGGCGCGTCAGCGAGCTGCCCCTCGGGGAGCTAGCCGAGAAGGTGGCAGTGGCCACCCGCAAGGTGCAGGGAGGGGAGAGGCTGGTGACCTTCGAGTACGCGCGCGCGGAGGAAGCGGAAGGGCGCCATTTCGAGGCCCGCGTGGCGCCGCTGTGCGAGGGCGAGGTGCTGGTCGTCGTCCGCGACATCAGCGAGCGGATCGAATCCCAGGCCGAGATAGAGCGCCATCTGTCGCTGTTGCGGTCGACGCTCGACTCCACCGCCGATGGCATCCTGGCGGTGGACCGCGCCGGGAGGATCGTCGTCTTCAACCGGCGCTTCGTGCAGCTGTGGCGGGTGCCTCCCGAGGTGCTGCGGCCGCGGGACGACCGGCGCGCCCTGGAGTACGTCGCCGCCGAGCTGCAGGAACCGCAGGCCTTCCTGCGCAAGGTCGACGAGATCTACGCCCACCCGGAGGCCGAGAGCCGCGATCTCCTGCGCTTCAAGGACGGCAGGGTCTTCGAGCGCTACTCGCTGCCGCAGTGGCTGGACGGGCGGCCGGTCGGCCGGGTGTGGAGCTTCCGCGACGTCACGGTGCAGAAGCGGGTCGAGGAGCAGCTGCTGTTCGCCGCCGTGCACGACCAGCTCACCGGCCTGCACAACCGCCCGCTCTTCGTCGACCGGCTGGAGCTGGCGGTGCGGCGCATCAAGCGGCACCCCGAGCGGGCGTTCGCGGTGCTCTTCGTCGATCTCGACCGCTTCAAGGTGGTCAACGACAGCCTCGGGCACGCAGTGGGGGACGAGCTGCTGGTGGCGGTAGGCCAGAGGCTGCGAACCTGCGTGCGGCCGGAGGACACGGTGGCGCGAATGGGGGGCGACGAGTTCACCATCCTGCTCGAGGAGATAGGCGGCGCAGAGGACGCGGCGCTGGTCGCGGGCCGTATCCACGACTGCCTGCGGCAACCCTTCTCGTTGCGTGGCTTCGAAGTCTTCACCACCGCCAGCATCGGTATCGCGCTGAGCGCTCTGCACTACGGCAGCCCGGACGAAGTGCTGCGCGACGCCGACATCGCGATGTACCAGGCCAAGGCGCGCGGCAAGGCCCGCCACGAGGTCTTCCACGCCGGCATGCACGACTCGGCGGTGGCGCTGCTCGAGCTCGAGAACGACCTGCGGCGAGCCGCGGATCTGGGCGAGCTGCGGCTGCACTACCAGCCGATCGTCGCGCTCGGCGACGGCCGACTGGTCGGGTTCGAGGCCCTGCTGCGCTGGGAGCATCCGCGGCGGGGGCTGGTCTATCCAGAGCACTTCATGACTCTCGCCGAAGAGACCGGGCTGATCCTGCCCGTCGGCTGGTGGGCGCTGGAGGAGGCGTGCCGGAGGATGGCCGACTGGCAGCAGCGGTTCGACCCGCAGCGGCGGCTGTCGATCAGCGTCAACCTCTCGCAGCGCCAGTTCGCCGAGGCGGGCCTCGCCGCGCAGCTCGGTGGGCTGCTGGAGGAGATCCGGCTGCCCGCCCGGTGCCTGGCCCTGGAGATCACCGAGGGAGCGGTGATGAAGGAGAGCGAGGCGGCGAGCGAACGCCTGGACCGCCTCCGCGACCTGGGGGTGCGACTGCACGTCGATGATTTCGGCACCGGCTACTCCTCACTGAGCTACCTGCACCGCTTCCCGATCCATGCGCTGAAGATCGACCATTCGTTCGTCGGCCGTATCGGGGCGGGCGGGGAGAACCTCGAGGTGGTGCGCACCATCACCCGGCTCGCCCAGGACCTCGACCTGGAGGTGGTCGCCGAGGGCATCGAGACCGCCGCCCAGCGCGCCCTGCTGGGCGAGCTGGGCTGTCAATACGGGCAGGGCTACCACTTCTCCGAGCCCGCCGACGCCCGCGGGGCCCTGATCATGATCGCCGCCGGCCGCGCCTGGCCGCCGCCGTCGCCGGAGGCGCCGCTACCCCCGCAGCTCGCGCCCTAGGGGAAGCCCTGGGGGCCCCTGCCGCACCCACCCCGCAGGGTGTGCCGCAGAACCGGCGGGTGGGTATATAGTCCTACTCCCATGCCCCGCGCAGGTGTCGGATGACCCTCTTCTGGGCTCTCCTCGCAGCGGTGGCCGGGCTCGTCCTGGGCTTCCAGGGGGGGCGCTGGTTGGTGACGCGGCGCGAGCGACAGGAGCGGGATGCGCTCGCGGCCCGGCTGGCGGCGGCGCAGGAGGAGCACGACGGCGCGCTCGCGGAGCGGCAGGCCGAGCTCGCCCGCCGGCAGGCGGAGAACGAGGAGCTGGCGCGCCGGCTGGTAGCGACGGAGGACGAGGCGCGGCGGACGCGCCGCTGGGCCGAGACCCAGTTCCGCGGCCTCCTCGCCGAGATGCAGCAGGCATGGTCCCAGGCCGGCCTGCCGGACCGCCTGGACGAGGAGCGGCCCGAGGTCCCGGCGGAGCTGCAACCGCGGCTCGATGCGCTGGCGGGGCGACTGCAGCGATGGATGGACGAGCTGTCGCTCGCCAGCCCCGAGCTCTGTTACCAGCTGGGGCTCTGGCACGCCCTCGCCGGCCGCCTCAAGGAGGGGAGCGAGCTGTTCCAGGAGGCGGTGCAGCGCGGCATGGGCGTCGAGGCGTGGCTGGCGCTGGGGGACTGCCTGTGGGAGCTCGATCGGTCCGAGAGGGCCCGCAGCGCCTACCGCAACACGCTGGGGATGCGGAACACGCCGCTCCGGGCCGCCCTCCGCACCGCGCAGGTGGAGGTGCAGAAGTACCAGTTCAAGGAGTGCGTCGCGACGCTGGAGCGGGTCATGGGCAACGGGAGCGTGCTTCCCGCCGAGGCCTATGCGCTCGCCAGCTACGCCCATGGCAAGCTGGGGCAGGACCGCGAGGCGGTGGCGGCGTGCGAGACCGGGCTGAAGAGGCATCGGGGCAACGCCGAGCTGCACGCCAAGATGATCATCCCGCTCTACCGCATGGGCGAGGTCGACAGGGCGGAGACGGCCTACCTGAAGGCCCTCGAGCTCGACGAGCAGTGCGCCGAAGCCCATTTCGCGATGGGGGTGGCGCAGATGCAGCAGGGAGACGAGAAGGCCGCCGCCAGGTACTTCCGCCAGGCCCTGGAGCTGCAGAAGAGCTATCCGCAGGCGCACTGTTGTATCGGCCTCATCCACAACCGGGCGGGGCAGTACAAGAAGGCCCTGCAGCACCTCAAGAAGGCGGTGGACATGGATCCAGGCTACGCCGCCGCCTGGTATGCGATGAAGGACGCCTACGAAGGCCTCAAGGACTTCGACCAGGCGGTGGCCGCGCTGCGACGGGCGACGACCCTGAACCCGGACTACCGCTGACCCGCCGCGGCCCTCAGGGCTCGTCGCCGACGAGGTCGTCGTCGACCTCGCCGAGGTCGTCGGCGTCGTCCCAGGCGGGATCGGAGTCGGCGCGGCGCCGCGTCAGCACCGACGGCGGAGAAGCGCCGGTGGGGTCGAAGGTCACGATCGCCATCTGGTCGCTGCCGATGTCGACGGCGATGGTGGCCGCCGTCGCGCCTTCACCGATGGTGACGGAGTATCGACCGGGCGCCAGCCATTTGTGCTGCGGGCTCCGCCCCAACTCCGCCCCGTCGACGCGTACCGCGGCCTGCGGCATCCCCAGCGCCGCCTGAACGGCGAGCAGGGAGGGTCGAGCGATGGCCGGCTCGACGGTCCGCCGCTCCCCGGCTTGCAGCTCGATCGGCACCGCTGCGCGCTGCTCGAAGGCGCGGCCGGCGAGCGCGAAGACCACCTCGTGGCGGCCCGCGGGGAGCTCGAGGGTCGCCGTCGCCTCGAGCGGCAGCGGCGGAGCGCCGTCCACCGCGGCGGTGATTCGCGGGCTCCAGCCGGGCGCCAGCTCCAGCACCGCGAGCTCGGGCGTGCGCAGGGCGGCGTCGCCGTCGCTCGGGGCCGGCGCCCCCCCGGCGGCCGCGGCGGCTGCGGGCGCGGGCGGCACCGGGGCGGACACCCCCTCCTCCATCGCGGTCGCCGGCAGGACGGCGGGTACCGGTGGCGCGACGGCGCCGGCGCCCGGCGCCCGCGGCTCCGTCGCGGTACCCTCCGCCGGGCTGGCGGGCGGTGCCGGCCTGGGCTGGGCGGCGGCACCCCGGAGGCCCGCCGCCGCCTCCTCCCTGGCGGCGCCGCCTCGGGTAGCGGCCTGGGCCTCCTCGCCGCCCGAGCGCCGCTGCCACCAGGCGGCGACGAGACCCCCCGCGACGAGCAGCACCAGGAGCGCGAGGATGGCCAGCGGCCGTCTCTCGTTCCACCATGGCGCCTTCGGCGCCGCCGCGACCCGGGTGCGTCCCGAGCGCGGCTGCGGCCGGCTCGCCGCCACCAGCTCGACCGCATCGAACAGGGGCTCTTCGGTCGGCGCGCGAGGGGGGGTCCTGCTGGCAGGGGCCGGCGCCGCGGCAGCTGAGGGTGGCGGCGGCGGCGGCGCCAGGTTCGCCGAGGTGCCGCCCGGGAGCTCCTCCGTCACGTCGGTCGCCGAGACGCTCTCCCGGCTCGCCTGCTGAGGGACGGCGATGGAGGCGGCCGGCGCTTCGCTGTCGCGCGTGGCTCCCGAGGTCGCCACGCGCTCCAGGGCATGAGCCAGCTGGTGGCAGTCCGGGAAGCGCCGCTCGCGGGTCTTCTCCAGACAACGATCGACGATCGCCGCCAGCTCCGGTGGGCACCGGGGCCAGGGGTCGGTGATCGGGCGGTGGCGCTCGTGGGCGATCTGGCGCATCACGTCCCAGATCTCCGTACCGGGCACCGCGGGCGCGAAGGCGAGCAGCTCGTACATGACCAGCCCGAAGCTGAAGATGTCGCTGCGCCGATCCATCGCGCCGCCGGTGACCTGCTCGGGCGAGAAGTAGGAGACGGTGCCGACGGTCATGCCGGTGCGGGTCAACTGCGTCTGCTCCTGCAGCAGCTTGGCGATCCCGAAGTCCATGATCTTGGCGTCGCCGTCGGCGAGGATGCGGATGTTCCCCGGTTTGACGTCGCGGTGCAGCACCCCTTGGTCGTGCGCCGCGGCCAGCCCGCTCGCCACCTGCCCCAGCCAGCGCAGCTTGTCCGCCAGCGGGATCGGCTGCCGCCGCTGGAGCTTGGCGGTCAGGTCCTCCCCCGACAGGTACTCCTGGACCAGGAACAGCAGCTCTTCGTGTACCCCGAACTCGTAGATCGTGGTGATGTGGGGGTGGTGCAGGTTGCCGGCGACCCTGGCCTCCCGCGCGAAGCGCCGGCGCAGGCCTTCGTCTTCGGTCGCCAGGGTCTTCAGCGCGACGTCGCGCTCGATCAGTGGGTCGTAGGCGCGGTAGACGACCCCGAAACCGCCCGCGCCGATGCGCTCGCGGATCTCGTACTTGCCTATGGTCTGCATCGCCGGTGTGGCGGGCAATCTATCACTCGGATTCACCCCCCGGCGGCCCGCACTTGCTCCCGCCACGCCGCTGCACGTACGATCTCGCGCGCCGCTCGCGAGGCCCGACCGGAGACAGAGTGCACGCCCGCAACCCGAAGCTCCTGCTCCTCGCCGGAGCGCTGCTCGTCGCTGCCTCGCCGCCGGCAAGAGCCGAGGGGCCGCGCCTGGGGGATGCGGTGTCACCGGTCTCCCAGGAGCTGGCGTTCACCCTCGACCCGGCGCGCGAGGAGTACGACGGCCTCACCCGGGTGGCGCTGCGGGTGCGGCGGCCGGTCACCTCCTTCCGCTTCCACGCCGAGGGGCTGGAGGTGCTCGAGCTCGGTCTGTCGCCTGCCGGCGGCGGGCCGGTGGCGGTACGGCACCAGCCGGTCCACGGCGACCAGCACCAGGTGACCGCGAGCGAGCCTCTCGCCGCCGGCGACTACACCCTGGAGGTGGCCTTCCGGCAGCGCTTCAACACCCAGGCGGTGAGCCTCTACCGCGTCGAGCACGAGGGTCGCGCCTACGTGTTCTCCCAGATGGAGGTCGCCTACGCCCGCCAGGCCTTCCCCTGCTGGGACGAGCCGCAGCACAAGATCCCGTTCGCGATGGAGGTGCGCGTGCCGGCGGGGCAGACTGCCGTGACCAACGCCCCGCTGCGTTCCGAGCGCGAGGCGGGCGGCTGGCGCACGATCACCTTCGCGCCGACGCCGCCGCTGCCGACCTATCTCGTGGCCCTCGCCGCCGGGCCGTTCGAGCGCGTGCCGGTACCGGGTATGGCGGTACCGACGCACGTGGTCACGGTGGCGGGCGAGGGAGGGCTGGCCGGCCTGGCGGCGGAGATGACACCGCCGATCCTGGCGGTGCTGGAGGAATGGTTCGCCAGCCCCTACCCGTTCGCCAAGCTCGACCTGATCGCCGTCCCCGACTTCTGGTGGGGCGGCATGGAGAACCCAGGGGCGATCACCTTCCCCGACTGGCTGCTGCTCGTCGAGCCGGGGGGCGCCAGCGCCGCCCACCGCCGCGACCTCGCCCTCACCCTGGCGCACGAGCTCGCCCACATGTGGTTCGGTGACCTGGTGACCCCGCGCTGGTGGGACGACCTGTGGCTCACCGAGGCCTTCGCCTCCTGGATGGAGGTGCGCGCCACCGCCCAGGCTTATCCGCAGCTCGAGGCGGAGCTGTACGCCCTGCGCGACCGCCAGTGGACGATGGCCGAAGACGCCCGGCCGTCGGTTCCGGCCGTCCGTCGCCAGATGGAAACGGCGGTGGAGGTCCTCGACGGACTGGATCTCGCCTACGCCAAGGGCCGGGCGGTGCTGGGCACGATCGAGCGCTGGCTCGGGCCGGAGGTGTTCCGCCGCGGGGTGCTCGCCTACCTCGAGGAGCACGCCTGGGGCTCGGCGAGCGGCGAGGATTTCTGGCGTGCCCTGTCGCGCGTCGCCGGGCGGGAGGTGGCGCCGGTGGCGGCGAGCCTGCTCGATCAGCCGGGAGTTCCGTTGCTGCACTTCGCGCTCGCCGAGGACGGCGTCGTGACGGTGACGCAGCGCAGGCTCGCCTCGCTGGGGGCCCCCACGCCGGTGCCGGAGCCGAGCTGGTGGTTGCCGGTCCACCTGCGCTGGGGGACGCGCGACGGCCGGCAGGGGGAGACGGCGATGCTGCTGACCGCCCCGCGCCAGCAGGTGCCGCTGGGGGAGGGGGTGGAGTGGGTGGTGCCGGACGCAGGCGCCACCGGCTACTACCGATGGACGCTGGCCGGGCGCGGGCTCGCGACGCTCGCGGCGCGGGCCGGCGAGCGGCTGGAGGTCGGCGAGCGGATAGCGTTGGTCGGCAACGCCACGGCGCTGTTGCGGGCCGGCACCCTCTCGGGGGGCGAGCTGCTGGCCCTGCTCGAGGTTTTCGGCGACGACCCCGAGCCGGCGGTGGTGGCGGCGACCCTCGATGCGCTGGGGACGGTCCGCCGGCTGCTGATCGCCGATGCCTCCGCCGGGGACCTCGCGCCCTGGCTCCGGCGCGTGCTGGCTCCCGCTCTGCAGCGGGTCGGCGCCTCGCCCCGGCCCGGCGAGGCCGACGGGGTGGCCGTTCTGCGGCCCCAGCTCCTGCGCTGGCTCGGCGACGCCGGCGCCGACCCCGACGTCCGCCGCCAGGCGCGCCGGCTCGCCGAGGAGTATCTCGGCTCGCCGGCGGCGATCGACGCGTCGCTGGCCGCGGTGGCCCTCGACCTCGCCGCCCTCGACGGCGACGAGCGGCTCTTCCGTCGCTACCTCCGGGCCTTCGAGAGCGCAGGCTCGCCGGCCGAGCGGTCGCGACTGCTGAGCGCCCTGGGGTGCTTCCAGCGGCCGGAGCTGCGGGAGAGCGCCCTGCGCTTCGCTCTCTCGCCGCGAGTGCAGGCCAGCGAGACCTTCGACGTGATCTCCTGTCTGTACCGCACCGAGGCAGGAGCGCGGGAGGGCTTCTCCTGGATCGCCGGCAACTACGAGGCGCTGGCCGGGCGGCTGCCGGGCGAGGTGCTGGCGCTCCTTCCCGAGTGGGCGCCGGTGTGCTCGCCGGAAGACCTGGAGGCGGCGCAGGGCTTCTTCGCCGGCCCCGCAGGTGGACAGGGCGAGCTCGCGGACCCGGTGGCGCGGCTGGGCGAGAGGGGCGCGGAGTGTATGGCCTTGCGCCGGCAGGAGGGGGAGAACGTGGCGGCGTACCTGCGGCGGCACAGCGGACCGGAGGCCTCGCCGGCAGCGGCGCCGCCCGACTGATCCCCGCGCCGAGGCCAGCCTACCCGCGGCACCCGCACGAGTGTGGAATCATGGGCCCGGTCATGGCAGAGACCTGGTCGCTGATCCCCGAGCCCCTGCGATCGACGTTCGCGGTGGAGGTGCTGGGGAGCACGCTCTGGGAGTGGTCGCTGGCGGCGGTCACGTTCCTGGTCGCTCTGGTCTTCCTCCAGGTGCTGCAGCGGACGCTGGTGCGGCGCCTGGAGAGGTTCGCGGCGGCCACCGAGACCCAGGTCGACGACCTACTGGTCGAGCTGCTGCAGCGCACCGGCACCTGGTTCCTGGTGCTCGGCGCGCTCTACCTGGCGTCGCTGCCGCTCGACCTCGAGCCGGGCCTGCGGGTCGGCCTCAAGCGCCTCTTCGCGCTGGTGCTCTTCGTCCAGATCGGCATCTGGGCCAGCCACCTCCTGACCTTCCTGCTCGAGCGCTACTTGCGCCGGCGGGGCGGCGAGCAAGCGCCACGGCTGGCGGTGCTGTCGCTGTTCGCGTTCTTCGGCCAGGTGCTGGTGTGGTCGGTGGTCTTCCTGCTGGCGCTCGACAACTTCGGCTTCGACGTCACCACGCTCATCGCCGGTCTCGGCATCGGCGGCATCGCCATCGGGTTGGCGCTGCAGAACGTGCTGCAGGACACCTTCGCCTCGCTGTCGATCATCCTCGACAAGCCCTTCGAAGAGGGGGATTTCCTGGTCGTCGGCGACTTCGCCGGCACGGTCGAGCGCATCGGCATCAAGACCACCCGGGTACGCAGCCTGTCGGGCGAGCAGCTGGTGTTCGGCAACAACGACCTGCTGGGCAGCCGGATCCGTAACTTCAAGCGCCTGCTCGAGCGCCGCATCCTCTTCACCTTCGGCGTGGTGTACCAGACGCCGCCCGAGGTGCTGGAGTGGATCGCCCGCACGGTGCGCGAGATCGTCGAGGCGCAGGAGCAGGCGCGCTTCGACCGTGCTCACTTCAAGGCCTTCGGCGACTCCGCCCTGATCTTCGAGGTGGTGTACCACGTGCTCGTGCCCGAGTACAACGTCTACATGGACGTGCAGCAGCAGATCAACCTGCAGCTGATGCGGGCGCTGGCGGCGGAGGGTGTCGTCTTCGCCTATCCGACCCACACCGTCTACCTGCGGCGGGAGGAGGCCGCCGCCCCGGCGTCACCGGGCGGGGTGGTCTCGTGAGCCGCCGATGAGCCACCTGTTCGGGTCCCACACCCTCGACCACGGCGGCATCGGCATGGCGGTGCGGCGCGCCGCCAGCGCCGGGATGGAGACGCTGCAGCTGTTCACCGCCATCCCCAGGTTCTACGGCGACCGCACGGGCGTGCGCCCCGAGCGCGTGGAGCGCTTCCGCCGCGCCCTGCAGGAGACCGGCATCCGCGGCGAGCGGGTGATGGCCCACGCCGCCTACGTGCTGAACACCGCCTCGCCAGATCCCGGCGTCGCCGGCAGGGCCGCAGCCGGCCTCGCCAAGGAGCTCGAGCGGTCGGCGGCGCTGGGCCTCGGGAGGGTCTGCTTCCACCCCGGCTCGGCTGGCCGCGGCGACCGCGGCGCGGCGATCGAGCGGGTGGCCGGCGCCATCGCCGGCGCCCTGGCGGCGGTCGATGCGCCCACCCGCCTGCTGGTCGAGAACACCGCCGGTGCCGGCAACACCCTCGGCCGCACCGCCGCCGAGGTCGGCGCCATGCTCGCCGCGGTGCCGGCGTCGCTGCGCCCACGCACCGGCTACGGGCTCGACACCTGTCACCTCTTCGCATCGGGCTACGACCTCACCGCCGGCCCCGAGGCGCTGCGGCGCGTGCTCGACGAGTTCGAGGAGGCGGCCGGCGAGCCGCCGGCGTTCTTCCACCTCAACGACAGCGAGGGAGGGCTGGGATCGAACCGCGACCGCCACCTGTTGCTGGGCGAGGGGGCGATCGGCGTCGAGCCCTTCCGCTGGCTGCTCGCCGACCGGCGCTCGCGCGGTGTGCCGCTGGTGCTCGAGACGCCGCAGCAGAACGTCGACATAGCTGCCGACGATCCGTCGGCCGACCCCTACGACCTGCGGATGACAGCGCTGTTGCGGTCGCTGGCAGGTTGACGGTCGCGGAGCTCCGCTGGCGACGATCCGGCCACGGCCGCTGGGTGGCGCTCTCAGTCGCGGCGCACCCGGGCCGCCAGCTCCGCGGGCCGGCCGTGAGCCGCCAGGATCTCCGCCGGCAGCTCCGGGGGCGGCGGCAGCCGCGCCCAGCGGCGGCGGCGGTAGATCACCAGCTCGCCGCTGGGGTCGGCGAATCGCTGCACCGGGAGGTACGCCTCCTGGAACCACTCCTGGCGCCTGAGGGTGACCATCCGCGGCCGCCGTTGGTGGACCACCACGAAGCGGGTCGGGCGGTCGAGGAAGGCCCAGCGGACGTCGCCGAACGCGACGTAGGGGACGATTCGCGGCGTCACCAGGCCGCGCAGGTCTTCGACCTGGCGGTCGGACCAGTAGCCGAGGATGCCGATCTCGGTGGTGGCGAGGTCGGCGTTCGGTCCCGTCGTGCGCGCCAGCCACTGTGCCGCCCGCCGGTAGGAGTCCAGATACGTCTCCTGCCGCGGGGCGAAGAGGAAGCGGGCGTGGTGGGCCAGCCAGGGCAGCAGCAGGAGGATCGCCAGCGCCGCCGCGGCGGCGAAGGCCGCCGGGCGTGTCGCCGCCGGCGCGTGCGCCGCCAGCCAGCGGGCCACGGTGCCGAGAGCGAAGGGGAGGGCGAAGCTCACCGCGGCGACGGCAGGGATCTGGTACCAGAGGGAGTAGGAGGCGCCGAGCAGCGGTTGGACGAGCGCCAGCACGGCCGCCAGCAGGACGACGAGACGTGCCGCCGCGCCGCCGTGCCGCAGGAGCGGCACCGCCCCGGCCAGGCCGCCGGCGAACAGCGCCGGGGCCAGGCCTCCGAGATGGCCGTGGAGGAATCGCCAGTCGACGGCGTGGTAGAGCCTCCAGCGCTCGAGGGCGGAGAGGCCGGCGGGGGCGGCGGCCTGCTTGGCGACCCACGTGTGGGGCAGCGGGCTGCCGTAGTAGGCGGTGGCTAGCGCCACTCCGAGGAGCACCCCGGCTGCGGCCGCGCCTGCCAGCAGCCAGGGGACGCGGCGGTTGCGCCGCAGCTCGAGCAGGGCGAGCAGGGCGACACCGAGCCCGGCTTCGGGACGACACCAGACGGCGAACCCGGCCAGCGAGCCGGCCAGCGCCGGCCGCTGGGGCGCCCAATGGCCGGCTGCGGCCAGCAGTGCCAGCGCCAACGGCCATCCGAACCCCTGGCTGACCCACAGCGTCGACGAGGTCACCAGGAGAGTGCCGCCGGCGAGCGCTTCGGGCCATCGCGACGGCGTGCTCCGGCACACCGACGCCAGCAGCAGGGTCGCGAGCGCCGCGAGCGACGCGCCATAGAGCAGGGGCCCGAGCCAGTGCAGCGGCGCGCCGGTCAGGCGCCGGGCGGCCGCCAGCGCCAGCACCCACCCCGGCTCGGTGGCGCCGAAGACGCGCTCCCCCGGATTGAACACCAGCCCGTCGCCGCGCGCCAGGTTGTGGGCATAGCGGTAGGTGATGTAGGCGTCGTCGGACGCGCCGCCGGCGGTGCGCCAGGCGCAGACGCCGGCGAGGCCGAGCCAGGTCGCCGCGGCGAGGGCGACCAGCCGGCGGCGACCGCGGTCTCGAGACATGAGCCGATGCTATCCGTCCGCCGCCGCGCGGAAGTTCCTACATACCACTGTGTAGGAATTGCCAGGGTGCGACCCGAGCCGGAGCGAGTCCCCTTCGACTCCCCGGGCGACTCTCACACGTGGGCACTCCTGTCCCCTTGTGTCCAGGGCAGGAAGAAGCGCCTAACTAGCTTAGAGTGAAGGTCTTTAGGGCCAAACTGCTGGCGCGAAAGCTGGAGCCGACGGCCGGATTTGAACCGGCGACCTGCTGATTACGAATCAGCTGCTCTACCACTGAGCTACGTCGGCGAGGGCGGGCGTTTCCGGGGCCGCAGGATTGTACCCGCTCTCACCGGCCAAGTCATCCGTCGGAGCCGCCGCCCTCCCGGCCGCGCGCGGGGCGCGGCGCGCTACGCCCTGGCGAAGGGGATGACGCGCTGGGGGAGCGGCGGCGGTGGGCACAGGTCGTGGACCGCCCGCAGGAACCCGCGCAGCTCCGAGCGGCGGCGGCCGGCTATCTCCCAGACCTGCTGGTCGCACAGCAGCTCCTGGGCGAGGCCCCAATCGGGAGTGGTCACCAGCAGCCGGCGCCCGCGCATCACCCGCGCCCGCTGCAGCCGTTCGAGGGCGAACCAGTTGTCGCGAAAGGGGGAGGCGAGATCGAAGACGATGACGTCGGGATCGTGGTCGGCGACGAAAACGAGGATCTGGTCCACCGGCAGCTCGCCCCTTTCGGCGGCGAGACAGACCGTCTCGTACCCTTCGTCCTCGAGGACGTCGCCGAGCAGTCCACGGACGTCGCGACCGGTCCCCACCACACCCACCAGGGGAGCTCGCTTCTCTGCCACGGTTGCCTCCATGGTCGTCCGACGGACCCTGGTGCAACCGAGGTGCCAGGGGACCTGGGCTCAGGCCGAGGCGCGAGCGGCTTCGGGCTGCACGGCGTCGAGGCTCACGGAGACCAGCTTGGAGACGCCGCGCTCCTGCATGGTGACGCCGTAGAGGGTCGAGGCCGCCTGCATCGTCAGCTTGTTGTGGGTGATGACGATGAACTGCGTCTCCGCCTTCATGGTCTCCACCACGTCGACGAAGCGCACGGTATTGGCGTCGTCCAGCGGCGCGTCGACCTCGTCGAGAATGCAGAACGGCGAGGGCTTGGCGTGGAACAGCGCGATCAGCAGGGCGATGGCGGTGAGGGCCTTCTCGCCGCCCGACAGCAGCATCAGGTTCTGGAGTCGCTTGCCGGGCGGACGGGCGACGATCTCGATGCCGGCCTCGAGCAGGTCCTCGTCGTCGAGCAGGCGCATCTCCGCCTCGCCGCCGCCGAAGAGGGAGGTGAAGACGCGGCCGAAGTGGCGGTTGACCTCCTCGAAGGCGGCGCGGAAGCGCTCGTTGGAGGTGGCGTCGATCTCGCGGATGGTGCGCCGCAGGGTGTCCACCGAGCGGGCGACGTCGGCCCGCTGGGTGGTCAGGAAGGCGTGGCGCTCCTCCTGCTCGGCGTGCTCCTCGGCGGCGAGCACGTTCACCGGCCCGAGCCGCTCCAGGGCGGCGCGGGCGGCGGCGAGGCGCTCCTCGGCGGCCGTCAGATCGGGGTGCACCGGCCCCGGCTCGGCGGGAAGCTCGCGGTGGAGGTGGTCGGCGAACGCCTGGCGCAGGTGCTGCTCCTCGCTGCCGAGCGTGGCGAGCTCGAGGCGGATGGCCTCTACGGCCCCTCGCCGCTCCTCGCGCCGGTCGCGCAGCGCGCCGACCTCCTCCTCGCGCCCCCGCAGCTCCTGCCGCGCCGCATCGAGCCGCTGCTGGGCGGCCACGGCCTCCTCGTGCGCCCCCTCCCGCTCGGCCAGCGCCGCGGCGAGCTCGACCTCCGCCTCGTCGCGCGCCGTCTCGAGCTCGCGCTGCCGGGCCTGGAGGCTGGCCTCCTCCTGGCGCCAACGGGCCAGATGGTCGGCGGCGGCGCGGACCTCGCGGTCGAGGCGGGCCATCTCCTGGTCGTGACCCCGCAGGCGCTCCTGCAACACCTCCAGCAGGCCGCGCCGCTCGGCGCCGCTGGTGCGCAGCTCCTCGCGCTGCTGGCGCACCTGGTGCGCTCCCTGCTCGGCGCTGGCGAGCTCCCGCTCGACGGCGGCGTGCTCGCTCTCCCGGGTCGCCAGCTCCTGCTGCAGCTGGCGCCGGTGCTCGCCCATGCTGGCGAGCTCCGCCTCCAGGCGCGCCTGCTCGCCGACGAACGCCTGGGTCTGCCTCTCCAGCCGCCGCACCCGCTCCGCCGCGTCCTCCCGGCGCGCCTGGGCCACCGCCAGCTCCCGCTGCAGCTCGGAGAGGACGGCGTCGCGGCCGTGGATCTCCTGCGCCTGCTGGGTGCGCCGCGCGACCACCTCGTCGAGGTCTGCGATCACCGCCGTCAGCTCCGCGTCACAGGCCCGCGAGCGCTCGTCCAGGGCGGTCAGCTCCTGGCGTCTCTCGAGCACTCCCGGCTGGCCGCCGTCGCCGGGGAGATGGATCGCCCCCCCCTGCACCCACAGCGCGTCGGCGGTGAGGAAGGCGGCGCCGGGGTGCTGGCCGGCCAGGCGCCTGGCGTCCTCCGGGGAGCGGACCAGGAAGGCCGGCGGCAGGGAAGCGGCCACCTCGTCGGGCAGCCGCAGCGCCGCGGCCAGCGAGCCGACCACGGCAGGGTCTTGCGCCGCCGCCGCCGGGACTTCGCCGGCCAGCGGCGTGATGAGGATGGCGCGGGCGCCGGCGCCCTGCAGCGCCGCCGCCAGGGAGAGGGCGTCGGCCTCCTCGGGGAGAAGCACCGCGTCGCTGAGGGCGCGCAGGAAGACGTCCAGGGGACGCTCCCAACCGTCCGGCGCGTGCAGCCCATCGGAGAGGAACTCGGGGTGGTCGACGCCGCAGCTAGCCAGCTGCTCGCGCAGCGCGGCACGGCTGCGATCGAGGTCGCGCTCGAGCTGCAGCAGCACCTCCCGCCGGTGCCCGAGCCGCCTCGCCTCGTCGTCCAGCGCCTGCGCCCGGTGGGACAGCTCGGTCTCCCGCGCCAGGACGGTCTCCAGGTCGGTCGCCATGCGCCCTCGCTCGGCGGCGGCGGCGGCGACCCGCTGCTCGAGCTGCCGCACCCGCTCGTCGGCCTGGCGGTGGGCGCCCGCGGCCTCCGCCAGGTCTTCGCCGTGCTCGGCCGTCTCCTTCTCCAGGTGATGGCGTCGCAGCGCCGCCTTCTCGGCCTCGGTGTGCTGGCGGTGGAGATCGCCGCGGGCGGCCTCGAGGGCGGCCAGCGACTCCAGCAGCCGCGCCCGCAGCCGCTCCAGGCGCCCTTCGGCCTCGGCGACGGCGGCGGCGCGCGCCGCCAGCTCCTGCTGGTCGCCGGTCACCGCCAGCTCGGCCTGCCGCTGCTCCCGCGCCAACGTTTCGCGCCGCACCGCCAGCTCGCCTCGCGCCGCGACGAGGCGCTGGCGCTCGGCGCCCCGTTCGGCGGCAGCGCTGCCGCCGGTGGCGAGCCGCTCGCCGATCTGCTGCAGGGTGCCGCGTGCCCCCTCGAGGAAGGCCTGCCGCCCCTCGATGCGGGCGGCCAGCTCGGCGTCGCGCCGGTGCAGCGCGGCGACCCCGGCGGCCATGGCGTCGTTCCGCTCCCGCCCCTCGGCCAGTGCCGCCTCGCCCCGGTGTAGCGCCGACAGGACCTCCTGCTCGGCGGCGACCGCCGCTGCCAGGTGGCCGCGCAGCTCGACCCCGCGGGCGGCGAGGGCGGCCCAGCGGCCCGCGAGCACCTCCTCGACAAGGCCGTCGAGGGCCTCCCGCTGCTCCTCGAACCGGCGCGCGGCGGCGGCCTGGCGCTTCAGGGCGCGCAGGGCGCGCTCGACCTCTTGCAGCACGTCCTCGAGACGCAGCAGGTTGGCGGTGGCCTCCTCGAGCTTGACCTCGGCGATGCGCCGGCGCTCCTTGTAGCGGGTGACGCCGGCAGCCTCCTCGAGCAGCCTGCGCCGCTCCTGCGGCTTGCCCGAGAGGATCAGGCCGATCTTGCCCTGCTCGATGATCGAGTAGGCGCGGATGCCCAGGCCGGTGCCCATCAGCAGATCGCGGATCTCCTTGAGCCGCACCCGCTTGCCGTTGAGCCGATACTGCCCTTCGCCGCCGCGCAGCACGCGGCGGCTGATGCGCACCAGGCCTTCCTCGGCCCCCTCGAAGGAGGGATCGGCTTCGAGGGTGAGGGTGACCTCGGCCATGCCGAGCGGCTTGCGGCGCTCGGAGCCGTTGAAGATCACCTCCTCCATGCTATCGGAGCGCAACGACTTGGCGCTCTGTTCGCCGAGCACCCAGCTGATGGCGTCCGACAGGTTGCTCTTGCCGCAGCCGTTGGGGCCGACGATGGCGGTGATCCCGGGGGCGAAGTCCAGGGACACCGGGTCGACGAACGACTTGAATCCCGAGATCTCGAGACGGCGCAGCTTCATCGACGGGTGGCCTCCCGCGCAGGATAGCAGAGCCGCGGGGCAGACCACAAGATCGGGTAGTCTCTCAGATCTACAACCACAACATATGGGAGGGTTTCTACCGGCGCCGCAGCTCTCCGAGATAGGCCACGCCCCACAGCGCCAGCGGCAGGGCCAGCTTGACGGGCAGGTCGAGGAGGTGCTTGCCGAGCCCCCAGAAATTCTGCCCGAACGCTCCGTAGCGGGCCGCGCTCCAGGCACCGAGCTGGGTGGCGTAGACGAACTTCACCCAGAACAGCAGGTCGAGGAGGTGGAAGAACACCGTCGCCAGCAGCGCCCAGCCGAGGTTGGCGAGGCGCTGGCGCCAGGGCACGCTCGGCACGGCCAGGAACAGCGCCCCGAGCAGCACCAGGTGGAAGTGCACGTCGGTGGTGCGCACCGAGTAGGGGAGACCGGGGACGCGTGCACCAGTGCGGGTGATGACCAGGTGGTGCCGGTCGTGGGTCTGCAGCCGCGTGACGTCCGGCCGCTCGGTGAGGCGGACCAGGTTCTCCGCGGCGTGCGTGAGGAAGAGGTTGTAGTAGGGAGTGACCAGAAGCCAGACCAGGGCCACCGGGGGCAGCCAGAGCAGCAGGTTGCGGGTCAGCTGCAGCGGCCAGGAGGGGCCGCCAGACGCCCGCGAGGCCGCGGCCGGCCGAGCCGAGCCGCCGCGCCTCATCGCCCGTTGCGGCGCACCGCCTCAGCCAGCCTCGGCCCGAACGCGCGGGGTGGCGAAGCGGTTCGCCCAGAACAGCCACAGCAGCACCGCCGCCAGGATGACCACGGTCTGCCACACCACGGTGTGGGAGCTGTCGAACCAGGAAGGGAGGTAGGCGCCGGTCAGGAACAGCGCCACCACTCGCAGCAGGTTCACCAGCTGGATCACCAGCACCCCCAGGACCAGCCCGATCAGCCGAGCGGCCCAGGCGGCGGGGAAGGCGAGGATCGCGGCGAGGAAGATGACCATCGCCTCGACGCCGTTGCAGCCGTTGCGGATGTTGACGGCGAAACGGGGGCTGCGCAGGACCGTGCCGGTGCGGGTGATGTCCTGGCCCAGCAGATCCAGGCTGACGCCGCTCGCCCTGGCGATCGAGGCGGTGAAGGGCTCGATGACGTGGTCGTTGACGCTGTTCAGCGACAGCAGCGTGAAGGTGCCGGTGAGCACCAGCAGGAACACCACCAGGAATCGGATCTCCTGGCGGTAGCGCCTCCAACCCTGCGGCGTGTCGGACTGTGGAGCGGTGCGCGGCATGTCACCTTCGCGGGTCGCCGGGATTGTAGAGGAGGAGATGGGCGCGGGCAAGCAGACCCCTCGCCTCGCGTTGACACCCAGGGGGGGGCGGCCATACCATGCCGCGGACCCGGAGACCCTGCTCAGTGCCTCCCGAACAAGGCGCACGCCGCATCCTCGACGCCCGGCAGATCCGTCGCGTCGTACGCCGGATGGCCGGCGAGATCGTCGAGCAGAACCATGGCGTCCGGGACCTGATGCTGGTCGGCATCCGCACCCGCGGCGTACCGCTGGCCGAAGCGATCGGCGCCGAGATCGCCGCCATGGAGGGCGTCGCAGTGCCGCTGGGGGAGCTCGACATCACCCTCTACCGCGACGACCTGTCGACCATCGGCCCGCAGCCCGTGGTGCGCTCCACGCGGTTCCCCGAGCCGGTCGACGACCGCGTGGTGGTGCTGTGCGACGATGTGCTGTTCACCGGCCGCACCGCCCGCGCCGCCCTCGACGCGCTGATCGACTACGGCCGCCCGCGCGCGGTGCGGCTGGCGGTGCTGATCGACCGCGGTCATCGCGAGCTGCCGATCCAGGCCGACGTGGTGGGGCGGCGAGCCGATACCGCCCGCGACGAGCTGATCAAGGTCGCCTTCGCCGCCACCGACGGGCGCGACGAGGTGGTACGGGTGGGCAGGGCCGAGGAGTGACGATGGAGCCGACCTGGACGCGCAAGGACCTGCTCGGCATCGCCGAGCTCTCCGCCGAGGAGATCGAGCTCGTCCTCGACACCGCCGAGTCGTTCCGCGAGGTGGCGGAGCGGCCGATCAAGAAGGTCCCCACCCTGCGCGGCAAGACGGTCATCAACCTCTTCTTCGAGTCGTCCACCCGCACGCGCTCGAGCTTCGAGATCGCCGAGAAACGGCTCTCCGCCGACAGCCTCAACTTCTCCTCCTCGGGCTCGGCGCTGTCGAAGGGGGAGAGCCTGGTAGACACCGCGCTCAACCTGCAGGCCATGGCGCCGGACCTGATCGTCATCCGCCACTCCGACCCCGGGGTGCCGCACATGCTGGCGCGGCGCCTCGCGGCCGGGGTGATCAACGCCGGCGACGGGGCCCACGAGCATCCCACCCAGGCGCTGCTCGACGCCTTCACCATCCGCCAGCGCAAGGGGCGGATCCGCGGCCTCAAGGTGGCCCTCGTCGGCGACATCGAGCACAGCCGGGTGGTGCGGTCCAACATCCACCTGCTGCGCAAGCTCGACGCCGAGGTGGTGGTCGCCGGCCCCCGCACCATGATGCCTCCGGGGATCGGCGGCCTCGGCGTCGCGGTCGCCTACGATCTGGAAGAGGCGGTCCAGGGCGCCGACGTGATCATGATGCTGCGGGTGCAGCTCGAGCGCGTCGGGCGCCCCCTGTTCCCGTCGCTCAAGGAGTACTTCGCCCTCTTCGGGCTGACGCCCGAACGGCTCGCCGGGGCCCAAGAGGACGTGATCATCATGCACCCCGGCCCGATGAACCGCGGCGTCGAGATCGCCAGCTCGGTCGCCGACGGGCCCTACTCGGTGATCCTCGAGCAGGTGGCCAACGGAGTGGCCGTCCGCATGGCGGTGCTCTACCTGCTGTCGGCGGCGCGGGGAGACGCGGGGTGAGGACGCTGCTGCGCGGCGGGCGGGTGGTCGATCCCAGCCAGGAGCTCGACGGCTTCTACGACGTGCTGCTGGCGGACGGGCTCGTCGACCGCGTCGCGGAGAGCATCGCCCCCGAGGAGGGGGTGGAGGTGGTCGACGCCGCCGGGCTGGTCGTCGCTCCGGGGTTCATCGACATCCACGTCCACCTGCGCGAGCCCGGCCAGGAGTACAAGGAGACCGTGCGCAGCGGCACGATGGCGGCGGCGGCGGGCGGCTTCACCGCCGTGGCCTGCATGGCCAATACCCAGCCCGTCAACGACAACCGTTCGGTGACCGAGCACATCCGCGGCGAGGCGGCGCGGCACGGTCTCGCCCGCGTCTATCCGATCGGCGCCATCAGCAAGGGCCTCGAAGGCAAGGCGCTGGCCGAGGTCGGCGACATGGTGGCGGCCGGGGCCGTGGCGGTCTCCGACGACGGCCTGCCGGTGATGAACGCCGAGCTGATGCGCCGCGCGCTGCTCTACGCCCAGCACTACGGCATCCCGGTGATCCAGCATGCCGAGGACTTGCACCTGTCGGCGGGCGGCGTGATGCACGAAGGGGAGTGGTCGGCGCGGCTCGGGCTGGAGGGGATTCCCGGCTCCGCCGAGGACGTGATGGTGGCGCGCGACCTGCTGCTGCTGGAGGACGCCGGCGGGCGCTACCACGTGGCCCATCTCTCCACCGGCCGCAGCCTCGAGCTGGTGCGGCGGGCGAAGCAGGCTGGGCTGCGGGTCACTTGCGAGGTGACTCCGCACCACCTCCTGCTCACCGACGAGGAGGTGGCGAGCAGTGGCTTCTCGACCCACGCCAAGATGAAGCCGCCGCTGCGGCCCGTGGCCGACCGCGAGGCCCTGATGACAGGCCTCGGCGACGGCACCATCGACGCCATCGCCAGCGACCACGCGCCGCATCACCAGGACGAGAAGGACCAGAGCTTCAACTGCGCGCCCTTCGGCGTCGTCGGCCTGGAGTCGACCGTGGCCCTGTGCCTCGACCGCCTGGTACGCCCCGGCGTGCTGAGCCTGTCGCGCCTGGTGCACCTGCTCTCTACCGGCCCCGCCGGCGCCCTCGGACTGCCGGGGGGCACGCTGCGGCCGGGCGCGCCGGCCGACGTCACGCTCCTCGACCTCGATGGGCGGCTGCGCGTCGAGCCGGCACGCTTCCGCAGCCGATCGCGCAACACGCCATTCGCCGGTTGGGTGCTGCAGGGCAAGGCCGCGGGCACCCTGTTGGCGGGGCGCCGCGTCGCGTTGCCGTCGTAGGGGCCGATCCCGGCGCCGGTGGCGATCGGCGAGCGAGCTCGGGCGCCGCCCCGATGCTAAGATGGCGCCGCCGATGGAAAGCCCGGAAGCGATCCTCGCGACCGCCGTGGAGGCGGCTCGTGCCGGGGCCGAAGTGCTCCGGCACCACTTTCGCAGCGCCGGGCTGGAGATCGCCGCCAAGGGCCAGAACGACCCGGTGACCGCCGCCGATCGGGAGAGCGAGCAGGTGATCGTCGAGGCGATCCGCCGCCGCTTCCCGGATCACGCCTTCCTCGCCGAGGAGGGGGGAGCCCATGGGGGTACGCACGAGCTGGAGTGGGTCATAGACCCTCTCGACGGCACCAACAATTTCCTGCAGGGGCACCCGACGTGGTGCGTCTCGGTGGCCTGCCGGCAGAGAGGTGAGCCGCTGGCCGGGGTGGTGCTCGATCCCCAGGGCGGAAACCTCTTCACCGCGCTGCGCGGCGGGGGCGCCTACTGGAACGATCGCCCGATGCGGGTGTCGCGACGCCCGGGGCTCGCCGGCTCGTTCCTCGCCACCGGCTACCCCTTTCGCGCCCACGCCGCGCTCGACCTCTACCTGCGGGCGTTTCGCGACATCTTCCTGCAGGCGCGGGGGATTCGCCGCTGCGGCGCGGCGGCGCTCGACCTGGCGTTCACCGCCGCCGGCGTCTACGACGGCTTCTTCGAGTTCCGCTTGTCGCCGTGGGACATCGCCGCCGGGCTGTTGCTGGTGCGGGAAGCCGGCGGCCGCTTCACCGACCTCGACGGCGGCGATTCCTACTTCGTCGGCGGCAACGTGGTGGCCGGCGGCGAGGGGGTGTGGCGCGAGTTGCGCCAGGCGATGGCCCGGCACGCCGACGAGGCGACGCTGGACCGGCTCGATCCGGCGGGGGCGGCGGTGTGCTGAGGGAGTGGGGGAGGCGCCGGGCGGGCTCGGCGGCTGGAGTGGGAGGAGGCCGCCGCGCGTCCCCTCGGCCCTGCCTCGAGATCCAGGTCCACGGCCCGGACATACGGCGCGGCGTCCGCTACTTCTTCCTCACCCGCGGCCATCTCGCCCTCGGCGCAGCGATGGCTCTCGCCTGGCTGGCGGGCATCGCCGGCGCCTGCGCCCTCGCCCCACGGGTGGTGCGGGACGTGATGAGCCGCGGCGACTACGAGCGGCTGCAGCGGGTCCGATCGCAGCAGGGGGAGAGGCTGGAGATGCTGCTCTCCCGGCTGAGCGCCCTGGACAGCGAGGCCGACCAGCTCCGCCACCGCATCGAGAAGGTCTACCTCGCCTACGGCCTGACCCGTGACGGGGCCGGCGGGCAAGGGGGTTTCCCGTTCGCCGCGGCCGCGGTGCCGCAGTCGCTCTACGCCGGCGCCATCGAGGAGGGGAACCGGCTGCAGGCGGAGATCGCCGAGGAGCTGCGGGTGCTGTCGGTGTTCCTCGAGGAGGTGCAGGCGTTCGAGGAGGGGCATCGCGACCAGGTGCTGTCGACGCCTTCGATCAGCCCGCTCAAGGGGTACGAGTTCCTGCTCACCAGCCCCTTCGGCACTCGCCGCAGCCCCTTCACCAAGAAGACCGACTTTCACGCCGGCATCGACCTCGCGGCGCCGGCAGGCACGCCGATCCACGCCCCGGCATCGGGGACGGTGATCTTCGCCGGCCGCTACGACCTGCGAAAGAGCGTCGGGTGGTGGCGCTACGGCAACCTGGTGGTGGTGCGCCACAACGAACGCTTCGTGACCCTGTTCGGCCATTGCCGCGAGGTCCAGGTGCGGGCGGGGCAGCAGGTGGCGCAGGGTGACGTGATCGCCACCGTCGGCAACACCGGCTGGAGCACCAGCCCGCACCTCCACTACGAGGTGCGCCGGCTCTTCGAGCAGGAGGGGTATCGGCCGGTCGATCCGCGGATCTACATCCTCGACCACCGCTGGCGGGACGAGGAGAAGCTGCTGGTGCGGGCGCGCAGCGCGCCCGACAGCACGGACTACGAGCCGCTGCCGACGCGGTTCGCGCGATGAAGGAGGTGGCGTGGCGAAGCTGAGTCTCGGGGGCGGCGCTCCGACCATGATCATCCCCGGAGGCACGCAGATCCAGGTCGACGCCCACGGGCAGCTGTCGATCCGCACGCCCGGCAACCTGGTGATCCAGAACTCGGGGGCGTACGCGGTGCTCGAATCGGTTTCGGGATCGATCCGCATCGAGCCCCAGGTCTCCGTCGAGGCGGTCACCGTGCGCTGCGCCGAGACCTGCTTCGTGCAGGGGTCGCTGACCGCCTGGCGGGTC
>DATKEH010000259.1:0-4707 GCA_035546355.1 Thermoanaerobaculia bacterium
GACGTGGCCGAAGGCGGCTTCCACCAGGGGTGACGATTGTTTGCCGAAGAGCCGGTCGAACATGGTTGTGCTCCGGGGTCAGGGGTTCTCGGCTGCCGGGGAGGGGTCTGCGGGGGCAGCGGCGGCGGGCGGGGAGGGGGGCTCCCTGTCCAACGCCCCGGTGATCAGCAGCAGCGCCAGCGGCAGCCCGTAGAACGCCGCCAGCACGTAGCCGAGGGCCGCCGGGCGGTTGCGGAAGCCGACGTCCCCCAACCACCGCGCCAGCGCCAGCGGGATCCGGCGCACCGGCGGCAGGCAGTACACCAGCGCGGTGCCATTGAGGTTGAACAGCAGGTGGGAGATCGCCACCGCCACCGCCGCCGGGCTGCCGCTCACCAGCGCCGCCAGCAGGGCGGTGACGGTGGTGCCGAGGTTGGCGCCGACGGTGAAGGGGAACAGCTGCTCCAGGGTGACCACGCCGGCGCCCACCAGGGGTATCACCGCCGAGGTGGTGATCGAGCTGCTCTGCACCATGACGGTGATCGCGGCTCCCGCCGCGATCGCCGCCAGGGTCGAACGGAACAGGGTGCGGTGCAACACCTGCTCGGCGCGCGACGAGAAGATCGCCTTGAGCAGGTCGACGAGGAACTTGATGGCGACGAAAGTGAGGCCGACGCCGACCAGCAGGGTGCCCCAGGGCGAGCCGCCCAGCCCCGCGGAAGCCCATGCGGCGACCGGCGCGACCACCGCCTTGACGGGATTGAACAGGTCGATTCCGCCCACCCCTTCGAGCCGTGCCGTGAGCCACCCGGCGGTGCGCGAGAGGTAGCCGGTGGCGATCTCCACCGGCAGCAGCACCAGCACGGTCAACCAGTTGAAGAAATCGTGGAGGGTGGCGCCGGCGAAGGCGCGACGGAACTCCTCGCGCCGCGTGATGTGCGCCAGCGAGACGAGGGTGTTGGTGACCGAGGTGCCGATGTTCGCACCCATGACGATGGGGATGGCGCCCTCGATGGTCAGCGCCCCGCCGGCCACCAGGCCTACGGTCATCGAGGTCGTGGTCGAGGAGCTCTGCACCAGCGAGGTGGCGAGCACGCCGATGAACAGCCCGACGAAGGGGTTGGCGGTCGACGACATGAGCCTCTCGGCGAGCCCCTTGCCGAAGAGCTTGAACGACAGCCCCATCATCTCCAGGCCCACCAGGAAGCCAAAGAGGAACAGGCATACCAACAGGAGCCTGAGCAGGCCCGTGCGCAGGTGCATCGGAGGGCGAGGCTACGGGGAACGGGAGACAGGGGTCAAGGTGTCGTCGGTGCGGCGGCGGGGATCGCCCCGGCCGGTGCGGCTGGGGCGGGCGACACGACGGCAGGGCCGCCGTCGCTCGCCAGCGGCACGATCCAGGGAGCCGGGCCGAGGCGAGCGGGCTGGCTGGCGAGGTCGACCTTGGGATCGACGATCGGCTGCGGCGGCCGTCCGTTGAAGGAGAGATTGGTGATGACGTGGATCTCGAGCCCCGGGTAGCCCTTTTCCGCCAGCTGCTGCGCGAGATGGCCGGCGAACTGCCGCATCAACTCGGGATCGTGATCCATGTGCCGGCGCTGACGGTCGCTGAGCAGTCTCGGAGCGACGCCGGGCAGCGGGATGAGCTTGCGCGATCGCGGATCGATGGCGACGAATCGCACTTCGCCGCGCTTGTCCCGCAGCTTCATCCGCCAGGAGAAGAGATGCGCCTCGTCGGTCCAGTCGACGGGGCCGGGGTAGAGGAGATACCGGTAGGGGAGCAGTAGCTGCAGCGCCACCCACAGGGCGAGCAGGGCGGCGACGCCGGGCGCGCGGGCGGGGAGGGCGATCGGGCCCTCCTGCGACCTGCCCGCGGCGGCAGCCGCGGGCCGCAGCCGCCGCGGCCAATCCGGCGGGAAGAACAGCAGGGTGGCCCAGATCATCAGCCAGGGGAACACGCCGATGTTGAACAGCTGCGAATTGGTGACGTGGAACGCCACCAGCACCAGGAAGGTCGCCAGGCGGGTGCGCCGCCAGAGCAGCAGCGGCACCGCCAGCAGGTCGAGCAGGAAGCCGCCCCAGGAGAGGAGCCAGGGCATCCAGGGCTGCTGCAGCAGGGCGACCTTCGCGAGGTCCCCCTCGCCGAGCCACAGGGCCATGGGTTGACCCCGCAGCAGCCAGTCGGCGTTGATCTTGGCCAGGCCGCCGAAGAAGTAGGGCAAGCCGATCTGGAAGCGGAGGAGCCACAGCGCCCACGCGGGAGCGTGCCGTTCGGCATGGAGCCGGCGGGCATCCAGCGACAGCTCCCGATGCGCCGGCACCACCGCCATCAGCAGGCCCAACAGGCAGATCAGGTACTGATGGTTGTTGTAGTAAGCCGCGTCGAGCAGGAACACGTAGGTGTAGGCGACGAAGAACACCGTCGCCGCCAGCCGGTAGAAGAGCCCGAGCGCGATGCCGATGGCCGCCAGCACCAGGAGCCAGAAAACACCCTCCAGTGCCGCCGGCGGCAGCGGCTCGACCCACGCGAAGCCGAAGTACTTGAAGCGGAGGTTGGTGGTGTGGAAGAGGTTGTAGGCCTTGCCGTCGACCAGGTAGCTACCGGTGTGCAGGACCATGAGCAGGCCGAAGCCGATGCGGAAGAAGGCCAGCGACACGGCGTCCACCGGCGCGAAGAGCCGGTGGAGCAGCCGGGCGGCGGGGCCCCGGTGGGCGGTCTCGGCGGGGGCCGGCACGGGGCGATAGTGTACCCTCGGCCGCCGGAGGTTCAGGGTGCGGCGAAGGCGTAGAAGAGCACCAGCAGGACCACCAGCGACCACAGCAGCGGGTGGACCTCGCGCCAACGTCCCGCCAGGGTCTTGATCACCACGTAGCCGGTCAGGCCGAGGGCGATACCGTTGGCGATCGAGAAGGTGAAGGGCATCGCCGTGACGGTGAGGAAGGCGGGGATGGCCTCGTCGGGCCGTTGCCATTCGATGTCGCGCAGGCCGGACATCATCAGCGCCCCCACCACCACCAACGCCGGCGCGGTGGCCACCGCAGGCACCGCCACGAACAGGGGGGTGAAGACCAGAGCGGCGAGGAACATCGCCGCCACGACCACGGCGGTCAGCCCGGTGCGCCCCCCTTCTTCGACTCCGGTGGCCGATTCCACGTAGCTGGTCACCGGGCTGGTGCCGAGCAGGGCGCCGACGCTGGTGCCGACGGCGTCGGCGAGAAAGGCGCGGTCGGCGCCCGGCAGGTCCCCTTCGGCGTCGGTGAAACCGGCCAGCCGGCCCACCCCCAGCAGCGTGCCCGCGGTGTCGAACAGATCGACGAAGAGGAAGGCCAGCACCACGCTCAGCATGGCGGGGGAGAGCATGTCGCGGAAATCCAGGGCCAGCAGCGTCTCCCGCGGCAGCCTCGGCCAGGCCACCAGGGCCTCGGGAAGGGGCGCCACACCCAGCCCCCAGGCCACCAGCGCCACGCCGGCGATCCCCAGCAGCAGGGCGGCGGGCACGCGCCGGGCGAGCAGCGCTGCCATCACCGCGAGACCGGCCAGCGCCAGGAGCGGACCCGCCTGCCCCAACTCCCCGAGCGTCACCAGGGTGACGGGATGGTCGCGCACCAGGCCGGCGTTCTGCAGGCCGATCAGGGCGAGGAAGAGCCCGATCCCGCCCATGATCGCCATCTTCACCGCGCGCGGGATGGCCCGCAGGATGGTGCTGCGGATCCCGCCCACCGACAGGACGAGGAACAGCAGCCCGGCGACGAATACCGCCGCCAGCGCCTGCTGCCAACGGATGCCCATGCCGCCGACCACGGTGTAGGCGAAGTAGGCGTTGAGCCCCATGCCCGGGGCGAGGGCGAAGGGGAAGCGCGCCCACAGGCCCATCACCAGCGTGGCGACGGCCGAGGCGATGGCGGTGGCGATCACCACGTCCTCGCGCGGCATGCCGGCGGCGCTCAGGATCTGGGCGTTGACCAGCAGGATGTAGGCCATGGTGAGGAAGGTCACCAGGCCCGCCCGTACCTCGACGGCGACGGAGCTTCCGCGTGCGTCCAGCCCCCAGTAGTCGCCGAGCCGCTGGCGGGGCATGCGGGGGGATCCTACAACCTCCTGATGGAGCGGCTTTGCTGATACCATGGCGCCTCGCTTCGGACGGCGCCCCGGGGTGGCCGCCGAGGGTGCCGAGTCAGCTACCATGGCCCCTTCCCTCGCCGCAGGAGGCATGACCCGAACGGGCACCGCCAGAGGCAGCGCTCCCACCCCAGGCAGCTACAAGCTGGGTCGGCTGCTGGTGGAGCGCGAGTGGCTGACCGCCGACCAGCTGAGCGCCGGGCTCAAACATCAGATGGTCTTCGGCGGCCGGCTGGGAACCTGCCTGCTGGAGCTGAACCTGATCAGCGAAGAGCGGCTGGCCAAGGCGCTGTGCGAGCAGCACGGCCTGCCGTCGGCCCGGCTCGAGGACCTGCGGACCATCCCGCCGGCGGTGCTGGAGCTGATCCCGGCGCGGATGGCCTGCCGCAGCAAGGTGGTGCCCTTCCATAAGTACGGCACCGAGCTCTCGGTGGTGATGCTCGACGTCCGCGACCTGATGACCCAGGACGAGCTGGCGTTCGTCACCAGCAAGCGGGTGCGCTTGCACGTGGCCCCGGAGGTGCGCATCCTCGAGGCCCTCGAGAAGCACTATGGCCTGGAGGTCGAGGTGCGGTTCACCCGCATCTGGGACCGTCTCAACCGCGCTC
>DATKEH010000260.1:0-3296 GCA_035546355.1 Thermoanaerobaculia bacterium
CCCGGTGCCGCTCGCGCAGCCGCTGCGCTTCCCAGCCGGCGAAGCGGAACAGCAGGTCGAGCAGGAAACCCACCGCCAGACCGACGACGACCCCGCCGAGCACCAGGGCGTTGAAGCGGGTGCCGGTGGCGCCTCGCCCCACGCCGATCTCGAAGGTGTGGATGATCCACATGCCGATCCGGTAGCAGAGGTAGTACACCGGCCCGGCGGTGAACGGGTTGGTGATCAGCTGGATGCCGCAGGTGACGGCGAGGTTGGCGCGCAGCAGCACCGCCGCCCAGAAGGCGACCAGCAGCTGCAACCCGTAGACCGGCAGGAAGGCGATTACCGCCCCGGTGTAGACGGCTCGCCGCAGCCCCGGGTTCTTGAAGGACCACAGGTACGGCCGCTTGCGTGCCGTGTCCGCGAACCACTTCACCACCGGGTAGCTCGCCAGGTTGGAGCGCCTGGGCAGCGGCCGCAGCCACCGCCGCATCCGCCCGAAGCGCACCGCTCGCTCGGCCCGGTGCCGCCGCTCGAGGTCGAGGATCTCCTGCTGCTGACGAGCCGGGTCGCGCATGCTCTCCACTGCAACAACCGGGCGGCGCGCTCTATTGCCGAGCCGCTGGGCTACCATGTCGCGAGCCCAATGCCGTCGGAGCGTCACCCGCCGTCGGGCCCGAGCCGGAGACCGTGATGCCCGAGTTGCGCGTGCAGAACGTGAGGAGGGAGTCGGCGGGCGGCTCGCAGACGCTGACGGCGGATTTCCTTCTCGGCGGCCGCAAGCAACGAGTGTGGTTGCGCACCGACGATGGCCCGATCTCGGCCACCGCCAACCCCTTCGTGCCGATCGCGCTGATCCCGGCGATGCGCAGGAACTGGGGGCTGAGCATCGACGGCGGTGTCTCCTCCCGGCTGCTGGAAGGGGCGGATCAGGTCCAGGAGACCCTGACTCGCTGGTACCCGCGACTCCACCGGGTGTCGATTCGCGCCGCAGCCGAAGAGCCGAGGCCGGCGCGCCAACAACGGCCGGTGGCTTTGTTCTTCTCGGGGGGGGTCGACTCGTTCTTCACCCTGCGGCAGCACCGCGAGGAGATCACCCACCTGATCTTCGTACACGGCTTCGACATCCCCCTCGGTCGCCGGCGGGAGCGCCGAAGGATGCGCGAATCCATCGGCTGCCTGGCCGCGTCGCTCGACCTGCAGCTGGTCGAGGTCGACACCAACCTGCGGCAGTTCGGCCAGCCGCACGTCAGCTGGCCGGGGGAGTATTTCGGCGCCGGCCTCGCCGCCGTGGCGCTGCTGCTGGAGCCGCGCTTCGAACGCGTCTATCTCGCAGCGAGCGTCTCCTCGGAGCAACTGCAGCCGATGGGCTCTCACCCCGACCTCGACCCGCACTGGACCGATGGCTCGGTAAGGCTGGTCCACGACGGGCTGCGCGCCACCCGGTTCGAGAAGGTGCGGGCGATCGCCGACTGGCCGCCGGTGCACTCCCACCTGAGGGTCTGCTACCAGAAGAACGCCAGGGCCCTCAACTGCGGGCGCTGCAAGAAATGCCTGTGGACCATGATGATCCTCAGCGCCAGCGGCCACCTCGACCGGATCGAGACCTTCGCGACACCACTCGATCTGGCGGCTCTGCGGCTGTACCCGCCGGTACACAAGTACGAGCGCGACCGCTTCGTCGAGGCGCTGGCACTGCTCGCGGAGCGTGACGGCGACCCGCGGCTGCGTGCGACGCTGCAGGCCATGCTCGACGCCGAGGGCAGGCTGCCCTTGCGGGGAAGGATCAACCGGATCCTCGTCCGCGGCCGCAACTACCTGGCGCACCGCTTTCCGGCGAGGCGCCGCGGCGAGTGATCCTCACCGAGCTTGCCGACCGGCAGGAAGGCCCGCGGCGCCGGATCAGCATGGATCTGGTGTGGGAGGACAGCCCGCATCCCCGGGAGACCCTCTACTTCGCGGCGGACGGTGAGGCGGCCGACCTCATGCGCCCGAGCGCCGACGCGTTCGCCATCGCCTGCCTGCCGCTGGCTGTGGGCACAGGCGAGAGGCGACTGCGAGTGGAGGACACGCTCTGCACCCGGTTGCGGAGCGGCCTGCGGCTGGTCAACCAGGTGTTCCACGAGTGGTACCCGCGCTGCTCGCTGGTGGCGCTCGAGGCGACCGGCGGTTTCGCCCCCACCCGTCCGCCCGAGCGGCGCCGGGTGGCCTCCCTGCTCTCCGGCGGGGTCGACGGCCTGATGACGCTGCGGCGCAACCGGCTGGACTATCCGCTGGACCACCCGGAGTCCATCCGTGCCTGTATCACGCTGTTCGGCGTCAACAAGTTCGACGTCACCGACGGCCGACCCGTACCCGAGCGCCTGGACGCCTTCGCGGCCCTGCTGGGTCGGCTGGGCGAGCTGGCGCGAGAGGAACACTTCCGGCTGCTGCCGGTGCGCACCAACGTCCGCAGCCTGGCGCCGAGCTACGCGTACTGGACGGCGATGGGCTTCGGCGCCGGGCACAGCGCCGTAGCCCAGCTGTTCCAGGGCCATTTCGACAAGGTGCTGTTCGCCTCCAACGGAGATGGACCCAACCCGCCCCCGGGAGCCGCGCATCCGGTGTTCAACCCCCATTTCTCCACCGATGCGGTGCGCATCCAGGGAGAACAGGACGAGATGCGGCGATCGGAGAAGCTCGAGCTGCTGACGCGATGGGAGCTCGCCCGACGGCTGATGCAACCGTGCCACTACGTCCGTATCCCGGAGGGGGGAAGGATCAACTGCGGGCGCTGCGAGAAGTGCGTGCGCGACATGTTGACGCTGATCGGGCTGGGCAGACTGCGCAACGTCAGCGCCTTTGCCGAAGACGACCTGACGCCGGACCGGCTCTTCCGGATCCCCCTGAACAACCGGCGAAAGGCCGCCCTCCTGCTGCAGTCGATCCCGGGGCTGCGTCAGGCCGGCCGCCGGGACCTGGCGTGGGCGATTCGCGCCCGAGTGGCGCTCTTCCACCTCCTGCGCACGTAGCCTCTACGCGATCTCGAGCGGGAGCACCCGAACCCTGTCCGCGGCCGCACCCTCCAACGCGTCAGCAGGGGGCGCCCGGACACCCGGCAGCCGAGCTCGCGCAGCCACTCCGCCACCACGTGGTTGGAGCTGTGCAGCAGGGTGTAGGGCCGCGGGTGGTGCACGAACTCGAGGCCCACCTCGTCATTGACGAGACGCGTGGCGATGCGACTCGCGAAGAGAGCGTCCAGCCGCGCCACCAGGGCGGCGACCTCGCCACTGCCGACCGTCACCGGGTGCAGGGACTCGATCTCGACCTCGACG
>DATKEH010000261.1:0-21214 GCA_035546355.1 Thermoanaerobaculia bacterium
CCCGGCGCGCCGCGCCAGCGCACCAGCAGCACCACCACCAGCGGGATCAGGTTGGTGTTGACCAGGTCCTTGGTGCTCCCCACCACACGCACGGTGACGTCGTGGTAGCGCTGGGTGTCCCGCCAGTCGAAGGCCTCCATGATCAACGACACCGCCAGCCCGAGCAGCAGGGCCTTGAAGGAGCCGGGGGAGAGGCGCAGCACCAGCACCGACAGCAGCAGGCAGCCCATGCCGATGTAGATGTGGAAGGCGTCCTTGCTCAGCGGCAGATAGGTCAGCAGGACGTGCTTGAGCTCGTGGTAGGACGCCACCGCCATCAGACCCTCACAGCCGCCGGTGGTCGAGAGCGGGAAGCGAGCGGCGCACCGCCGTCACCCGCTCCAGGTCGATGGCCGCCACCGCTACCCCCGGCCCATCGGAGACCATGGCCACCACGTGACCCCAGGGGTCGACGATCATCGAGTGCCCCCAGCTGTGGCGCAGGCCGCCGTCGTCGTGACGGCCGTGCTGGCCCGGCGCCACCACCCAGCACTGGTTCTCGATGGCGCGCGCCCGCAGCAGGGGCTCCCAGTGGTCCTTGCCGGTGGTCGAGGTGAAGGCCGAGGGGACGGTCAGCACCTCCGCCCCGTCGGCGGTCAGGCGCCGGTAGAGCTCGGGGAAGCGCAGATCGTAGCAGACGGTCATGCCGATGCGCGCGAGCGGCGTCGCGGCGACCACCGGCTCCTCGCCCGGGGCCACGGTCTCGGACTCGCGGAAGAAGACGTCCGGCGGCACCGCGACGTCGAACAGGTGGATCTTGCGGTACACCGCCAGCCGCTCCCCGGCCGGCGAGAACAGGACGCTGGTGTTGTAGCAGCGGGAGGCGTCGGGGCCGGTCTCGTTGAACGACCCCAGCAGCAGGTGGATGCCGTGCTCGCGGGCGAGGCCGGCGAAGCGGCCGCAGGTGGGGCCGTCGAGGGGCTCGGCCCGGCGCACCTTCTCGGCGTGGGGGCCCAGGTAGCTGGTGTTCTCGGGCGTGGCGACGAAGCGCGCGCCGCGGGCCGCCGCCGCGGCCACCAGCTCGCGGGCCTGCTGCCAGTTCGCCTCGGCGTCCGACGTCGAGGTCAACTGCACCACCGCGGCGAGGAAGGGCTCGGACATCGCGCCGATGCTAGCCGTGGGCTTCCACCGGCCGCGGCGCCGGCGGCGAGACGTCGACCCGCCCGTGACGCAGGCGGTAGCGCAGGTACTCCATCTCCACCCGCCACCACAGCCCCAGCCCCTGGCGCACCAGCTTCAGGGCCCGCGGGCGCTCGATCTCGAAACGGGCGGGGTGGAAGCGCCACCCCAGGTTGCGGCGCCCGTAGGTGCCGGCCTGCCGCCGGAAACGCGCCAGCCGCACCATGCGCCGGCGGAACGCCCGCATCACCCGGTAGCTCCAGCGCACCTGCGGGATGTCCAGGCCCAGCACCGGGTCGCCGAGGGCCTCGAGATCCTGCCACACCGGCCCCACCACCCCCAGGTAGTACATGCCGGTGTCGAAGAGGAACGAGGCGGCGGTGAGCTCGGCGTCGCCGAGGATCTCGTACTTGTCGAGGTAGAGGGCGCCGATCCAGCGCTCGTAGGAGCGCTCCCAGTCTTCGTTGTGGCGGGCGATCCGCGCCGCCAGCGCCTCGCCGCCGAGCTCCCCGGTCAGCTCGTCGCGCACGATCCGCGCCGTCGCATAGATCGAGATCGAGGCATGGTCGAGGCCGGGGCTGTAGTAGGGGTCGATGAACGCCGCCGCGTCACCGACCAGCGCCCAGCCGTCGCCCATGTAGCGGCGGCAGCGGTAGGGCAGGTGCTGATAGGCGAGGAAGTCCTCCCCGTCCATGGTGGCGCCGGCGAGCAGCTCGCGCAGACCCGCCACCCGGCGGGTGACGAAGTCGCGGTAGCGCTCCTCGACCTTGCCCTCCACCGGCCAGGCGAACAGCCGCTTGTCGTACACCAGCCCGACGCTGGTCTCGCCGCCCGCCAGCGGGATCGCCCAGCACCACCAGCCGTAGCCGCAGAAGTGGTTGGTGGCCAACCGCCGCGAGGCCGCCACGGCGGGCAGGCGAGGGCGCCGCACGTCGGGCCCGAGGAGGGCGCGGCCGTCGAGGTCCGCGACGCCGCGCCAGCGCGCCCACGCCGCGGCGGTGGGATGCTCCTCCACCTTCTCCACCAGCCCCAGGCGCCGTCCCAGGAAGGTCTGGCGTCCCGAGGCGTCGATCACCCAGCGCGCGCTCAGCTGCCGCGCGCCGTCGGCGGTCTGCACCTCGAGCCGGCTGCCGGCAGGGCTCAGCTCCACCGCCGTCACCTTCGCCGGCCGCAACACTTCGATGCCCTCGGCCGCCGCCTGCGCCAGCACCCGCTCGTCGAGCACCGAGCGGTCGAGCTGGAACGAGGGGAGCGCCGAGACGCGCGCCGGGCCGACCTCGGAGAGGGCCTCGAGCGGGTCCCCTGCGTCGGCGGCGAACCAGAAGCGCAGCCCGTGCTTGGGCAGATGGTCGCGCAGCAGGTGGTCGTAGAGGCCGAGCACCCGGGTGAGGAAGAGGCCCGAGAGCTCGACCGTCGCCTCCCCTACCTTGCGGCCGAACCGGGGCTGCCGCTCGACCACCGCGATGCGGCAGCCGGGCAGCCAGCGGCGCAGCAGCAGCGCGGCGGCGGCGCCCGAGAAGGCGCCGCCGACGACCGCCACGTCGTAGCTCTCGGGCCCCGGGCGTGAGGAGGATTCGTGCATCGAAGGCTCGTCCATGGCGACCCGCGGCCCGCCAGCATACCTCGCCCCAGCCCCGCGCGAGGCGGGACGAGGCGACGCCTGGAGCAAGGGGCCCTAGAGAGGCTCCGCCTCGGACCGCCGAGGAAGGGGGCCCAGGAGTGTGCGCGGCGTACACTCCTAGGATCGGTCGGGTCTGGCGCAATCGCCGGTACCGCGACTACACTTGCGCTCCGGCCGCGGCCGAACACCCCTTCTACTGGCTGGAGATCGGCGGTTCGCGGCAGCGGTACGCGACTCGGTGATGACGACCAGCGGCCACCATCCACTCCTCGCCGCCTTCCAGCGCCTGGTCCGCGACCGCGGCGGCGAGCTCGCCCTGTGGTCGCGCGGCGAGGGCCTGCAGGTCACCTTCGAGCAGCTCGCCGAGCGCGTCGCCGCGTGGCGGCAGCGCCTGCTCCGCCTGCCGCCGTACCCGGTGGCCCTGGCGACCGGCAACGTCGCCGACTTCCCGGCCCTGTTCCTGGCCCTGCGCTGCCGCGACCTGCCGGTGGTCGCCGTCGACGGCTCGCTGGCGCTGCCGGCCCAGCTCGAGCTCTGCCGGCGGCTGGGCGTGGCCTACCTGCTACACCGCCACCAGGGCCCCGGCGAGCCGCTGGCGGCGGGAGTCGCGCTGGCCACGCTCGGCGACGTCGAGCCGGTGGCGGCGCCGAGGGGAACGGCGCTGGTCAAGCTCACCTCCGGGAGCACCGGCGCCCCGGTGGGGATCTGCCTCGGCGAGGAGGCGCTGCTCGCCGGCATCGGCCAGATCGCCGCCGGCATGGAGATCCGGCCGGGCGACCGGGTGCTGGTGGCCATCCCGCTGTCGCACTCCTACGGCTTCGACAACGGGGTGCTCTCCCTGGCCGTGGTCGGCACGCCGCTGGTGCTCGAGCCCCGCTTCTACCCGGCGGCGCTGCTGCGGGCGCTGTCCGAGGGCGAGGTGACGTTCTTCCCCGCCGTCCCGCCGCTGGTGCGCTGCCTGGGCGAGACCAGCTGGCCCGCGGGCCTGCCGCTGCGCACCGTGATCTCGGCCGGCGGGCCGCTGGCCGCCGAGTTCGCCCGCCAGTTCCGTCGCCGCGCCGGCCGCCCGGTGCACCAGTTCTACGGCTCGACCGAGACCGGCGGCATCACCTTCGAGACCGATCCCGACGACCCGGCGGCCGACGGCACGGTCGGCCGCCCGCTGCCGGGCGTCGCGCTGTCGCTGGCGCCCGACGGGCGGGTCGAGGTCGCCTCGCGAGCCAACTTCGGCGGCGTCCTGGGAGTCGACGCCGAGCTGACGCCGCGCACCGTCGCCCTCGGCGACCTCGGGACGCTCGAAGCGGACGGGCGGCTGCGGCTGACCGGCCGCGCCAGCGACTTCCTCAACGTCGGCGGTCGCAAGCTGTCGGTGCTGGCGGTGGAGGACGCGCTGCGCGGCGCCACCGGGGTGGCCGAGCTGGCGGTGGTGGGCGTCGACGACCCGTTGCGCGGCGACCGGGTGGTGGCGTTCCTGGTGGCGGCGGGGCGCGAGCTCGACCTGACGCGGCTGCCGTCGGGAGTGGCGCCGCGCGACGTGCGGGTGGTGGAGACCCTGCCCTACACCGAGCGCGGCAAGCTCGACCGCCAGCGGCTGCGGGAGCTGGCGCGGAGGCCGGCATGACGGCGGCGGGGAGGACGCGGGTGGTGGTCACCGGCCTCGGCGCGGTCAGCGGCTGGGGCGCCGGCGTCGACGCGCTGTGGCGGGGCCTGTCCAGCGGCCGCACCGCGCTGCGGCCGGTGGAGCGCTTCGCCACCGGCCGCCACCGCACCACCATCGGCGCCGAGGTGCCGGCGGAGGCCGTCGCCGACGGCGCGGCCGACCGCCGCCTGTCGCTGGCCGACCGCTTCGCCCTCGCCGCCGCCGGCGAGGCGCTCGCCGAGGCCGGCCTGGCGGCCGACGAGCTCGCCGACGCCGGGGTGTTCTTCGGCAGCAGCACCGGCGGCATGTGGGAGTCGGAGCGCTTCTACGCGCGGCTGATCGGCAGCGAGCCGGGCCGCCCGCGGCTCGCCGCCATCACCTCCCAGCAGTACAACGGGCCCGGCGACGCGGTGGCCCGCCAGCTCGGCGTCGGCGGCCCGGTGGAGACGCTCTCCTCGGCCTGTACCTCGGGGGCGCTGGCGATCGCCGCGGCGCTCGACGCGCTGCAGGGCGGCGAGGTGGAGCTGGCGCTGGCCGGCGGCTCGGACTCGCTGTGCGAGCTCACCTACGCGGGATTCAACGCGCTGCGCGCCGTCGACCCGCGGCCCTGCCGCCCCTTCCGCGCCGACCGCGCCGGGATGTCGCTCGGCGAGGGCGCGGCGGTGCTGGTGCTGGAGACCGCCGCGCACGCCGCCCGCCGCGGCGCCCGGCCGCTCGCCGAGCTGCTGGCCGGCGCCTCGACGTGCGACGCGCACCACATGACGGCGCCGGCTCCGGACGGCGACGGCGCCGCCCGCGCCATCCGCCAGGCGCTGGCCGAGGGCGGGCTCGGCGCCGAGGCGGTGGGCTTCGTCGACGCCCACGGCACCGGCACGCCGCTCAACGACGCGGCCGAGTGGCAGGCCCTCTCGCAGGTCTTCGCCGAGCGCGCCGGCGAGCTGCCGCTGACCGCCCCCAAGGGCGCCGTCGGCCACCTGCTGGGGGCCGCCGGCGCCCTGGAGGCGGTGGCTACCGTCGCCTGCCTGCGCCAGGGCGTCGTCCACCCCACGGCCGGCGCCGGCCCGGCCGATCCGGAGATGGGCGCGCGCCTGGTGCTGGGAGGGCCGCTCCCCTGCCCCGCCGCCGCCGGCCTGTCGATCAACCTCGCCTTCGGCGGCTCCAACGCCGCGCTGCTCTTCGCCCGCTGGGAGCCGGCGGCGTGAGCCCGGTCGTGGTGACCGGCCTCGGCACCGTGCTGTCGTGCGGTGCCGGGGCGGAGGCGCTCGCCGCCGCCCTCGAGGCGGGCGAGCCGGCGCTGGCCGAGATCGACCGTTCGGCCGGCCAGCATCCGCCGCGGGCCTCCCGCCTGGCGGCGTTGGCGCAGCACGTCGACCTCTCCCCCTGGCTGGCGCCGGGGCGCGCCAGGCGCATGAGCTGGCCCTCCCGGTACGCGGTGGCGGCGGCGACCCTGGCGCTCGACTCCGCCAGGCTCCCCGCGGAGGCGCGCGCCGGCGGCACCCTGGCGGTGGCCCTCGGCACCGCCTTCGGCACCGCCCGCTACGCCGAGGAGATGGTGCGCGCCATCCTGCTGCAGGGCCCGGAGGCGGCTTCCCCCTTCCACTTCTCCGAGAGCGTCGCCAACGCCCCGGCGGCGCAGGTGGCGATCGCCTGCGCGGCGCGCGGGGCCAACGTCGCCGTCACCCAGCGCGAGGCCGGCCCGCCGCTGGCGGTGGCGCTGGCGGCGCGGGAGGTGGAGCTGGGGCGCTGCGATTGGGCGCTCGCCGGCGCCACCGAGGAGATCAACCCGCTGGTGCACGCCGTGCTCGCCCGCTTCCGCGCCCTCGCCCGCCCCGAGGCGGACGGGGGCGAGGCCGCCCGCCCCTTCGACCGCCGCCGCACCGGCTTCCTCGCCGCCGAGGGGAGCAGCGTGCTGCTGCTCGAGCGGGAGGAGGAGGCCCGGCGGCGCGGCGCCCCGCTCCTCGCCCGCGTCCGCGGCTGGGAGCGGGGGTTCGATCCCACGGCGGCCGCCCACGGCTGGGGGCGGGACCCGCGCCGGCTGGCCGACCGCCTGCGGCGCGGGCTGCGGCGCATGGGCCTCACTCCCGACGACCTCGACCTGGTGGTCTCCGGCGCCTCCGGCAGCGTCGGGGGGGACCGCCTGGAGGCCGGCGTGCTGCGCGCCCTGTGGCCGGCGGGGCCGCCGCCGGTGCTGGCGCCCAAGGCGGTGAGCGGCGAGTACGCCGGCGGCCAGCTGGCGGCGGCGGTGCTGGCGCTCGGCGGGCGTGGGCTGGCCCCCACCGCCGGCTTCGCCGAGCCCGACCCCGACCTCGGCGTCACCCCCTGGGCGGGCGGGCCGCTGCCGCCGCCGCGACGGCTGCTGGCCAGCGCCCTGGCGGTGGGGGGCGCGGCGGCCTGGCTGGTGCTGGAGGCGGCGTGAGGCGGCGGCGGCGTCTGCGCTGCGCGCTGGCGACGAGCGCGCTGGCCGCGAGCGCGCTGGCGACGGCGTGCGCCGCGGCGCCACCGGCCACCCCCGAGAGGCCCGCGGCGAGCACCGGCTCCTTCGCCCTCGTCGACGTGGCGCCGCGGCTCGGGCTGGCCGATCGCCGCTGGCGCGGCCGCATGCGCGACGCCAAGATCATCGCCACGGTGGGCGGCGGCGTCGCCTGGGGCGACGCCGACGGCGACGGCGACCTCGACCTGTGGCTCACCCAGGGAATGCGCCACCCCGACCGCGCCCTCCATCCCGCCAACTGCGGCACGCTGCTGCGCAACGACGGCCCCGCCGACGCCTTCGTCGCGGTGACGGCGGCGGCGGGCCTCGCCGCGGCCTGCGGCTGGGGGATGGGAGCGCTGTTCGAGGACCTCGACAACGACGGCGACCTCGACCTGCTCCTCACCTTCCTCGGCGAGGCGCAGGCCTGGCGCAACCGGGGGGACGGCAGCTTCTCCCGCCAGCCCCTGCCGGCGGCGGCCGACGGCTGGCTGACCGGCGCCGCCGCCCTCGACGCCGATGGCGACGGCGACCTCGACCTCTACCTCTCCCGCTACCTCGACACCGATTTCGCCACCGAGCGCGCGCGGCCGGCATTCGCGCTGCTGCCCCTGGAGGCCTACCCGCCGCGCGGCGACCTGCTGCTGCTGCAGGAGCGGCCGTGGGAGTACCGCGCCGCCCCCGAGGCGGCCATCGCCGCCCCCGTCGGCCGCGGCCTGACCGTCGTCGCCGCCGACTTCGACCGCGACGGCCGCCCCGACCTCTACGTCGCCAACGACCGCGACCGCAACACCCTGCTGCGCGGCCGCGGCGACGGCACCTTCGCCGACCTCAGCGAGATCGCCGGGGCCGGCTACGGCCTCGACGGCGGCGTCGAGGCGGGAATGGGCGTCGCCGTCGCCGACCTCGACGGCAACGGCTGGCAGGACCTGGTGGTGACCAACTTCGCCGGCGAGCCCGCCAACCTGTTCCTCGACAGCGGCGGCATGGCGTACCGCGACGCCAGCCGCGAGAGCGGCCTGTACGCCCCGTCGCACCCCTGGCTCGGCTGGGCCGCCATCGCCGAGGACCTCGACGACGACGGCCGCCGCGACCTGCTGCTCAGCCACGGGCACTTGATGCCCTCGTGGGTGGGGCGGGTGGCCCGCTGGAAGGGGCAGCGCGAGCTGGTGGACGCGACCTTCCGCGGCCCCTTCCGCCAGCCGCTGCTGCTGCTCGCCAACGCCGGCGGCAGGTTCCTGCCCCAGCCGGTGCCGTGGGCGCCGGGGGTGTGGCGCGGCGGCGCCGCCGCCGACTACGACGGCGACGGGCGCGTCGACGTGCTGCTCTACTCCTCCGACCGCCGCACCCCCACCCGCCTGCTGCACAACCGCACGCAGGGGAGCCGCTGGCTGGAGGTGCGGCCGCGGCGGCCCGGCGCCGCACCCCCCGGCGCCGGCCTCGAGGTGACGGTGACGAGCGACGGCCGCGCGCAGGTGGCGCAGGTGGTCTCCGGCGGCTCCTACCTGTCGGGCAGCGCCGCGCCGCTCCACTTCGGACTCGGCGGCGCGCCGGCGGCCGCCGTCGAGGCCGGCCCGCTGCGCGGGGCGCCGCGGCGGCGCTTCACCGCCCTCCCCGCCGAGCGGGTGATCGTCCTGCCCTGAGCCGCGGCGGGCGGGCGCAGAGGCCCGCCCCTACGACCCTACGAGGGCCCACTCCGGCGTAGGGGCCGGCCTCCGTGCCGGCCCGGGCGGGCGCAGAGGCCCGCCCCTACGACCGCCACGGGGCCCAGCCGGCCCTGTCTCTCAGTCGTTCCCCAGCCGGTGCAGCTTCATCAGGTTGGTGGAGTGCCGCTCGTTGGGGGGCACGCCGGCCACCATCACCACCCCCTCCCCCGCCTCGCAGATGCCGAGCTCGAGCAGGCGCCGGGCGGCGAAGGCGATCATCGCGTCGGTCGACTCCAGGCGCTCGAACATCAGCGGGCGCACCCCCCACAGCATCGCCGCCTGCCGGTAGGTGCGGGCCTCGGGCGTGAAGGCGACGATGCGCGCCTGCGGCCGGTACTTCGACAGCAGCCGCGCGGTGCTGCCCGACTCGGTGAAGGCGACGATGGTGTCGACGCCCAGCAGCCGCGCCGCGTCCACCGCCGACTTGGCGGTGGCGGAGGGGAACGGCTCCTCGTGGCGCAGCAGCCCCTCCTGCACCGAGCCGTAGCCCAAGCTCCCCTCTATCTCGCGGCAGATCACGTCCAGCATCTCGACCGCGCGCACCGGGTACTTGCCGCTGGCGGTCTCGCCCGAGAGCATCACCGCGTCGGTGCCGGTGAGGATGGCGCTGGCCACGTCGGTGACCTCGGCGCGGGTCGGGCGCGGGTTGACGGTCATCGACTCCAGCATCTCGGTGGCGGTGATCGACATGCGGCCGGCGGCGTTGGTGCGGGCCAGGATGTCCACCTGCACCAGCGGGATCTTCTGCAGCGGCAACTGCACCCCCAGGTCACCGCGCGCCACCATCACTCCCTGCGCCTCCGCCAGGATCTCCTCGAGCCGCTCGTAGGCGACGGCGAGCTCGATCTTGGCCACCACCGGGGTGTCGCCGCCGGCGAGCTCGGCCACCTGCGCGACGTCGGCGGCGCTGCGCACGAAGGAGGCCGCCACCAGGTCGACCCCGAGCTCGCGGCCGAACCGGAGGTCGCGGCGGTCCTTGTCGGTGACCGAAGGGGCGCGCAGCTCCGACTGCGGGAAGGCCACCCCCTTGCCGCTGCCCAGCCGCCCTCCCGTCAGCACCTCGGCGCGCAGGGCATCGCCCTCGCTGGCGGTGACGCGCAGGCGGATCAGCCCGTCGGCGAGCAGCACCTCCTCTCCGGGCTGGATATCCTCGAGCAGGTGCTCGTAGTCGACGTAGAGGGTCTCGGCGTCCCCGTCGCCCGGGCCCTGGAGCAGCGTCACCTCGCTCCCCTCCGCCAGCTCCACCGCGCCGCCGGGGAAGCCGCCGACGCGGATCTTGGGGCCCTGGATGTCCTGCAGCAGCGCCACCGACCGCCCCTCCGCGCGCGCCGCCTCCCGTACCCGCTCGGCGAACCGGCGGTGGTCGTCGTGCTCGCCGTGCGAGAAGTTGAGCCGCGCCACGTCCATCCCCGCCGCCACCAGGGCGCGGATGGTCGCCGCGTCGGCGGACGCCGGCCCCAGGGTGGCGATGATCTTGGTCTTGCGGTCCATGACCTGCACGCGGCGCGGTTGTATCACGACGCCCGAGCCGCCATGGTAGAACTCGCGCCGTGGATCTCTCCGGCGCCACCTTCGCCCTGCTGCTGGTGTGGTACGCCGTCTTCCTCTTCTCCACCACGCTGCACGAGGCGTCGCACGCGCTGGTGGCCTACAAGCTCGGCGACCCCACCGCCTACCACGGCGGCCAGGTGTCGCTGAACCCGCTGCCGCACATCGTCCGCGAGCCGCTGGGGATGGTGGCGTTCCCGGTGATCTCCTTCCTGATGATCGGCTTCGTCTTCGGCTGGGCCAGCGCCCCCTACGACCCGCAGTGGGCGGCCCGCCACCCACGCCGCTCCGGGCTGATGTCGCTGGCCGGCCCCACCGCCAACCTGGCGCTGGTGGCGGTCGGCTGGGTGCTCATCCGGGTGGGCCTGGCCGCGGGCTGGTTCCGCCCGCCGGAGGCGATCACCGGCCTCGACACGCTCACCGCCGGCGCCGGCGGCCCCGGCACCGCCGGGCTCGCCACCTTCGTCAGCGTGCTGTTCAGCCTCAACCTCATCCTCTTCCTGTTCAACCTGCTGCCGTTGCCACCGCTGGACGGCAGCGGCGTGGTGCAGATCCTGCTGTCCGAGGACACCGCCCGCCGCTACCAGCAGCTGCTCGCCCACCCGATGCTGGGGCTGATCGGCATCCTCATCGCCTGGCGGCTGTTCAGCCCGCTCTTCCGGCCCCTCTTCCGCTTCGCCCTCGAGCTCCTCTACCCGGGGGTGTACGGTTGACGCTACCGTGAGGAAGCGGCTGCAGGCCCTGTTCCCGCCCGCGGCGGTGGGCCGGGTGCGGCAGGCGGTGGAGGAGGCGGAGCGCGGCACCGCCGGCGAGATCGTGCCGGTGGTGGTGTCGGCCTGCGACGCCCACCCGGAGGCGGCCTGGAAGGCGACGGCGCTCGGCGCCCTAGGGGCGGTGGCCGGCGCCTTCCTCTACTTCCAGCTCTCCGGACGCTGGGCCGCCGACCTGCTCTGGTGGTCGCTGCTGCCGGCCCTCGCCGGCGGCGCCGCGGGTTGGCTGGCGGGCGGGCTGCCCGCGCTCCGCCGCCGGCTGGTCGACCCCGAGGTCCTCGAGGAGCGGGTGCAGCGGGCGGCGCGCGCCGCCTTCCTCGAGCACCGGGTGCACGCCACCCGCCAGCGCACCGGCGTGCTGATCTTCGTCGCCCTGTTCGAGCACCGGGTGGTGGTGCTGGCCGACGAGGGCATCCACCCCGCGGTGCCGCACGCGATGTGGGCCGAGGTGGCGGCGGGGATCGCCTCCGGCCTCCGCGCCGGGCGTCCGCTGGCGGCGCTGGTCGAGGGGATCGAACGCTGTGGCCGCATCCTGGCCACCCACGGCCCCGCCGCCGCCCCGGGCGACGTCGACGAGCTCTCCGACACGCCCCGCCTGGAGGAGCGTTGAGGGCCCGCCACCCGCGGCGGGCCGCCAACCCCAGCGGTCGCTGCGGCGCCGCCTTCGCGGCCCTGCTGCTGGCCGCGGCGGCGCTCGCCACGGCCCTCGAGGTGCCCTTCCTCAGCGGCCGGGTGGTGGACCAGGCCGGCATCCTCGACCCCGCCGACGAGGCGGCCCTCGACGAGCGGCTGGCCGCCCTCGAGCGGGAGACCGGCGCGCAGGTGGCGGTGCTCACCCTCCGCGAGCTCGGCGACGAGGATCTCGAGGGCTACGCCCTGCGGGTGGCCGAGACCTGGCAGCTGGGGCGCCGCGACATCGATGACGGGGTGCTGCTGCTGGTGGCGGTGAACGACCGCAAGATGCGGTTGGAGGTGGGCTACGGCCTCGAGGCCTCGCTGCCCGACCTGCTCGCCAAGCGGATCCTCGACGAGGTGGTGGCGCCGCGGTTCCGGCGCGGCGACTTCGCCGCCGGCATCCGCGACGGTGTCGACGCCGTCGCCACCGCCATCCGCGGCGGCGACCCGCTGCCGCCGCCGCCGCCCGGCGGCGACCGGCCCTCCACGCCGCTGGGCTCGGTGATGCTGATCGGCTTCCTCGCCTTCATGGCCCCCTTCGTGCTGAGCGCGCTGTTCACCAAGGGGTGCGGCGGCTGGTTCCTCTACCTCTTCCTGACCCCGTTCTTCGCCGCCTTCCCCTTCGCCATGCTGGGGCCGCGAGCGGCGGTGCCCATCGTCCTGGCGTGGCTCGCCTTCTTCCCCCTGCTGCGCCTGTGGCTCGGTCGCCACCCCGCCGGCAAGCAGTTCCGCCGGCGCCACCCGGGGCTGACGCGATGGGGCGGCATGGCCACCGGCGGCGGGCGGTCCGGCGGCTTCTCCGGCGGCGGCTTCTCGGGCGGCGGCGGCAGCTTCGGCGGCGGTGGCGCCTCGAGCAGCTGGTGACCAGGGCCCGTGGGGCTCTTGACTGCGTGCCGCTACACTGGAATCGGGCAGCCGGGTCTGCTATGATCGCGCGTAAGGAGCCGTCTGACATGGAAGGCTGCGCCTCCCGTGCGATCGCCTCGCAGTAGCCTAGAAGGAGAGCTCGACGATGCAACGAATCGCCCTGACCTGTACCGCGGCCGCCCTGGCCCTCGTCCTGCTCGCCCCCGCCGCCTCGGCCGCCGGCCTCCAGTTCGGCGACGACGGCACCCTCGAGGTCGCCGGCGAGGCCGCCCGCGGCCTGGCCGAGCGCGACGCCGCCGCCGAGCGCGGCCTGCTCGACCTGCTGCTGCGCGACGAGGTACGCGCCGGCCTCGGCCGCCCGATCGCGGTAGGGGTCACCCCCGAAGAGCGGGAGGCGATCGAGCGCGGCACCGACGACCCGCGCCTGCTGGTCGGCGTCGCCAAGACCGCCGCCGCCGAGGTGCGATTCTCGGCCGCCGGCGCGGCGCTGCTGAACCGCCGCCCGCAGCAGCTCGAGCACGGCGCCATCGGCCGGCTCGGCGAGCGCGGCTGGGTGTGGACCGGCACCGTCAGCTCGCCCGGCGCCGCCGCCGTGCGTATCCACTTCAGCGACTTCTTCCTGCCGCGCAACGCCGAGCTGTACGTCTACAGCGACCGCGGCGAGGTCTTCGGCCCCTACGACCGGCGGGGACCCTCCGGCGATGGCGACTTCTGGGCCCACACCGTGGCCGGCGAGACCGCCGTCCTGCAGGTGCGCTACACCGGCAGCGACACCCGCGCCAGCCTGCGCGGCGCCCGCTTCACGGTCCAGGAGGTCGGCCACCTGAGCGAGAAGTTCCTGTACTCGCTGCTCGAGCGCCAGGGCGAGGGGCTGCAGCTCTCCGAGCAGGCGTTCTGCTCGTTCAACGCCAACTGCGTCGAGAACGCCAACTGCAGCAACCTGCCGGCGGCGATCGAGGAGGCCCGCGACGCCTCGGCCCACATCCTGTTCGCCTCCGGCCCCTGGCTCTACATCTGCAGCGGCGGCCTGGTGAACGACTCCGACGACGGCAGCCAGATCCCCTACTTCGTCACCGCCAACCACTGCATCAGCAAGGGCGGTGAGGCCAGCAGCATGGAGGCCTACTTCTTCTTCGAGACCAACTGCGGCGGCTCGTGCACCCTGGGCAGCAACGTGCCGCGCACCTCGGGGTCGACGATCGTGAGCACCAGCAAGACCAGCGACTACACCCTGCTGCGGCTCAACCAGTCGGCGCCGTCCGGCGCCTGGTTCCTGGGGTGGAACAGCACCGCGGTCGCCAACAACCACAACACCGCCCTCTACCGCATCAGCCACCCCAAGGGCGCGCCGCAGGCGTACTCGACCCACTCGGTGGACACCTCCAAACCGACCTGCCGCTCCTGGCCGCGCGGCAACTGGATCTACAGCCGCGACACCTACGGCGCGACCGAAGGCGGCAGCTCGGGCTCGCCGGTGCTCAACGCCAGCGGCCAGCTGGTGGGGCAGCTCTCCGGCGCCTGCGGCTACGACGTCTACAACGTCTGCAACAGCGCCGACAACGCCACCGTCGACGGCGCCTTCGCCGCCTACTTCGACAGCGTCGCCCCCTACCTCGGCGGCGGCAGCAGCTGCACCGACGCCGACAACGACACCTACTGCAGCGACGTGGACTGCAACGACGGCGACCCCAACGTCAACCCCGGCGCCATCGAGATCTGCGACGACGGCATCGACAACGACTGCAACGGCCTGACCGACGGGGACGACCAGGCCTGCAGCACCGGCAGCTGCGACCTGCTGCCCAGCGGCGCGGGCTGCACCGAGAACAGCGAGTGCTGCTCGGGCAACTGCAAGGGCCGCCCCGGCAGCCGTACCTGCAAGTAGCCCGCGCTCCTCGTCCCACGCTGGCGGCCTGCGCACTGCTGCTCCTCGGCGCCACGGCGGCGGCCGCCGGCGAGACCGCCGCGGCCCCGGCCGCGGCCCCCTCCGCCGCCGCCCGGGCGGCCGCCGAGCACGCGCGCACCCGCTACGGTGACGCGGTGGTGGCCACGCTCGCCGAGCTGGTGCGCTTCCGCACCGTCTCGGCCGCCACCGACGACGTCGCGGCGCACCCCGAGTTCCGGGCGATGACCGACTACCTGCGCGACAAGGCGGAATCGCTCGGCCTCGGCTTCGCCGACCACGGCGCGGTGGTGGTGGTCAGCCTGCCGGCGAGCGCGCCGGCGGGGGAACCCGCGGGCGCGCCGGCGCGGCTCGGCCTGATCACCCACGGCGACGTCCAGCCCGCCGACCCGAGCAAGTGGGCGCAGGACCCCTTCTCGCTCGACGCCACCAGCGAGCCCGGGCGGCTGCTGGGCCGCGGCACCGAAGACGACAAGGGCCCCATCGCCGTCGCTTTGCACGCCATGAAGGCGCTCGCCGACCAGCGCCTGCCGCTGGCCCGCGGGGTCGAGCTGATCGTCTCCTACACCGAGGAGTCGGACTGGGCGCCGTTCCAGGCCTACCTGCGGGACCACCCGGCGCCCGACCTCAACGTCGCCCTGGACGCCGCCTACCCGGTGGTGGTGGCGGAGAAGGGGTGGGGCGCGATCCACCTGGCGCTGCCGCCGGACCCGCCGTCCGCGCCGCCGGCGGCGCCCGCGGCGCCGCACCTGACCGCGTTTGCCGGCGGCGCCTTCCTGAGCCAGATCCCCGAGGATGCGATGGCGGTGGTGGCCCGCCCCACCGCCGAGCTCCGCCAGCGCCTGGAGCGGGCCGCCGCCCGCCATCCCGACGTCGCCTTCACCTTCGAGGAGGCGGCGGGGGCGCTGACCGTGCGCGCCCACGGCCGCGCCGCCCACTCCTCCACCCCCGAGGAGGGGCGCAACGCCATCACCCACCTGGCGGCGGTGCTGGCCAGCGAGGAGTGGCCCGCCACCCGGGAGGCGCAGATGGTGCGGCTGATCGACGAGCTGGTGGGCACCGGCGACCTCGCCGAGCGCTTCGGCGCCGTCGCCTACGAGCACCCGTTCATGGGGCCGCTCACCCTGTCGCTGACCACCCTCGGCGAGGCCGACGGCGCGCTGGTGGCGGGGATCAACCTGCGGCGCCCGGCGGGCCGCAGCGCAGCCGAGGTCGAGGCCGCCGCGCGCGCGGCCGTGGAGCAGTGGAAGGCCGACCGCGGCGTCCCCGGGCTCACCTTCGAGGCGGCCATCTACGATCCCCACTACGTCGAGGACGCGCCCCACGTCGCGACTCTGCTCGCCGTCTTCCGCCACTACACCGGCGACGCCGACGCCGAGCCGCTGGCGATCGGCGGCGCCACCCACGCCAGCCTGGTGCCGGCAGGCGTCAACTTCGGCCCGGCGATGCCCGGTGAGCCCTACACCGGCCATTCCGAGCACGAGTTCGTGCGCCGCGACCAGCTGCTGCGCGACCTCGAGATGCTCACCGCCGCGCTGGTGGAGCTGGCGGTCGCCCCCGCCGCCCACTAGCTCGGCCATGGGACGGCCCGCCAGCGTCGTCCGCCCGAGCTCGTCGCCGCCGGTCGCCGGAGCGCGGGGATGAGGCGCCGCCTGCCGGCCCTGCTGCTGGGGGCGGCCGCGCTCGCGGCGCTGGCGGTGGCGCTGCTCGCCATGCGGCCCGAGCGGCCGCGCGCCGTGGTGCTGTGCATCGGCGACGGCCTCGGCGCCTCGCAGATCACCTTCGCGCGCCTCCTGGCGCGCGGCGCCGGCGGGCGCTTCGCCTTCGAATCGCTGCCGGTGGTCGGCCTGGTCAGCACCTGGTCGGCCTCCAACGCCGTCACCGACAGCGGCGCCGCCGCCACCACGCTGGCGACCGGCGTCAAGACCTCGAACCGGGCGATCGGCGTCGACGCGGCCGGCAGGTCCCTCGACAGCCTCGCCGACCTGGCCCGCGACCAGGGCTGGCGGGTCGGCTACGTCACCAACACCACCCTCACCCACGCCACCCCGGCCGCCTTCTACGGCGAGGCGCTGCACCGCTACGACGACACCGAGAGCCTGGCTCTGCAGCTGCTCGCCAGCGCGCCCGAGGTCGCCCTGGGCGGCGGCGCCGAGGACTTCCTGCCGCCTACCCAGCAGGGGGCGCGCCGCGACGGGCGGGACCTGCTGGCGGAGGCGGCCGCGGCCGGCTACGCGGTATGGACGCAGCCGCCCGAGCGGCTGCCGCAGCCGCTGCCCCGCCGCCTGCTCGGAATCTTCGCGCCGGACCACCTCGCCTTCGAGCTCGACCGGCGCCACGGCGACGCCGGCGCCGGCCAGCCCACACTCGAGTGGATGACCCGGCTCGCCCTCTCCATCCTCGGTGACGACGGCGAGCCCTTCTTCCTGCTGGTCGAGGGGGGGCGCATCGACCACGCCGCCCACTCCTTCGACGCCGCCGCCATGGTGCCGGAGGTGGAGGCCTTCGACGCCGCCGTCGGCGCGGTGCTCGAGTTCCAGCGCCGCCGTCCCGACACGCTGGTGCTGGTCACCGCCGACCACGCCACCGGCGGGCTGACCATCAACGACTACGTCGACTGGCGCTCCTTCGCGCGCCAGCGGGCCTCGATCGAGGCCGTCACCGACGCCGTCCGCCACCCCTCCCGGCCGCTCGACCTCGCCGGCATGGCGGCCTCGAGCGGCCTCCAGGACGCCCGTCCCGAGCACCTGGACGAGATCCGCGCCACCGCCGACGACCACGACGCCAAGCGCGTCCTGGGCAGGCTGCTCGCCGCTGAGCGCGGCGTCACCTGGACCCCGCGGGTGAACCCCGAGGACACCAAGGGGCACACCGGCGAGGACGTCCCCCTCTACGCCGGCGGCCCGGGCGCCGAGCGCTTCGGCGGCGCCCTGGACAACGGCGACCTCCCGCTGCGGCTGCGCGAGCTGCTGGGGTGGAGGGCGGCCGCGGCAGCGGAGCCTGTCGTACAATGGCGGCAGGACTGACCTCGAGGGGGCTTTCGATGGCGCAGGTAGAGAACGTCACGCCAGGGGTGTTGGCCGGCTGGATGGAGGCCGGCGAGGTGCTACTGATCGACGTGCGGGACCCGGAGCGCTACGCCACCCGCCGCATCCGCGACGCGCGGTCGATGCCGCTCCCCACCCTCGACCTCTCGCAGCTGCCGCCGCTCGACGGCAGACGCCTGGTCTTCCAGTGCGAGGTGGGCATCAACTCCCACACCGCGGCGCTGCGCGCCGTCGCCGCCGGCATCCCGGCGGTGCACAACCTCGAGGGCGGCATCCGCGCCTGGCGCAAGGCGGGCCTGCCGGTCGTCGAGGACACCCGACGGCCGCTGCCGCTGCAGCGCCAGGTGCAGATGATCGCCGGCACGCTGGTGGCCGCCGGCACTACCCTCGGCTACCTCCTGACGCCCTGGTTCCTGCTGCTGCCGGCGTTCGTCGGCCTCGGCCTGCTCTACGCCGGCGCCACCGGCAACTGCGGCATGGCCGCCCTGCTGGTGCGGCTGCCCTACAACCGCCGCGCCCTGCGTACCTGAGTGCCGCCGGCCGCCTCCCCCCCTGACCGGCTGCTGCTGGTCGGCGCGGGCCACGCGCACCTCGAGATCCTGCGGCGCCTGGGCGAAGAGCCGCGGTTCACCGCCACCGTCGTCACCCTCGACGAGCGCCACTACTACTCCGGGATGGTGCCCGGCTACCTGGCCGGCACCTACAGCGCCGAGGAGATCTCCTTCGACGTGCCGGCGCTCGCCGACCGCGCCGGCGTCACCTTCCTGCTCGGCCGCGCCGTCCGCATCGACGCCGACGCCCGTCACGTCGACCTCGAGGACGGCACGCGCCTCCCCTTCGACCTCGCCTCCTGCGACACCGGGTCGCTCACCGCCGGCGCCTCCAGCCCCGGCGTCGAGGAGCACGCGGTGCAGGTCAAGCCCTTCCACCGCGCCGGCGACCTGCGCCGCCGCCTGCTCGAGCTCGCCTCCCGCCGCGACGCCGGCACCCGCCAGGTGGTGATGGTCGGTGGCGGCGCGGCGGGCGTCGAGGTGGCCTTCGCCGTCGCCTCGCTGCTCGACGCCGCCGGCGGCGACCGCTCGGTGACCGTCCTCGAGCGTGGGCCCCACATCCTCAGCGGCTACTCCGAGCGCTTCCGCCGCCGGGCGCGCCGCGCCCTCGCCGAGCGCCGCATCGCCCTGCGCACGCGCTCCACGGTCGCCGAAGTCACCGCCGCCTCGGTGCGGCTCGCCGACGAGGACAGCCTCCCCTCCGACCTCACCATCTGGCTCACCGGCCCGACCGCCTCCCCCCTCTACGCCGATTCGGGCCTGCCCACCGACTCCCGCGGCTTCATGCTGGTCGATCCCGCCCTGCGCTGCCTCGCCGCGCCGCACCTCCTGGGCGCCGGCGACTGCGTGACCCTCGCCGACCATCCCGAGACGCCCAAGGCCGGCGTCTACGCCGTGCGCCAGGCGCCTGTCCTGTGGCAGAGCCTGCTCGCCGCCCGCGACGGCTCGCCGCCCCCCGCCTACACCCCGCAGGCGAGCTTCCTCTCCCTGCTCAACACCGCCGACGGCCGCGCCCTGCTGCGCTACAAGGCCCTCGTCGCCCACGCCCGCTGGGCCTTCCGCCTCAAGGACCGCATCGACCGCGGCTTCATGCGCAAGTACCAGGAGGCCTGAGCGCCGACTTCCGCCTGGCGCGGGAAAAACAGCCACCGCGGCCGTCTATATACTCGGCAGCACAGCCCTCGCCTCACCAGCCAGGGAGCCGACTCCACGGTCCGGACGGGCGCGGGGGCACAGCCTCCTTCGCGGTCCCGCGGAGGTGGCGAGCGAAACCGATGATTCGCCGCGGCGTTCCACCCCGGGCACCGAAGGGCACGGAGTGCGCCCGCATTATCTCCGTCGCCCCTTCCGAGCCTGGCAGGAGAGCCCTTCCTCCCACACGACACCCGCTCGCCGCCTTGCCATCCAACTACCTCCCACTAAACCCATTCTTTCTGGCCACTTACCGCCTACTACCTCCTCGCCAACCCGCCACCATGCCGCCGCCTTGCCCTCGCAAAGCGCGTCGTCCAATTACTGGTTAGGCGACCAGGAGAACCCTGTGCCCGTGCTGACGATCTCCAAGATAGAAGCGGCTCGACGCCAACTCGAGACTGCGATCATCCTGTACTTTAGCGAGCGCGACCCAGTCTCCATTCACACGCTTGCCGGCGCTGGCTACGAGCTCGTAGCCAACCTAGCCCGAAAGGCCGGCCATGACACCCTCATCGAGACCGGCTTCCTGGGCAAGCTCCCGCCAGAGATCGCGAAGCTCGCCCGAAAAGCGATCCGCACCCCACAGAACTTCTTCAAGCACGCAGACCGCGACGATCCTGAGGCACTCCCATTCGACCCGCAACTCTCCGAGCTGATCGTCATGGACGCGATCGCCAAGTACTCTCAGCTGGCGGGTGAAGTCCCCCTCTTCTTCGACGCGTTCTCCAAGTGGTTCTCGCTTCAACATCCCGAATTCTTCGCCAAGACGTCGCACCACGCGCTCATTCAGCAGGTTCGCCAACTCTTCGGAGGCCTAGATCGGCAGACGTTTCTCAGCGAGTACCTCACGGCCACAGCCACGTCGCAACATCCGTGACTGGTCGCCTAACCCCTCGTTGCAGCGGACCCCACCCGAGCACTCGTAGCAGCCGAATCCGTGTTTTGGCTCACCAGCTCACTGCGAGCGACCACTTCCGCCGGTGGCGCCGCTGAACTCATAATCCGTTAGCCGACGCTCGCAACGACCATGGCTCCATTCCCTGCTCTCTTCCTTGTGACAGCTCTCCTAGCTTCGTCTGTGACGAGCGATGACGCGCCTGATCCGACCGCCGCGACACTGGTTCTGCTTTCCTCGGGCTCCCCGGTAGCTCTCGACAGCGAACGAGCGGCTCAGCTTGCGGCTGAGCTGACGGACTACCTAGATTCGTGTCTCACTTCCAGTGCGGTGGTTGGCGAGCAGCCGTCACAAGACGAGCTCGAGCGCCTCTGGTCCGAACAGAACTCCCAGCTCCACGCTCTTCTCCAGGCCACTGGGCGCCCTGAGAGCGCTCACACCCACTTGCGCGGTAGCATATTTACTGCGCTCTTCGGTCTCGAATCCGAGTCGGGGCCTTCTCCGGTGCTGACACGAGACGAGCGTCTACACCTCACCAGCTACATCAAGTGCCCCGGTCTCGATGGTCTGCTGCTCTCGTGTCACGTGCACAGCGTCGTCCCGGGCATGTCTTCCTCGGCCGACTGCGACCGTTGGAAGGCCATCGAGCGTGAGCAGCGAGAGGCGGGAACCAACCGAGGGGGCGTCGGCTAACCCCTCGTTGCAGCGGACGCCACCCGAGTACTCGTAGCCACCAACCTCGTGTCTTGGCTCACCAGCTCACTGCGACCGATCGCTGCCGCCGGTGGCGCCGCTGAACTCAAATTCCGTTAGGCGACCCGGCAACCGGCCATCAAGTTCAAACCTTCGGCAAGAGGAATACCAAGTGCGATTGAACATCCTGACGATCGCCCTCCCTCTCTTTCTCACAGCGCTTCCGGCGCTTGCGCAGTCTGCCACTCGGCTAAACCAACGTGTCGCGCCAGAAGTTGACACCGAAAGTGAGGTCGCCACCGGCGATCCACTGCTGGTTGCATTCGAACGGGAAGAAGTCGAGTTCGCACGCCTGAAGGCAGACACCCGCATATCGCAAAGTGGCTTGAGCATGCCGAAGGACACGCTCCTTGAAGCTGATTATGAGATCGGCAGCGGCCGCAAGGAGTACTGTAAGGGCTTCAAAACCGCCCTCTA
>DATKEH010000262.1:0-2526 GCA_035546355.1 Thermoanaerobaculia bacterium
GCCCGGCGGGCTTCGCGATCCCGGTTTCGAGCGGCTGCTGTCGCGTATCGACGGCGGCGGCGCCGTCCACCGCGGCAACGACCTGTGGCTCTACTGCGACGGCGAGGAGACGATGCAGGCGATGATCGACGAGGTGGGGCGCGCCGAGCGCGAGGTGCTGGTCGAGGCCTACATCTTCACCGACGACGAGACCGGGCGCCGCTTCTTCGCCGCCCTACGGGACGCCCGGCGGCGCGGCGTCGAGGTCAAGGTGCTGGCCGACGCCTTCGGCTCCTTCAGGACGCGCGAGGCCTTCTGGAGGGAGATGCGCGACGAGGGGATCGAGGTCCGCCTCTTCCACCGCCTCTTCCCCCGCCTCTGGTGGCACCCCTTCCGCGACCATCGCAAGGTACTCGCGGTCGATCGCCGCGTCGCCTTCACCGGCGGCATGAACATCGCCAACGAGTACGCCCACTTCACCCGCAGCGGGCGCAAGCTGCCTCTCAACGCCATGCGCGATACCCACATCCGGATCGAAGGGCCGGCGGCGTGGGAGATGGTGGCGGTGTTCGCCGAGGGGTGGGAACGGGCCGAGGGCACTCCGCTGCCGCTGGTGGACCCGCCCGCGGGCCCACCCGCGGACGGCGAGCGGGAGGGGGCGCGGGTGCTGGTGCTCGAGTCGCGCCCCGGACGCGGCCACAGGGAGACCGCGGCGGCGCTGTCGGCGATCGTCGCCGCCGCCCGCGAGACGGTGTGGATCACCAACGGCTACTTCGCCCCGGGGCGGCAGGCGGTCGCCATCCTCGGCCATGCCGCCCGCCGCGGGCTCGACGTGCGGTTGCTGCTGCCGGGGCGGACCGACGTGCCGCTGGTGCGGCACGCCGGCCACGGCTGGTACTCGCGCCTGCTGCGCAAGGGGGTGCGGATCTGGGAGTACCAGGCCGCCGTGCTGCACGCCAAGACCGTGGTCGCCGACCGCTACGTGTCGGTGGTGGGTTCGACCAACCTCGACTTCCGCTCCTTCCGCTTCAACTCCGAGTGCAACGCCGTGGTCCTCGACGATCGGCTCGGTCAGACCCTCGCCAGCACCTTCGAGGGCGACGTCGCGCAGAGCGAGGAGATGCTGCTGCTGCCATGGCGACGCCGCGGCGTGCTGCACAAGGCCGGCGATCGCCTCGCCGGCACCCTCACCCCGCTGTTGTAGGCACGACCGGACAGGCGGGCGCAGAGGCGTGCCCGATCGGCATCTGGCTATACTGCGAGCCATGCCCGTCGACCCGCGCCGGCTGCCGCTGGCGAAGCTGCGCCGCCGCCTCCTCGACGGCGGCGAGCCGGTCACTCCCCACCTGCTGCGCAAGCTGCAGCGCGACCCGCGGCGCGGCGTGCGGCAGCTCTACCTCTCGCTACAGCGCCGTGTGGACGAGGAGAAGCAGCGCCAGGCTCACCGCGACGGGCTGCTCAACTTCGAGCGCGTGCTGTGGCGCTCCGGCGTCGAGCGCATCGCCGGCGTCGACGAGGCCGGGGTGGGGCCGCTGGCCGGGCCGGTGGTGGCCGCTGCCGTGGTCTTTCGGCGGGACGTCGACCTCGCCGGCATCGACGACTCCAAGAAGCTCGACCCGCCGAGCCGCGAGCGCCTGGACGCCGCCATCCGCGCCACCGCTGCGGGCGTCGCCATCGGCGTCGCCGAGGTCGAGGAGATCGACCGCGTCAACGTCTACCAGGCGGCCCTGCTGGCGATGCGACGGGCGGTCGAGGCGCTGCCGGTGAGGCCGCAGCACCTGCTGGTGGACGCCCGCGACGTGCCGGGGGTCGCCGTGCCGCAGAACCAGTTCCACAAGGGGGACGGCATCAACTACTCCATCGCCGCCGCCTCGATCGTCGCCAAGGTATACCGCGACCGCCTGATGGTGGAGCTCGACCGGCGCTGGCCGGGGTACGGCTTCGCGCGCCACAAGGGGTACTGCACCAGCAGCCACCAGGGGGCGATCCGCCGCCTGGGGCCCTGCCCCGCCCACCGCCGCTCCTTCACCTTCATCCAGGAGCTGTGCGGCGAGTACTCGGCCGACTTCTACGACCTGCGGCGGCGGCTGTACGAGGCCGCCGATCCTCGCGCCCTGGGCCGCCTCGAGGCGGAGCTGGGCGAGCGGCGGCTGTCGCTGCGCGAAGTGGAGTACCGCAAGCTGCGGCTCACCTTGACCCGCCGCTGGAAGGTCGTCACTTCACCAGCAGCACCGGGCAGGGCGCCAGCACCGCTACCTGGTGGCTGAGGGTGGCGAGCCCCTCGGTGGGGTGCTGCGGGTCGATGCGGTGCGACTCCATGACGATCAGGTCGACCTCGTGCTCGCCCGCCCAGCGGACGATCTCGGCGGTGCGCCGGCCCAGCACGATCTCCCACCCCACCTGCAACCCCTGGTCGGCGAGCTCCTGGCGCCAGCCTTCGAGCGCCTCGCCGGCACGCTGCTCGAGAGTGGCGTAGAAGTCCGCCAGCTCCTCGTAGGGCACGTGCTCGATGCTCGCGATCACGTGCAGCAGGGTGAGCTTCGCCGC
>DATKEH010000263.1:0-2924 GCA_035546355.1 Thermoanaerobaculia bacterium
GACGGCAGCCGCGGCCGCGCGGCCTCCGCCACCGCGGCGGCGATCTCCGGGGTGCCGAGGCCGCGGATGGCCACCGCCGGCACCACCGGTATCCCGAGCAGCGCCGAGAGAGCGTCGACGTCGATGTGGCCGCCGCGCGCCGTCAGCTCGTCGAGCATGTTGAGCACCAGCACCATCGGATGCCCCAGCTCGGCCAGCTGCAGCGTCAGCAGCAGGGCGCGGCGCAGGTTCTTGGCGTCGGCGACCTGCACCACCGTCGCTCCGGCGTGACGGGCCAGCAGCCGCCGGGTGACCTGTGCCTCGTCGCTGCTCGGCGTCAGGTCGTTGACGCCGGGGGTGTCCACCACGTCGACCGCGCGCCCTCCCAGGGTGCCGCGGGCGCGGGCGATCTCCACCGTGGTGCCGGGAAAGTTCGACACCATCACGTAGCGCCCGGTCAGGTTCTTGAACAGGACGCTCTTGCCGACGTTGGGGTTGCCGACCAGGAGCACCGGCGCATCGGCCGCCGCGACCGTGCCCGGGAAGGGGACGACCCTGGAGGGAGAGGCCGTCGGCAGGTCGGTGGCGGGCTCGGTCATCGCGCGGCGGTGGCTTCTGCGTAGGCGACGTTGGCGCACCTGCGGCGTGCCCACCACCGCCGGCCGGGTGGCACGGGCCGCGCCGCCGGGTGGATCGGCGACTACCCCGCGAGGTGGGGCGGGCGCCGGCCCCTGATGAGGCTGCGCCTCCGACCGCCGAGGTGGGAGCCACGTCCCCTGGTCGCTGGCCACTACACCTCCTCCCTCGCTCTCCGTTCATGACGGCCGTCATACAGGCGCGGCGGCGCGGCCACTAGGGTGTCCTCGACAGCAGGAGGACCCCGTGCAGGCCCAGGCCTACTTCCTCGTCGCACCCGCCAAGCCGCTGGAGATGCGGCCCCTCACCCTGCCCGAGCCGGCGCCCGACGAGGTGGTGGTGGAGGTGGTCTCCTGCGGCCTCTGCCACACCGACCTCTCCTACGCCAGCGGCGCGGTGCGGCCGCGGCACGAGCTGCCGCTGGTGCTGGGGCACGAGGTGACCGGCCGGGTGGTGGCCGCCGGCGAGGATTACGCGGGGCTGGTGGGCGAGCCGGTGCTGGTGCCCGCGGTGCTCCCCTGCGGCGACTGCGCCTTCTGCCGCGGCGGGCGCAGCAACATCTGCCCGCACCAGAAGATGCCGGGCAACGACATCCACGGGGGCTTCGCCTCCCACCTGCTGGTGCCGGCCCGCTTCCTGGTGTCGCTCGCCGATACCCCACCGGAGATCGGGCTGGCGGCGATCGCGGTGGTGGCCGACGCCGTGTCGACCGCCTACCAGGCGGTACGGCGATCCGGTCTCGGCGCCGGCGACGTGGCCTTCGTGGTGGGCGCCGGGGGCGTCGGCAGCTTCGTGATGCAGGTGGCGCGGGCGATGGGTGCCCGCACGGTGCTGGCCGACATCCGCCGCGAGCAGCTGGACGCCGCCGCGGCGTGCGGCGCCGAGCGCACCTACCTGCTGGCGGGGGACCGCCAGGTCGATCGCCGCGCGCTGCAGGCGATGGCCCGCGAATGGGGCGTGCCGTCGCTCGGCTGGCGCGTCTTCGAGTGCAGCGGCACCGCCGCCGGGCAGGCGCTGGCGTTCTCGCTCCTCGGCCCCGCCGCCACCCTGATGGTGGTGGGGTTCACGCCCGACAAGCTCTCGCTGCGGCTGTCCAACCTGATGGCCTTCGACGCCACGGTCCACGGCACCTGGGGGTGCCCGCCGGAGGCCTACCCCGAGGTGCTCGAGCTGATCTACCGCGGCAAGGTCTCCCTCGAGCCCTTCATCGAGCACGCGCCGATGAGCGACCTCAACCGACTTCTGGAGGAGATGGCGGCGCACCGCCTGGGGCGGCGCATGATCCTCCACCCTGCCTGACGGAGACCGCGATGCCCGAGCTGAAGAGCCACGAGCTGCTCCCCGACGTACCGCTGCGCGAGGTGGGGTACGAGACCCACCCGGTGCGCGACCGCGACGGCGCGCCCGTCGAGGGGCTGCACCAGGTGTGGATCCGGCTGGACAACGAGCGGCAGCTCAACGCCTACACCACCGAGATGGTCAAGGACGTGATCCTCGCCTTCCGTCGCGCCAGCTGCGACCGCCGCGCCGTCGCCGTGGTCTTCACCGGCGCCGGCAACCGCGCCTTCTGCGCCGGCGGCAACACCGAGGAGTACGCCACCTACTACGCCGGCAGGCCTGCCGAGTATCTGCAGTACATGCGGCTGTTCAACGACATGGTCACCGCCATCCTCACCTGCGACAAGCCGGTGATCTGCCGGGTCAACGGCATGCGCATCGCCGGCGGCCAGGAGATCGGCATGGCCTGCGACTTCAGCGTGGCCGGCGACCACGCGGTCTTCGGGCAGGCGGGGCCCGTCCACGGCTCGGCTCCCGACGGCGGCTCCACGGACTTCCTGCACCTCTACGTCGGGTACGCCAAGGCGGCCGAGAGCCTGGCCCTCTGCCGGCCGTGGACCGCCCACCAGGCAATGCGCCTCGGGCTCGTCAACGAGGTCGTCCCGGTGCATCGGACGCCCGCAGGGGACTTCGTGGCCAACCCACTGGTGACCACCGACCGCTGGATCGACGAGCGGGGACGGATCGTCTTCGGCGAGAAGAAGACGGGGGAGGCGCTGGGCGAGGCGCAGCGGCTCGCAGCGGAATGCACCATCGACCTCTCGGAGCTCGACGCCGCCGTCGAGGGCGTCGTCACCGAGCTCCTCCACACCTTTCCGGACTGCACCCGCAAGACCCTCGAGAGCCTGCGCAAGAAGAAGCTCGAGCACTGGCACGCCAACAGCGAGACCAACCGCTCGTGGCTCGCCCTCAACATGGCGTCGGAAGCCGCGGCCGGCTTCCCCGCCTTCCACTTCGGCGCCCGGGGCGAA
>DATKEH010000264.1:0-2435 GCA_035546355.1 Thermoanaerobaculia bacterium
CCGCCTGGCTCCCCGCCCGCCGGGCGGCGCGCCTGGACCTCGCTTCCGTGCTGCGGAGCGAGCAGCCGTGAGCGGGCTCGCCGGCGCCCTCCGTCTGGCCTGGCGCGGCCTGCGCCGCCGCCCCGGGTTCACCCTCGCCGCGGCCGTCGCCCTCGGCGTCGGCCTGGGGGCGGCGGTCGGCGCGTTCGCCATCGTCGACGCGCTGTTCCTGCGCCCTCTGCCCGGCATCGGCGAGCCGGAGCGGCTGGTACGGGTGGAGCTCGTCGGCGCCTCCTCGCATCCCAACTTCCGCGATCTCGAGCGCGATGCGCGATCGCTCGACGGGCTGGCCGCCTTCGCCGATCTCCTCGTCGCCGTCGAGGAGGGGGGCGAACGCGGCCGCTCGCTGGCCCTCGCTGTCTCGCCGAGCTACTTCCGCACCCTCGGCGTCTCTCCCGCCCTCGGTCGCGTGCCGGCGCTGGAGCGAGCCGCCCCCGAGGTGCTGCTGGGCCACGCCTTCTGGCGCGACCGCTTCGGCGCCGACCCCGGCGTGGTCGGCAGGGTGGTGCGCGTCAACGGCCAGCCAATGCGTGTCGCGGGAGTCGCGCCGGCCGGCTTCGTCGGTACCTTCCTCGGCTTCCGCTTCGACCTGTGGTTCCCCCTCGACGCGGCGCCGCTGCTGGTGCCGGGCTTCGACCTCGATGACAGGGCGCTGGACCGGCTGGAGCTGGTGGGGCGCCTCGCCCCCGGCGTCGGGCGGCCGCAGGCGGCGGCGGAGCTGGCGGCGCTCGCCGAGGGGCTGCGGCGGGCGCACCCGGTGGCCAACCGCGACCTGACGGCCACCGTGGAGCCGGTGACCGGTTTCGACCGCGAGCTGCGCCGCGCGGCCCTCGCCGTCTCGCTGCTGCTGCTGGCCCTCGCCGGCGGCGTGCTGGCGGTGGCGACGAGCAACGTCGCGGGCATGTTGCTGGCGCGCACCCTGGCACGCCGCCGCGAGCTCGCCGTACACGCCGCCCTCGGCGCACCGCGGCGCCGCATCGCGGCGCTGGTCGGCTGCGAGGCGGCGCTGGTGGCGGCGCTGGGCGGCGCCCTGGGGTTGGGCCTGGCCGCGACGCTGCCGCTCGCCGTGGGCCTGCTCGAGGCGGCCCTCCCCGGGGTGCGGCTGGCCCTCGACGTCGGCTTCGACCCGCGCGTCGCCCTCGCCGCCGGGGGTCTCGCGCTGGTGGTGGCGGCGCTGGTCGGGGTGCCCGCGGCGTTGGACGCCGCCCGCGCCTCGCTGGTGGGGACTCTGCGGCAGGTGGCGGCGTCCCGGTCGCGGCTGCGGCGCCTGCTGGTGGCGGCGCAGGTGGCGGCGTCGGCGGCCCTGCTGCTGCTCGCCGCGCTCTTCCTGCGCGCGCTCGGCGCGGCCGCGGCGCACGACTCGGGGCTCGCCGCCGGAGAGCTGCTGGTGGCGCCCTTCGTGGACCTCGCGCCGCTCGGGCTGCAGGGAGAAGAGGGGGCGGCCTGGTTCGCCGGCGCCGCCTCGGAGCTCGCCGCGCTCCCCGACGTGGCGGCGGCGGCGGCGTTCGATCGGCTGCCGCTGACCTTCGCCGGCCGCGGGCAGCGTGTGGCGGCCGGCCCGGGCCTCGAGCCGCGGCCGGAGGAGGGGATCGAGGCCACTGTGGCGACGGTCAGCGAGGGCTTTCTCGCCGCGATCGGCCTGCCGCTCCGCCAGGGCCGGGACTTCGCGGCCAGCGACGACGGCGGCCATCCGCCGGTGGCGGTGGTGGACGCCGCGCTCGCCAGCCGGCTGTGGCCGGGGCGTGCGCCTCTGGGGGAGCGGCTGCGGATCGGCGACCGCGCCTACGAGGTGGTAGGGGTCGCCGAGAGCACCCGCCCGCTGCCGGGCGTCTCCGCCCGCCCGGTCGCCTACCTGGCGCTGCGCCAGCAGCCGGCGCGCCGCATGCACCTGCTGCTTCGCCCGGCGGGACCGCCGGCCGCCGCCGCCGCGGCCCTGCGCGCCGCCCTCGCGACGCGGGCGGCGGCGCTGCCGCCGCCGGAGGTGCAGCCCCTGGACGACTTCCTGGGGATATCGCTCCTGCCGCAGCGCATCGCCGGCGCCGCCGGCGTGGCTCTGGGCGCCGCGGCGCTGCTGCTCGCCGGTCTCGGGCTGTACGCCCTGCTCGCCTTCGTCGTCGCCCAGGCGCGGCGCGAGCTGGGCGTGCGGCTGGCGCTGGGGGCACCGCCGCGGGCACTGGCGGGCTGGGTGGCGCGCCAGGGGGCGCTGCCGGCGCTCTTCGGCGCCGCCGTCGGCATCGCCGCGGCCGTCGCCGCGGCGCGGCCGCTGTCGGGAATGCTCCTCGGCGTTCCCCCCGCCGACCCCGTGGCGGTGCTCGGGGTGGCGGCCACCCTCGCCGTCGCGGGGCTGCTCGGCGCCGCCGCTCCGCTGCGCCGCGCCCTGCGCACCGACCCGATGA
>DATKEH010000265.1:0-10644 GCA_035546355.1 Thermoanaerobaculia bacterium
CCGCCGACCACGCCTGGATGTCGATACTCGGCTTTCTCGGCGCCGAGGAGCTGCGCGACCCGGCGCAGGTGCCGGCGGCCGAGCGCGAACGGATGCCGCGCCTGTCGGCATCGCGCGTGCGCGTGCTGCGGCAGGTGGCCGGCTCCCGCATACGCTGGCGGCTGGCGCTGGGCGCCACGCCGCATCTGCGCTTCACGCCCCTGGCCCCGGAGAGGAGCTGCGACATCACGCTCGAGGTCAGCGTGGCGGCGCCGGGACGGCAGCCCCGCCCGCTACACCGCCAGCCGGTGCCCCGGCGGCACCAGCCGGCCCCGGCCGCCGTGACCCTGGACCTGTCGGCCTGGAGCGGCCGCGAGATCGAGCTGCGCTTCGCGGTAGCGCCTGCCGTCGGCCCCGCCGAGGGTGGCGGTGAGTGCGTCGCCCTGTGGGCCAGCCCGCAGGTGTGGAGCCGAGCGCGCGCCCCGGGCGAGCCGGCGGTGCGGGCCGCTCCCGCCCGCCCCAACGTCCTGCTCATCGGCGCCGACACCCTGCGCGCCGACGCCCTCGGTGCCTACGGGCGCCGCCCCAGCCCGACGCCGGCCCTCGACGCCCTGGCGGCCGACGCCGACCTGTGGCTGCACGCCCACGCCACCTTCAACGTCACCAACCCCAGCTTCGCCTCCATCCTCACCGGCCTGTACGGCAAGGAGCACGGGGTCTACGACCTGAAGACGCCGCTGCCGCAGGCGGTGACGACGCTGGCGGAGCTCTTCGCGGCGGCCGGCTACGCCACCCACGCGGTGCTGTCGGCGCAGCATCTCGGCCCCCACAATTCGGGGCTGGACCAGGGATTCGCCGCCATGCAGCTCGCTACCGGCACCTCGGCTGCCGAGCTCGCGGTGGAGCAGGCGATCGACTGGCTCGAACAGCCACGGGACGACCCCTTCCTCCTCTGGCTGCACCTCTTCGACCCGCACACGCCGCACTCCCCCCCCCGCCCCTTCGCCGATGGCATGAGGCCGGCGCACCCGCCGGGGATCGAGCCGGTCTGGGGGTGGTCGCCCTTCCGCCCGCCGGGGCCGCGGGCGCCGGACGAGCCGTTCCTCGCGGGCGAGCGCGACCTCTACCTGGGAGAGGTAGCCTACCTCGATCGGCAGGTGGGGCGGCTGCTCGCCTACCTCGGCAGCCGCGGCCTGCTCGCCAGCACCGTCGTCGCCTTCGTCGCCGACCACGGCGAGAACCTGGGCGAGCACGGCGTGCTCTACCGGCACGCCGGGCTGTGGGACACCACCACCCACGTGCCGCTGATGGTCCGCTGGCCGGGGCCGCCGCGCCGGGGGCGGCGGCTCGGCGGCCTGGTACAGACCCACGACCTGTTCCCCACCCTGCTGAACGCGGCCGGCATCGACCCGCCCCCGTCGTCGGCTCGCGACCTGCGGCAGCTCACCGGCCGCGGCCGCAGCGGCCGGCAGGCGGTGTTCAGCGAGCACGCCGACGGGATCGGGGCATCGGTGCGCACCCGTCGCTTCCGGTACACCGAGCTCGCCGAGGGCGGCCTGGTTGCCGCCGGCACGTACCTGTACGACCTGCACTTGGACCCCGGCGAGGCGGCCAACCTCGCCGGCAGCGGCCACCCCGAGGAAACCCGCCTGGCGGCGCTGCTCGCCCGCTGGCGCGCGGGTGCGACTCCGGCAGCCCCCGCGCGCAACCTCAGCGACGAGGAAGCGGCCCAGCTGCGCGCCCTGGGGTACTGACAGAGCTCCCCACCCCACCGAGGGTGGCAGTCCCCAACCCCGCTGGCCAGGTCCAGCGAGCTCGGTTACGGGTATCATCGGGACATGTTCGGCCTCGGCGTCCCCGAGCTCGTCTTCATCATGCTGCTGGCGCTGCTGATCTTCGGGCCCAAGCGGCTGCCGCAGATCGGCCGCACGCTGGGCAGGGGGATGGCGGAGTTCCGGCGCGCCACCACCGAGCTGCAACGCAGCATCAACACCGATCTGGAGGCGCCCCCGGACCGGCCGGCGCCGCCGGCGCGCCCACCGGAGGCGGCGCCCGAGGAGCGGGGGGAAGGCAGCGCCCCCACCGGCGCCGCCTAGGAGCTACTCGGCGTGAGCCCGCTCGAGCAGCGGCCGGCGGCCTCCGTGCCGCGCGACGCGCCCGGACCGCGGCCGGTACCTCCCCCGCCGCAGCCCGAGCAGCTGCCGGCCATGTCGCTGCTCGAGCACCTCGCCGAGCTGCGCAAGCGGCTCTTCTACAGCCTCGGCGCGCTGCTGCTGGCGTTCCTCGGCTGCTGGGCGGTGTCGCCTCAGCTGTTCCGCTTCCTCGCCCGGCCGATCTACCGCTACCTCCCCGAGGGGCAGAAGCTGGTGGTGCTCGCCGTCACCGACGCCTTCATGCTCTACGTCAAGGTGGCCCTGCTGGCGGCCCTGTTCGTCGCCGCGCCGATCATCCTCTACCACGTCTGGCGGTTCGTGGCGCCCGGCCTCTACCGCCGCGAACGGCGCTACGCCGCGGGCTTCATCTTCTTCGGCACCCTGCTCTTCCTCTCTGGCGGCGCCTTCGCGTACTACGTCGCCTTCCCCTTCGCGGTCGAGTTCCTGCTCGGCGTGGGCCAGGAGTTCACTCCGGCCATCACCGGCCCCAGCTACCTCCGCTTCCTGATGACGGTGATCGTCGGGCTCGCCCTCATGTTCCAGCTGCCGGTGGTGATCTTCTTCCTGTCGCAGGTCGGCGTCGTCACTCCCCGGTTCCTGATGCGCAACTTCCGCTGGGCGGTGCTGGCGATCTTCGTGCTGGCCGCCCTGATCACGCCGACGCCCGACGTGTTCAACATGTGCCTGTTCGCGCTTCCGACGCTGGCGCTCTACCTGCTGGGCGTCGGCGTCGCCGCGCTCTTCGCCCCCAAGCGCGAGACGGCCGACGACCCGCCGGCGGAAGACTGATCCGGCGCTCCCTGCCGCGCCCGGCGGGGCGCCGATCGCCGCGGCCTCGCCACGGCGTCTGAAACATCGCGCCCGGCCGGCCCGTAGTGGGCGATGTTAACGATCGCGCCTCTGCCGCGTATCGAAGGTGAAGAGGATCGAAAGCAGGACTCGGCAAGACATAGGGGAGTGGGGGACATGGACAAGCAGGAACGAGGAAGCCGGAAGTTGATCGCCGTGGTGATGCTGGCGCTGGTGGCCGCGGTGGGCTTCCTGGTGGTGACCCAGTCCAAGGCCGACGGCAACGAGGCGCCCGCGGCCGAGGAGAAGGCCGACACAGCCCAGGCCGAGAAGGGCGACGAGAAGAAGGACGGCAAGAAGGGCAAGAAGGGCGATGGCGAGGAGAAGGAGGCCGCTCCGATCCCCATCGAGGTCACTGCCGCCGAGCGCGGGACCATCGCCGCCTACCTGAGCGCCTCCGCCAACCTGGTGGCCGAGAACCACGTCAAGGTGCTGGCCGAGTCCGAAGGGCGGGTCGCCGAGATCCGCGTCGAGGAGGGGCAGCAGGTGGCCAAGGGGCAGGTGCTCGTCGCCTTGCAGCGCGACGACGCCGAGATCGCGCTCGACAAGGCGAAGGCCAGGGCGGCCAACGCCGAGCTGGCCTGGCAGCGCGCTCAGGCCATGCACGGCCAGAGCCTGCTCAGCAAGCAGGACCTCGACCGGTTGAGCATGGAGCGCACCGTGGCGCAGCAGGAGCTGGCGGAGGCCGAGTGGGTGCTCTCCAAGCGCTTCGTCCGGGCGCCGTTCGCCGGCAGGGTGACCGAGAGGATGGTGGGCCCCGGCCAACGGGTCAAGCCGGGCGACGAGCTGTTCGCGGTGGCCGACTTCCACCTCCTGGTGGCCCGCATCTACCTCCCCGAGAAGGACGTCCGTGGCCTCTCCGAGGGGCAGCGGGTGACCATCGCCAGCGAAGGCGGCGATCTCGGGTTCGCCGGCAGCATCCGCCAGATCAGCCCGGTAGTCGACACCGCCACCGGTACGGTGAAGGTCACCGTCGAGGCGACCCGGCCTCCCGCCGCGGTGCGGCCCGGCGGCTTCGTGACGATCGAGATCGAGCGGGAGCGGCGCGCGGGTGTGGTGGTGCTGCCACGCGACGCGGTGCTGCGCGAGCTCAAGAGCGCCCATGTCTTCGTGGCCACCGACGGCGTCGCCAAGAAGGTGCCGGTGGAGCTGGGTCTAGAAGAGGGCGACCGGGTGGAAGTCCGCTCCGGCCTCGCCGGCGGTGAGCGGGTGGTGACCGCCGGCCAGGGCGGGCTCAAGGACGGCGCCCCGGTGAAGGTGATCCCGCCCGCGGCCTGATGACCGAGGCCCGTTTCGGCCTCACGCTCTCCTGGTCGACCCGCGAACGAGCCGCCCCCACGAGGGGGCTGGCTGAAGGTGTAGACGGCACGGCGGGGGGATCGCCATCGATCCCCAGCAGGTCGAGGAACCCATCGAGGTAGCCCCATGAAACTCATCGAATTCTCCCTCCGGCGCCGCGTCACCGTCTCGATGGTGGCGGTGGCGGTGGTGCTCTTCGGACTGGTGGCCTTCGGCCGCCTACCGGTCAACCTCCTCCCCGATCTGTCCTACCCCAGCCTGACGGTGGAGACCCGCTACCCGGGCGCCGCCCCGGGGGAGGTGGAGGCCCTGATCACCCGCCCGACCGAGGAGGTCGTGGGGGTGGTCAACGGCGTGCAGCGACTGACCTCGGTGTCGCGCCCGGGACTGTCGCAGGTGACGCTGGAGATGGGCTGGGGGCGGAACATGGATTTCGCCGCCCTCGACGTGCGGCAGAAGCTCGAGCTGCTCACCCTGCCGCGCGAGGCCGACAAGCCGGTGCTGCTGCGCTTCGACCCCGCCAACGAGCCGGTGGTACGGCTCTACCTCACCGGCGCCGCCGACCTCTACGAAGCGCGCTATCTCGCCGAGGAGGTGCTCAAGAAGGACCTCGAATCGACCGAGGGCGTGGCGGCGATCAAGGTGCACGGCGGCTACGAGGAGGAGATCCAGGTGCAGGTCGACGAGCGCAAGCTCTCCCTGGTCGGCCTCACCATCCAGCAGGTCAACGAGCGCCTGGGGCGCGAAAACGTCAACCAGGCGGGCGGCAGCCTGTACGAGTCGGAGGCCCGCTACCTGGTGCGGGCGCAAAACGAGTTCCGCGACCTCGACGACATCCGCGACACCATCCTGCTCTCGGAGGCGGGGCGGAAGGTGACCCTCGGCGACGTCGCCGAAGTGCGCCGCGGCCACGCCCAGCGCGAGGTCATCACCCGCTTCGGCGGCTCCGAAGCGGTGGAGCTGGCCGTCTACAAGGAAGGCGACGCGAACACGGTACAGGTCGCCAAGGCCCTGCAGCAGCGCCTCGAGAACGTCCGGGAGGAGCTGCCCGAGGGCGTCTCGGTGGTGGCCGGCGTCGACCAGTCCCGCTTCATCCGCGCCTCCATCGACGAGGTGCTGTCCAACGCCGTGCTGGGCGGCCTGATCGCCATGGTCGTGCTGCTGCTGTTCCTCAAGCGCCCCGGCAGCGCCCTGGTCATCGGCATCTCGATCCCGGTGTCGATCGTCGCCACCTTCTTCCTGATGTACCGCACCGGGACCACCCTCAACATCATGTCGCTGGGAGGCCTGGCCCTCGGCGTCGGCATGCTGGTGGACAACGCCATCGTCGTCCTCGAGGCGATCGTCAAGCGCCGCGAGGCGGGAAGGAGCGCCTGGGACGCCGCGCGCGAAGGCGCCTCGGAGGTGGGGCCGGCGGTGATCGCCTCGACCCTGACCACGGTGGCCGTCTTCCTGCCGGTGGTGTTCCTGGAGGGGATCGCCGCCCAGCTCTTCCGCGATCAGGCGCTGACCGTCTCCTTCTCCCTGATCGCCTCGCTGGCCGTGGCGCTGACGCTGATCCCGATGCTGGCCCTGTACCTCGGCAGCCGGCCCGCGGCCGAGGCCGCCGCGACAGGCGAAGCGGCGCCGGTGGGCCGCGCCCGTCGCGTCGGCCGGTTCCTCGGAGTGACCCTCCTGGCCGGCCTGCTCCGCGGCGTGCGCTGGACACTGCGGCTGGCGGGCAGGGCGCTGGCGGTGCTCTCGCGGCCGGTATCGCGGCTGTTCGACGCCTCGCTCGACCGCCTGCAGGGCTTCTATCCCGTTCTGCTGCGGCGCGCGCTGCGGGCCCGCGCCGTGGTAATGCTGACCGCCACGGCGGCGCTGGCGGGTGCCGCCATGCTGGCGCCGCGCCTCGGGCTCGATCTCATCCCGACGTTCTCGCAGGGTGAGTTCTCCTTCCGCGTCGAGCTGCCCGAGGGCACGCCGCTCGCCGTCACCGACCGCTTCGTTGCCGGCGTGCAGCAGGTCCTGACGGACGATCAGCGGGTGGCCTCCTTCTCGAGCACCGCCGGCGGCGCCGGGCTGGCACTGACCCGCACCGGCAACGAGGGGGAGAACTTCGCCCAGATCGCGGTACAGATGCGGGCTGGCGCCTCGCGCGAGGACGAGTCGGCGGTGATCGCCGCCCTGCGGGAGCAACTCGCCGCCTCCGACCTCGCCCGCTTCGAGTTCGAGCGCCCTTCCTTCTTCTCCTTCCGCACCCCCATCGAAGTGGAGGTGTACGGAGACGAGCTGCCGGCGCTGCACGCGGCGGCGCAGGGCGTCTACCGGCAGATGACCGACGTGGCGGGGCTCGCCGACGTCAAGACCACCGCCGAGCTCGGCAACCCCGAGCTGCAGGTGGTCTTCGACCGCGACCGCATCGCCCGCATGGGGCTGGACCTGGCGCAGGTGGTGGGGGCCGTCCGCGGCAAGGTGCAGGGCGAGGTCGCCACCCGGTTCACCGAGCAGGACCGCGAGATCGACATCCGGGTGCGGTCGGTGGAGGCCGGGCAGGCCTCGGTGGACGACGTGCGGCAGCTGATCGTCGCCCAACACGGGGGGCGCCCGCTGTACCTGGGCTCACTCGCCGAGGTCCGCCTCACCGAGGGGCCGAGCGAGATCCGGCGCATCGGGCAGAAGCGCGCCGCGCTCGTCACCGCCAACCTCGCCGGCCGCGACATGGGAGCCGTGGCGGCCGACGTGAGGACGGCGCTGCGCGGTCAGGACCTGCCGGCCGGAGTCACCGCGCGGCTCTCCGGGCAGGAGGAGGAGATGCAGCGCTCCTTCCGCTCGCTGGCCCTGGCGATGGCGCTCGCCGTCTTCCTCGTCTACCTGGTGATGGCGTCGCAGTTCGAGTCGTTCCTCCACCCCTTCGTCATCGTCTTCACCCTGCCGCTGGGGGCGGTGGGGGTGGTGCTGGCGCTGGCGCTCACCGGCACGACGATCAACGTCGTGGCCCTGATCGGCGCCGTGATGCTGGCCGGGATCGTGGTCAACAACGCGATCGTGCTGGTCGACGCGGTGAACCGGCGCCGCCGTGAAGGCATGGATCTCGAGGAAGCGCTGATCGAGGCCGGCAGCAGCCGCCTGCGGCCGATCCTGATGACCTCGGCGACCACCATCTTCGGCCTGATGCCCATGGCGCTGGGTCTGGGCGCCGGCGCCGAGCTACGGGCGCCGCTGGCGATCACCGTCATCGGCGGCCTCACCGTGGCGACGGCGCTCACCCTGGTGGTGATCCCGGTGGTCTACTCGCTGCTCGAGCGACGGGCCTTCGCCCCGGTCGCGGCGGCCGCCGACGGGGGAGCCGCCCCGGCGCCCGGCGAGCTGGCCCCGGCCGCCGCCGTGGAGCCCCGGCCATGAACCTGCCGAAGCTCGCCGTCCGCCGGCCGATCACCGCCACCATGGCGCTGCTCAGCGTCCTGGTGGTGGGGGGCATCGCGCTGTTCCGCCTGCCGCTCGCCTTCCTCCCCGAGGTCGACGCCCCCTTCCTGGTGGTCAGCGTCCCCTACCCCAACTCCAACCCCAGCCAGGTGGAGCGCGAGATCACCCGGCCGGTCGAGGAGATCCTGTCGACCCTGCCGGGTCTCAAGAAGCTGCAGGCCGAATCCACCGCCGACGGCGCGCAGTTCTTCTGCGAGTTCAGCTGGGGCAAGAGCCTCGACGTGGTGCGCATGCAGGTGTCGGAGAAGATGGACCAGGTCGAGCCGTCGCTGCCGGCGGGGATCGGCGAGGTCCAGATCTTCTCCTTCAACACCTCCAGCATGCCGGTCGTCCAGGCGCGCATCGCGGCGCAGGGCGTGGACCTGTCGCAGAACTACGAGCTGCTCGAGTCGCGGGTCGTCAACCCCATCCGCCGGGTGCCCGGGGTGGCTCGCGTCGACCTCAACGGCGTCGAGCCGCGCGAGCTCTACATCGACCTGATCCTGGCCGAGATCCAGGAACACCGCGTCGACGTCGGGCGCCTCGCCCGCCAGCTCCAGGGCGCCGGCACCAATCTGGTGCTCGGCGAGGTCGCCGACCAGGGGCTGCGCTACACCGCGCGCTCGCTGGGCTCCTTCCCCTCCATCGCGGCGATCGCCGAGCTGGTGATCGACGAGCGCGGGCTGCGCCTGGGCGACGTCGCCGAGATCTCCTACCAGGAACCGCCGATCGCCTGGGGCCGCCACCTCGATGGCCGCGACGCCGTCGCCATGGAGGTCTTCAAGGAGTCGACGGCCAACACCGTCGAGGTGGTGCGGGCGGTGAACCGGATCCTGCACGAGGAGGTCGACGCCGACCCGCTACTCGCCGGCATCAGCATCTTCGTGTGGGAGGACCAGGCCGACGCCATCACCGGCGGCATCACCGGCCTGCGCACCGCCGGGCTGATCGGTGCGCTGCTGGCGGTCTTCAGCCTCTGGTTCTTCCTGCGGCGCTTCGACTCGACCTTCATCGTCTCGCTGTCGATTCCGTTTTCGATCGTCGCCGCCTGCGGAGTGATGTACTTCCTCGGCAAGAGCCTCAACATCCTGTCGATGATGGGCCTGATGCTGGCGGTCGGGATGCTGGTGGACAACGCCATCGTGGTGCTCGAGTCGATCGACCGCAAGCTGCGGGACGTGCGCGACCGGCAGGAGGCGGCGCTGGCGGGGGCGCGCGAAGTGTCGCTGGCGGTGACCGCCTCGACCGCCACCACCCTGATCGTCTTCCTGCCGCTGGTGGTGGGGGCTTCGACCGGCCTGACCACCTGGCTGCGCGAGGTCGGCATCACCATCTCGATCGCGCTGGCCTGCTCGTTGGTGACGTCGCTGGTGCTCATCCCGCTGGTGTCGGCGCACTTCCTGAAGCCCAAGCAGGTGCGGCCGAGCCGCTTCCTGGTGGCGCTCGAGGAGCGCTACGCGCGCGTCCTGGCCTGGACGCTGGTCCACAAGTGGAAGACCGCGGGGCTGCTGGTGGTCGGGCTGGCGATCGGCATCCTCCCCTTCCCGCTGCAGCTGGTCAAGACGGGGATGTTCTCGGCCGTGCGCAACGAGCGGCTCTACCTGGACTACGAGTTCACCGACTTCGTCTACAAGTCGGAGGCCGAGCGCTACGTGACCCAGGTCGAGCGCTTCCTGCAGGAGAACCGCGAGGACTTCCTGGTCGGCTCGCTCTACAGCTACTACCAGGAGAACGAGGCCGGCACCACCATCGTGCTGACCCGCCTGGACCTCGACGACGACGCCATCAAGGAGCTGCGGACGAAGATCCGCGAGCGGCTCCCCGAGATCGCCGGGGTGAAGCTCAAGTTCGACGACAGCACCGAGGGGGGAGGCAGCTCGACCTACTTCGCCGTCAAGCTCTTCGGCCAGGACAGCTCGTTGCTCTACCGGCTGGCCGACGAGGCCGGCCGCCGGCTGGCCAGCGTCGCCGACGTCGAGGACATCTCGACCCCGCGCACCGGGGGCCGCAAGGAGATCCAGGTGGCGGTGGACCGCGACAAGGCGGCCCGTCTCGGGCTCACGGCCGAGGACGTCTCGGAGATCTTCTCGTTCACCCTCGGCGGCATGCGCCTCCCCCGCTTCAACGCCGGCGAGCGTGAGGTGGAGACCTGGCTCGCGCTGCGCATCGAGGATCGCCAGAACCTCGCCGACCTGGCCGCCCTCGAGATCCGCAGCCGCGACGATCGCCCTGTCCGTCTCGGCGACGTCGCCCGGTTCGAGGTGGTCGAGCGGCCGGCCACCATCCGCCGCGAGAACCGCAAGGTGCAGGTGGCCGTTCGCGCGGTCTACGAAGGGGACGACTGGAAGGGCGCCAAGGAGGAGATCGGCGGCCTGATGGACAGCCTGGATCTCCCCGCCGGCTACTCGTGGGGGTGGAACGACCGCATCATCGAGCAGGAGGGGCAGGGGAAGGAGATGGCGGTGAACTTCCTGCTCGCCCTGATCCTGGTGTACCTGGTGATGGCGTCGCTGTTCGAGTCGCTGGCCCAGCCGTTCGCGATCCTCTTCTCGATCCTGTTCGCCATCCCCGGCGCCGCCTGGATGCTCGCCGCCACCGGCACGCCGTTCAATCTGATGGCCAACATCGGCGTGCTCATCCTGATGGGGGTGGTGGTCAACAACGGCATCGTGCTGCTCGACCACGTCAACCAACTGCGCGCGCGGGGGTTGTCAGACCACGAGGCGATCGTGCAGGCGGGCCGCGACCGGATGCGGCCGATCCTGATGACCGCCGCCACCACGGTCATCGGCCTGCTGCCGCTGGCGGTCGGCGGCGCCAACGTCAGCGGCCTGATGTACTTCCCGATGGCGCGCACGGTGATGGGCGGCCTGATGTCGTCGGTGCTGGTGACGCTGGTGGTGCTGCCCTTCATCAGCCT
>DATKEH010000266.1:0-2630 GCA_035546355.1 Thermoanaerobaculia bacterium
CTCGCCGTCGAGCATGCCGAGGATCGACAGCAGCGAGGTCTTGCCGGCGCCCGACGGTCCCATCAGGGTGACGAACTCCCCCTCGCCGACCTCGAGCTGGATCTGGCGCAGCACGTAGGTGCGGCCGGGGCCGACCGGGTACCACTTCTCGAGGTGGCGCAGCTGGATCAATGGGGGTGCGTCGCTCATCGGCTGCTCCTCTGCGGCAGGGATCCTCGGTTGCGGGCGCGCTGCAGCGGTCACTCCATGCGCAGCGCCGCGATCGGGTCGACGCGCGCCGCACGCCAGGCGGGAAGCGAGCTCGCGAGGCCGGCGACGAGCAGCAGCAACGCCGCCATCGCGGCATACGAGAGGGGGTCCGTCGGAGTGACCTCGAAGAGCAACCCACCGAGAAAGCGCGTCAGCCCGAGAGTGGTGACCGAGCCGACGGCGACGCCGTAGCAGGCCAGGGAGATACCCTCGCGCAGCACGACGCGGCGCACGTCGCCGGCGCCCGCCCCGAGCGCGACGCGGATGCCGAGCTCGTGGGTGCGCCGGCTGACACTATAGGAGATCACGCCGTAGAGCCCCACCACGCCGAGGAACAGGGCGGCGGCGCCAGAGAGGCCCAGCAGCAGCAGGGTGAAGGTGGTGCGCGCCATCGATGCCGCCACCACGCGCTCCATGGTCTGCACGCTGGCCAGCGGCAGGTCGGGATCGAGCGCACGCACGACCTCGCGGATCGCCGGCGCGAGAGGGCTCGGCGACCCCTCCGTACGGACCACGAGCGTCCCATAGCTAGGCCGCAGCCCGGGATCGACGGCCTCGTCGAGGATCGGCAGGTAGACGATCTCCGCCGGCTCGCCGCCCACGTGCTCCCTGGGCACGTCTCCCACCACGCCCGCCACCGTCGCCCACGGTGAGTCGGCGCCGGCGCTGACGCTGCGGCGGATCCGCTTGCCGACGGCCTGCTGACCGGGAAACAGCCTGCGCGCTGCCGCGGCCGACAGCAGCACGGGACGTTCGGCCGGCGCCCCACTGGAGCGGACGCCCTGCCCGGCGACCAGCGGGATGCCCATGACGGCGAAATAGCCCGGCGTCACGTGATGCACGGTGACGGCGGCGCGGGGCTCCCCCGGCCGGCCCTCGACGTCGATGGCGAGGTCGTGGAAGGCGGGCTGGGGAACGAGGGGGATGCCGCCGGCCGCTGCGGCCCCTGCCACCCCGGGAAGCGCCTCGACGCGCTCGACCAACGCCTCCCACAGGCGGCGCGCCGCCGCGTAGTCCTCGTAGCCGGCACGCGGCAGGGCGATCTCGGCGGTGAGAAGGCTTACGGCCTCGAAACCCGGATCCGCCCGGGTCAGGCGCCAGAAGCTCTGCGCCATCAGCGCCGAGCCGACGAGAAGGGTGAGCGCGAGGGCGACCTGGGCCGCGACCAGCGCCTTGCGAGCCCGCTGACGCTCCCGCGTCGCGGTGGCGCCGAAGCCCCCCTCCCGGAGCGTCACGGCGAGGTCGGGGCGAGCGTAGCGCAGCAGGGGCAGGAGGGCGACGAGCAGCGCGATCACCACCGAGGTGCCGGCCGCAAACGCCACCACGCGCCCGTCGATGCTCACCTCGTCCAGCCGCGGCAGGCCCGGCACGCCGTGTGCCACCAGGCCGCGCACGGCAGCGACGGCCACCAGCAGCCCGGCCGCGCCGCCGGCGGCGGCGAGGATCAGACCCTCCGCCGCGAAGGCGCGGGCGAGGTGACGGCGGCCGGCGCCGAGCGTGGTGCGCACGGCGATCTCCCGCTGCCGGTGCTCGCCGCGGACCAGGAAGAGGTTGGCGACGTTGGCGCCGGCGATGAGCAGCAGGAGCGCCATGCCTCCCAGCAGCAGCCACAGCACCGCGCCGGTCTCGCCCACGATCTCCTCCGCGAGCGGCCTCACCACTGCCCGCAGCCGGGACTCCTCGAGAGTCCGCGCCGTCAGGTCGGGATACGCCTCGGGCAGGGAGGCGACGAGCCGGTTCAGCTCGCGCTCCGCCGCCGCGGTGTCCCATCCCGGCTCGAGCCTCGCGATCCCCTGCTGATAGAGGTCGGAGGCTCGCGCCACCGCCGGGTCCGGATCCGACGGGTACCAGATCCCGACGTCGCGGCGCGGAAAGGCGAAGCCGGGTTCGAGCACCCCCAGCACCCGGCGGGGCTGGCGATTGGCCTCGATCGTCGCCCCGACGATGGCCGGGTCGGCGCCGTACCGCCGCGCCCACAGGTCGTGGCTGAGCAGCACCACCCGTTCGCCGCTGCCGTCGGCATCCGCCGCCGTCGGCAGCCGCCCGGCCGCGGCACGCGCACCGAGCACGGAGAAGAACGTGTGGCTCACCGTCGCCACCGGCACGCGCTCGGCCTCGGCCGCGCCGCCGCCGGCGAGGTTGACCACGCTCTCGTGGTAGATGGCGATCTCCGCGAACCCCCGGCCGTACGCGCGGTAGTGCAGGTAGGTTCCGGCGGAGAGGCCGGTTCCCTCGATGTACAACCCGGGGGCGGTGTGGCCGACCGCCACCAGCCGCTCGGCGTGCGGGAACGGCAAGGGCGCCAGCACGATGGAGTTGACCAGGCTGAACACCGACGTGGTCGCGCCGATGCCGATCGCCAGGGTCAGCGCGGCGGCGAC
>DATKEH010000267.1:0-7353 GCA_035546355.1 Thermoanaerobaculia bacterium
CACCTCGGTGCTCGCCCGCCCGCGGCTGACGGTGGGGCTGCCGGCGCGCTTCGCCGCCACCCTCGGCTACATCCCTCCCCTGGAGATCGACGGCGTCACCCCGCACCTGGTCACCCTGGCCCTCGAGCGGCTGCTGTACGACGGCCGGCGCTGGCGCCTGGGGATGCGCCTTCACGGGCAAGCGGGGCGAGTCGACGGGGACATCACCTGCGACCGCGACACGGTGGCCGCGGGTGAGGATCGCGACCGCAACCCGCTCGGCTGCCTGGCCCGCTCCTCGGACCGCCTGGAGGTGCGCACCGCGGGCGCCGACGCCACCGTCGCGCTCCCCCTCGCCGGTGCGCCCCGCCTCGAGCCCTTCCTCGGCGTCGGGATCAACTACTTCGACCTCGAGCTCGCCGTCGACGCCCGCTATGGCAACGTCATCGACAGGACGCGGCTGGTGACCAGCGGCTCCGCTTGGAACGCCACCCTCGGCATCGCCTGGCTGGCGACCGAGCGCTGGGTCCTCAGCGGCGAGGTCTTCTACACGCCCCTCGAGGTGCAGCGCCGCTTCGCCGCCCCGCGCCGCACCGAAGAGCTGGTCAACGCGCGGGCGATGCTGCGCTACCGCCTGCGCTGACCGAAGGAGGAGCGCCGATGACCCCGCGCACCGCCGCAGTCACCAGCGCCCTGCTCGCGCTCGCCGTCGCCGCGCCCCTGCAGGCGGCCACCTTCGTGGTGCAGGTGAAGAACAACTTTTTCGATCCCCAGACCGTGGTCATCGCCCCCGGCGACACGGTGACCTGGCGCAACGTCCAGGGCGGCATTCACAACGTCGCCGCCGACGACGGCAGCTTCCGCTGCGCCAACGGCTGCGACGACAGCGGCGGCGACGGCGCCCCGTCGTCGGCGAGCTGGGAGGCGTCGCGCACCTTCGGCTCCGCCGGCGACGTCCCCTACCACTGCGAGCTGCACGGCGCGCCCGGCGGGCTGGGGATGGCGGGCACCGTGGTGGTGCAGGAAGACGAGCCTGACCAGCCGGGGGCGCTGCGCTTCGATACCACCGCGGTCAGCGTGGGCGAGGGATCGGGGGCGGTGACCCTGACCGTGCAGCGCGTCGGCGGCGCCGACGGGGCGGTCTCGGTACGCGCCGCCACCGCCGACGGCACCGCCACCGCCGGCAGCGACTACGGGGCGGTCGACACCCAGCTGGCCTGGGGGGGCGGCGACGGAGGCAACCGCCAGGTGATGGTGGCGCTCTTCGACGACGCCATCGCCGAGCCGAACGAGACGTTCACCGTCAGCCTGAGCAACCCCACGGGAGGCGCCACCCTGGGCAATCCCTCGCTGGTCACGGTCACCCTGATCGACGACGACGACCCGCCCGGCTCGCCGGGCGCCCTCTCCTTCGCCGCCCCCGGGGTCAACGTCCTGGAGAGCGAGGCGGCCGCCGTGCTCACCCTGCTGCGCCGCGGCGGCAGCGACGGCACGGTCGCCGTCGCCTGGTCGACGGGCGGCGGCGACGCCACGCCGGGAGCCGACTACACGAGCTCTTCGGGAACGGTGATCTTCGCGCCGGGGCAGGTGGAGGCGACGCTGGAGGTGCCGCTGCTCGACGACGCCCTCGTCGAGCCCCCCGAGAGCTTCCTGGTCACGCTCGGCGCCGCCACTGGCGGCGCCACCGTCGAGCCCCCGGCCATAGCCACCGTCGTGCTGCTCGACGACGACGGCGCCGGCCCCGCCGCGCTCGCCGCCGGCGAGGTGCTGTGCGACGGGCAACGGCTTGCCGGCCTGCTCTCCCGCCTCACGGTGGAGGCCGCCGGCCCGAACGAGGCGAGTGGCGTCAACCTCTCGCTCACCCGGCTGGGGGATTTCGCCGGCCTCGCGTTCTCCGGCAACGGCCCCGCCACGCCGGAGGCGCACCTGGCCTTCTCCACCAACCCCGAGGAGACCACCCTGCTGCGCAACCCGGCGCGGCTGCAGCTCTTCGCCGTCAGCATGACCCGCAACCAGACCAACTCCGACCTGCTGGCGGAGGGCGATCCCGACGCGCTGCGGGTGCGGCTCAACCCCACCCTGGGGCTCGCCGACCCCGATCCCGGGTCGCTGCTGGAGGTCAACAACCTCGGCGACCCGGTCACCCGCCAGGGGGGCGTGCCGGCGGAGTCCAAGCCCGGCCGCGGCCTCGCCGGCCTGCTCGTCCCCTGCCACCAGCGCTTCGCCGCCCGCGACGCCCACCTGTTCCGTGTGCTCACCAAGGTGGTGCGGGGAGAGGCCGACGGCGCCCAGGGGATGGCCGCCGCGATCTACCGCGGGGAGGCAGCGGACCGATTCCGCATCGACCTCTATCCGGCCGCCGCCGACGGCCGGCCGCTGGGCCGGCTGGCGGCCGAGCTGGAGGTGGCGTTCAGCGGCGACACGCCGGTCGGCGGAACCCTGCGCCTGCTGCCCGCCTGCGGCCCGGGCGAGGCCGCCGGCTGCACCGCGGTCGCCGGCTTCACCGCCCTGTCGCTGGTCCACCCCGAACCGCCGGGGGAGCTGTGGAGCGCGAGCCCCTATCGCGTCTTCACCAGCGACGGCGTCGACGGGCAGCACAGCGCGGCGGTCGACTTCGCCGCCCTCCTCGCCGGCAGCACCTGGCAGACGCCCCCGTAGGGGCCGGCCTCCGTGCCGGCCCCGGGCGGGGACGGCCCGGGCGGGGGTGCCGGAGGCGCCCGCGGGTGTGCTAGCTTGCGCCCCATGCCTGCGAGCGAGCGGGGCGCCGGCCGCGGACCGCAGCTGGTCCGCGCCGTCGGCTTCTGGGGGTTGGTGGCGTTCTGCATCAACGCCGTCGTCGGCAGCGGCGTCTTCCTGCTGCCCAGCGAGACCTACGCCCTGCTCGGCCCCTTCTCCCTGTGGGCACCGGTGGTGTTCGCCCTGCCGGTGTTCGTGCTGGTGCTCTGCTTCGCCGCCGCCGCCAGCCACTTCAACGCCCCGGGCGGCGCCTACCTCTACGCCGGCGCCGCCTTCGGCGACTTCGTCGGCTTCGAGACCGGCTGGATGAACTGGTTGGCGCGCATCACCTCGCTGGCCGCCCTCTCCAACGGCTTCGTGCTGTCGCTCGCCCGGCTGTGGCCGGCGGCGGCCGAGCCGGGCCTGCGCGCGGGGCTGATCGTCGGCTCGCTCGCCACCCTGGCGCTGATCCACGCCCTCGGCGTGCGCTACGGCGCCGGCACCATCTACGTCTTCACCGTCGGCAAGCTGTTCCCCCTGCTGCTGTTCGTGGTGGTGGCCCTGGCGCTGTTCCCCAGCAACCCGCTGCCGGCGTCCCTGGCGCTGCCGGGGCGGGAGACCAACTGGAGCGAGGCGGCGCTGTTCATGCTCTTCGCCTACGCCGGCTTCGAGAACCTGGGCGTGCCGGCGGGGGAGTACAAGGATCCGCGTCGGCACCTGCCCCTGGCGCTGCTGGTGGGGGTGCTGGGAATCGCCGCGCTCTACGCCCTCGCCCAGCTGGCGGCGATGGCGGCGCTGCCCGACCTGTCGGGCACCGCCACCCCGATCGCCGACGCGGCGGCCGCCCTGATGGGTCCGTTCGGCGCCGTGCTGGTGACCGCCGGCGCGGTGGTGTCGATCCTCGGCACCAACGCCGGCACGGTGCTCGAAGGGTCGCGCATGCTCTACGCCCTGGCGGTGGGGCGGCGACCCTATCGGCTGATCGCCCGCGTGCACCCGCGGTTCCACACCCCGGTGGTGGCGATCGCCATCCACACCGGCGTGGCGATCCCGCTGGCGCTGGCCGGCAGCTTCGCCCAACTGGCCCTGCTGTCGGCGGTGGCGCGGATGACCACCTACCTCGTCACCTGCGCCGCGGTGCCGCGCCTCTCCCGCCTGTCGCCGGGGTTCCGCATCCCGCGCTGGCTGCCCTGGCTCGGCACCGCCCTGTCGCTGGCGCTCTTCCTCACCCTCGACAGCCGGCACCTGCTGGCCGCCCTCGTCGCCCTGGCGGTCGGCGCAGCGCTGTACGGCCTCGACCGCCTGCTGCCGGAGCGCGAGGAGACTCTCGCCGAGGCCGCCGTGCACCACGACCCGACGGTGGCGCCGGCGACGCCGCCGGGGGCGGAGTAGCGGATGGCGGGCTTCTCCTGGCGCGGCGGCACGCTGCACGCCGACGAGGTCGCGCTGCCGGCGCTGGCCGAGGCGGTGGGCACCCCCACCTACGTCTACTCCGCGCCGGCGATCCGCGACGCCTACCGGCGCTTGACGGCCGCGCTCGCGTCGCTGGTGCCGGGCATCCGCTACGCCGTCAAGGCCAGCCCCAACGTCCACCTCTGCCGCCTGCTGCGGGAGCTCGGAGCGGGGATGGACGTGGTCTCGGGCGGCGAGCTCGAGCGCGCCTGGCTCGCCGGCACGCCGATGGCGGAGATCGTCTTCGCCGGCGCCGGCAAGACCGACGGCGAGATCGCCGCCGCGCTCGACGGCAAGCTCAGCCCGCTGCGGCCAGTGGCGGCGCGCTTCGCCGCCGCCGACCCCGCCGATCGCGGCCCGGTGGGGCTGTTCAACGTCGAGTCGCAGAGCGAGCTCGCGCGCATCGCCGCGGTCGGCGCCGATCTCGGCGTGCGGGCGCGGGTCTGCCTGCGGGTCAACCCGCACGTCGACCCCCACACCCACGAGTACATCACCACCGGCCGCGAGGAGAACAAGTTCGGCATCGACGCCGACCGCATCGTCGGCCTGTTCGAGCAGTACGCGGACGACCCTGGGGTGGCGCCGGTGGGGCTGCACGTGCACATCGGCTCGCAGGTGTCGCGCCCCGCCGCCTACGCCGAGGCGGTGGCGGTGGTGCTCACCCTGGTGGACGACCTGGCGGCGCGCGGCCACCGCGTCGAGGTGGTCAACGTCGGCGGCGGCTGGCCGGTGCCCTACGGCCAGCAGGAGGTGCCGGCGCTGGAGGCGTTCGCCGAGCGGGTGGTGGCGCTGCTCGCCCCCCGTGTGCGCGAGGGCCTCCAGGTACTGGTCGAGCCCGGGCGGACGCTGGTGGCCGAGGCCGGCGTGCTGCTGATCCGGGTGCAGCACGTCAAGCACGGCCGGGCGCGCACCTTCGTCATCTGCGACGGCGGCATGCACAGCCTCATCCGCCCGGCGCTGTACGGCGCCTTCCACTTCATCTGGCCGGTGCGCTGGCACGGCGCGCCGCCGCCGCGGGTCGAGAGCCCCGACCTCCCCGGCCTCGCACCCTGCGACATCGTGGGGCCGGTGTGCGAGTCCGGCGACTTCCTGGCCAAGGGGCGGCACCTGCCGCCGGTCGCGCGCGGCGACCTGCTGGCGGTCTTCACCGCCGGCGCCTACGGCATGTCGATGGCCTCGAACTACAACGATCACGGGCGCCCCGCCGAGGTGCTGGTCGACGGCGAGCGGGCGCGGGTGATCAACGAGCGCCAGCCCCTGGCGGTGCTGCTCGAGACCGAGCGCCTGCCCCGCGAGATCCGCGCCGGCGCTCGGGCGGTGGAGGGGTGAGGCGGCCGCCCGCCGCCCTGCTGGCGGCCCTGGCGGTGGGGTGCATGGGCGGCGTGGCCAGCGGCCCGCGAGCCACCGGGGAGGCGCGGCTGGAGGACATCCTCGCCTCCCACCCCGGCCTCGCGCCGGTGCTGGCCGCCGCCCGCGAGCACCGGCTGCAGGTGGTCCTCGGCCTGGTCGAGGAGGGGGCGGACGGGCGGCCGGTGCTGCTGCAGCACCGCTTCCGCGCCGGCGCCGAGTACCTCTACCCGGCGAGCACGGTGAAGCTGTTCGCCGCCGTCGCCGCCCTCGAGCGGCTGGCCGAGCTGCGCGCCGAGACGGGGCTGCCGATCGACCAGGACACGCCGCTGGTCTATCACCGGCTCTTCGCCGGCGAGGAGCGGGTGGACCACGACCCGAGCAACAGCGACGGCGGCGCGGTCACCGTCCGCCACGAGATCCGCAAGCTGTTCCTGGTCTCCGACAACGAGGCCTTCAACCGCCTCTACGAGCTGGTGGGGCAGGACCGCCTGGCCGCCTCGCTGGCGCGGGCGGGGCTGGGCGAGGCGCGCATCGCCCACCGGCTGTCGGAGCCGCGGAACGCCGAGGAGAACCGCACCTTCCCGCGCATCGACTTCGTAGGCGACGGCTTCGTCCACACCCTGCCGCAGCGGCAGAGCCCACCGCTGCCGGCGGCGCCGGCGGTGCCGGGGCTGCAGATCGGCGACGCCTACGTCGCCGGCGACGAGACGGTCCAAGGGGCGATGGACTTCTCCGTCAAGAACCGCGTCGCGCTGGCCGCCCTGCAGCGCGGCCTGTGCATGGTGGTGCGCCCCGACGTCGCCTGCGGCGGGCCCGGCTACGCCCTCGCCGACGCCGACCGCGAGCTGCTGCTCGAGGCGATGAGCCAGTACCCGCGGGAGTCGGACAATCCGGTCTACGACCCCGACGAGTACCCCGACGCCTGGGGCAAGTACCTGCTGCCGGGCGTCGCCCGGGTGGTGTCGTCCGAGCGCCTGCGGATCTACAACAAGTACGGCCAGGCCTACGGCTTCACGCTGGACAACGCCTGGGTCGTCGACCGCGGGACCGGGCAGTCGTTCTTCCTCGCCGTCGCCCTCTACACCAACGCCGACGGGGTGCTCAACGACGACCGCTACGAGTACGACGAGGTGGCCCTGCCCTTCCTCGCCGACCTCGGCGAGGCGGTGGCCCGCCACCTGTGGGGCGCGACGTAGGGGCGGGGCTCCGTCCCCGCCCGGACCGTCGCGGCGGCCGGCCCCTACGCCCGGCGGCGGCCACGGCGCGACGTAGGGGCGGGGCTCCGGCCCCGCTACCCGGGCCGGCGCGGCGGCCGGCCCCTACGCCCGGCGGCGGCCAGGGCGGTCGTAGGGGCGGGGCTCCGGCCCCGCCCGAGCGAGGGTGCGTGGTCCCGCCGGGCCGGCGCTCCCCGCCCGCAGAGAGAGGGTCGGGGTGAGGGGTCCTGTCTCCTAACCCTCGCGCAACGCCTGCCGCAGCCGCCGCAGGAAGCGCCGCCCCGGGTCCACCTTCTCGGTGCGGTACCCGGGTAGCGCCTCGTAGAACAGCGCGTGCGCCGGGTGCCCCTGCCGCTCGACGTCGCGGTACTCGCGGTGGCCGATCAGGTAGTCGATCGTCGGGTACTTCGCCGCCAAATGCCGCACCAGCGCCACGTTGGCCAGCAGCTGCGCCTCGGTGAGCGGCGCCGCCGCCGCCCGGTCGCCCAGGTCGCCGTCGCCGACGTTCTCGATGCCGATGGCGACGTGGTTGAGGCCGATGGTGTGGCGCGCCATCGCCGTCTCGGGGTAGAGCGAGTAGATGGCCCCGTCGCGGTCGACGACGAACTGGATGCCGACGTTGAGCGCACCGTGGCGGCCGATC
>DATKEH010000268.1:0-2149 GCA_035546355.1 Thermoanaerobaculia bacterium
CGGCCTCCTCGGGCAGGAACTTGATCGCGACGTGGCGGCCGAGCTCGGTGTCCTCGGCCTCGTAGACCACGCCCATGCCCCCGCCGCCCAGCCTGGACAGGATGCGGTAGCGCGAGACCGTGGTGCCGATCATCGGCGAAGACCCCTGGGAAATCTCCTACATAGTAGCTCGCCGTCGCACTAAGGCCGCCCTCCGTGCCGGCGCGGGCGGGGACGAAGCCCCGCCCCTACGACCAGCCGTGGCTGCGGCTCACCCGTGGAGCACCATCTCGCCCGTCGGCTGCGGCACGCCGCCGGAGGGCTCGATCGTCACCGCCCACGCCTCGATCGCGGCGGCGTCGGGGACGGTCTCCACCTGCACCACCGCCCCTCCCCCGGCGTCGACCGCGAAGACCCCGGCCGGCACCGGCGCTGCTCCCGCCGGGATCACCCACAGCTGGTAGGTGCGATCGCCGGCGAGCCGGGGCAGGCCGCTGGCGAAGAACACGGCGCGCCCGGTCGCGGGGTCGACGAAGGTGCGGCCGGCCGCTCCCGTGGCCGGACCCAGCCCGGCGAGGGCAAACTGGCGCCCCCCCGGCGCCGCCACGATCGCCAGCTGGCGCGCCAGCGCCGCCCGCTGCGCCTCGGCCGCCGCCAGCCGCCCCTCGGTCTGCGCCAGCCGCGACGCCAGCCGGTCGCGCTCCCCGCGCAGCCGCCGCGCCTCGGCGTCGCGCTGCAACCACATCCAACCGAGGCCCGTCAGCAGCAGCGCCGCGACGGCGGCCGCCAGCGGCAGCCAGCGCGGCAGGGCGCGGTCGCGCCGCTCGCGCGCCACCTGCGCCAGCAGACGCCGCCGTACCAACGGCGACGGCGCCACCGGTGGCGCCGCCGCCACGAGCACCTCCAGATCGCGCCGCAGCTCGTCGAGCTCGGCGGCGCATTCGGGGCACTCCGCCGCGAGATGCCCCTCGAGGCGGTCGAGCTCCTCCGGCTCGAGGGCACCGAGGGCATATCCGGGCAGCAGCTCGCGGAAGCCGCACGGGGTGTGGCTGTCGCTCATCATCCGCGGTACGGGGCCAGCGCCGTCCGTAGTTTGCCCATCCCCATCAGGATGCGCGATTTGACGGTGCCCAGCGGCGCGCCCAGCCGCTCGGCGATCTGCGAATGCGAGAGCCCGTCGAAGAAGGCGAGCTCGAGACACTGCCGCTGCTCTGCGGGAAGCGCCGCCAGGGCGCCGTCGACCAGCGAGCGCCGCTCCCGCTCCTCCAGCTCGCGATGCGCCATCGGTTGGCTCTCCTCTCCGCCCAACCACCCCTCGCGGACCGCGTCGTCCTCGCGCCGCCGGGCGGCGCGTACCGACCGCAGCCGGTCGAGGGCGCGCGAGCGGGCGATCATCGCCACCCACCCGCGTGCCGTGGAGCGCTCGGCGCGGAAGCCGGCCGCTTGGCGCCAGGCCTGCAGCCAGGCCTCCTGCAAGACCTCCTCGGCCTCGCCGCGGTTGCGCAACATCCGCAGCAGGAGGCCGAGCACCGCGGCGGCGTGCCGATCGTAGAGCTTCGCCAGGGCCGCCGCGTCTCCTGCGGCCATCCTCGCCACCAGCCCGCTGTCCGTCTGCTGATCCTCAGGAATGGCTGGAATTGTAGACCTCTCGGCCGCTCTCGTCATGCCGTACGTCGGCGGCGGCCGGCGCCAGCGCCTGGCCTCCCCCGGCGGCGCCGCCGGCGGCGAACGTCAGGGAGGCCCACAGGCTCTCCCACTCCGCGTCCGGCTCCGCGCTACGCCGCATGTGGACGGCGGTGGCCAGCCACTCGCCGCCGCCGGCGCCCAGGGTGAGGCTGACCCGTCCGTCGGCACCGCTCCGCCCCATCCTCACCGCGCCGCCGGCGAGCGGCCGCAGCTCCACCAGGCATCCCTCCAGAGGGCTACCGGCGAGCAGCAGGCGGAGGGTCACCTGCCCCTCGCCGACCCGCTCCCGCAGCAGCTCGAGGGGGAGGCCGAGCGGCACATCGGCGCCGTCGGCCCCGCCGGCCGCCAGCAGCGCCTTGAGGGAACGGGAGTAGCGCTCCCGCCCCGGCCAGGCCTCCTCGCCGCGACGCCGCCGCTCGGCGAGGACGGCCTCCAATCCCTCCTCCCGCAGGTAGGCGGCGAAGTCCGCCGCCGCGAGCTCGGA
>DATKEH010000269.1:0-31835 GCA_035546355.1 Thermoanaerobaculia bacterium
GGCGAGCAGCAGGAGCGCCAGCGAGGATATGGAGATCGAAGGCCGAGGATTGCTGATCATGGTGGATGTTCCCTCCAGGCGTGGAGGCGTTGGCAAGAAAGGTGCCATGCCGCCTGGGCGCGATCGCGAGACAATGACGCATGCTGCTGCTCGACGGCCTTCGCGTGCTCGACTTCAGCCGGGTCCTCGCCGGGCCCCTGGCCACCCAGATCCTCGGGGATCTGGGCGCCGAGGTGCTCAAGGTCGAGCCTCCGGGCGGCGACGAGACGCGCCGCTGGGGCCCTCCCTTTCAGGGGGAGACGGCCGCCTACTTCCACAGCGCCAACCGCAACAAGGCATCGCTGGTCCTAGACCTCCGCCAGGCGCGAGGGCAGGAACGGGCCCGCCAGCTGATCGCCGTGGCCGACGTGGTGGTCGACAACTACCGCCCCGCCACTCGCCGGCGGCTGGGGCTTTCGGCCGCAGAGCTGCACCGCCTGCGTCCGGATCTGGTGGCGGTCAGCATCACCGGCTTTCGCGGGTCGCGGGAGGACGAGGCCGCCTACGACCTGGTGCTGCAGGCCGAGTCGGGGTTCATGGGCATGACCGGGCCAGTCGCCGGCCAACCGCACCGGGTCGGCGTGGCGGTGGTCGACGTACTGACCGGGATGATGGCCGCCAACGCCGTGCTGGCGGCCCTGGTGCGCCGCGGGCGCACGGGAGCCGGGGCGGCGTTGTCGGTGTCGCTGCTGCAGACGGCGCTGTTCAGCCTGGTCAACGTCGCCACCAACCACCTCGCCAGTGGCGAGCCGACGCGGCGCTGGGGCAACGACCACCCCAATCTGGTGCCCTACGGCGCCTTCCGCCTCGCCGACGGGCCGGTGGTGATCGCCGTCGGCAGCGACGAGCAGTTCCGGCGCCTGCTGGCGGTCCTGGGCGTCGCCGACAGCGCCCTCGCCGCGCTCGGCAATGCCGAGCGGGTGCGGCGGCGGCGCGAGGTCGTCGCGGTGCTGCAGTCGGCCCTCTCGTCGCGCCGGCGCGACGAGCTGCTGGCGGCGCTCGCCGCGGCCGACGTACCCGCTGCCCCCGTGCTGCGCCCCGACGAAGCCCTGGCGCGAGCGCGTCGTTGCGACGGGAGTGCGGTGCTGGCCCTCGCCCACCCGCGACTCGGCGTCGTCGAGGTGCCCGACAATCCCATCGCTGGCGAGGGGAGCCGGCAGCACCATCGGGCGCCGCCCCTGCTGGGCGAGGGGGGCGAGGATCTCGCCCGCCGATGGCTGGAGCCCACGAGCGGCAACCGGCGATTGTAGATCGTACAAAGCGCGCGAACCTCGCTTCTCCGCCTCCCCGGGCGGCGCCCGCCGGGTTGGTCATCAACCGTTCGCACAGCTTCTTCCGGCGCCCGCCGCGCCGAAGGCGCCGGCAACGATCGACGCGTCGCCTTCGCCCGCACTTCCGGCACCCCCCCATATCCGATAGCGTCGCGCAGGGGGCCGCCGTGCGGCGGCCGCCGCAGTATCGGTGCTCACCTACCTCGCCCTCTTCGCCGCCGGTGCGGTCGCCAGCGTGATCAACGTGCTGGCCGGCGGCGGCTCGTTCCTGACCCTGCCGGTGCTCATCTTCGCCGGCCTGCCGGCGGTCGAGGCCAACGCCACCAATCGGGTGGGGGTGCTGGCCCAGAACGCGGTGGCGGTGTGGGGGTTCCATCGCTTCCGCGTCCTCGGCTGGCGGTGGGCAGGGGTCGTCGCCGTGCCGGCCGTCCTCGGCGCCGTGCTCGGAACCTGGGCTGCGCTGGTCATCCCCGACGAGACCTTCGAAAGGGTGCTCGCAGTGCTCATGGTGGCGCTGACCCTGTGGACCCTCCTCCGGCGGCAGGACCGTCGCACCGCCGCCATCGCCGGCGCGCCGCCGACGGGCCCCCTGCCCGTCGCCGGTCGCCCCGGTGCCCCGGCGGCCGCCACCCACCCCCTGCTCCTGCTCGGCTTCTTCCTGGTGGGGGTCTATGGCGGCTTCGTGCAGGCCGGTGTCGGTTTCCTGGTCCTCGCCGCCACCTCTCTCGCCGGGCTCGACCTGGTGCGCGGCAACGCGATCAAGGTGCTGGCCATCCTCGCCCTGACCCTGCTGTCCCTCGGGATCTTCGCCTGGCAGGGGGCCGTCCGCTGGCCGGAAGGCCTGGCACTCGCCCTCGGCTCGGTGCTGGGCGGCCAGATCGGCGTGCACCTGACGGTGCTGAAGGGGCACCGCTGGCTGCAGCGAGTGGTGACGGCGACGGTGGTCCTCTTCGCCGTCCTACTGTGGTTACGCTGAACGCGCCGCTACTTGGTGCCGAACAACCGGTCCCCAGCGTCGCCCAGCCCCGGCACGATGTAGCCGTGCTCGTCCAGCCGCTCGTCCACGGCGGCGGTATAGATCGGCACGTCGGGGTGGCGGTGGTGGAACGCCGCGATCCCCTCGGGGGCGGCGAACAGGCAGGCGAGCTTGAGCGACCGGGGTTGCCGCTCCTCGACCCGCGACGCCGCGGCGACCGCCGAGTTGCCGGTGGCGAGCATCGGATCGAGCAGGATCACGTCGCGGCTCTCCAGCCCTTCGGGCACCTTGAAGTAGTACTCCCGCGCCTCCAGGGTCGCCGGGTCGCGGTAGATGCCCACGTGACCCACCCGCGCCGATGGCACGATCTGCAGCATCCCGTCGAGCAGTCCCTGACCGGCGCGCAGGATGCTCACGAACACCAGCTTCTTGCCGTCCAGCATCGGCGCCGACATCGGCGCCAGTGGGGTGTCGATCGCCGCCTGCGCCAGCGGCACGTCCCGAGTCACCTCGTAGGCGAGGAGCATGCTGATCTCGCGCAGCAGGGCGCGGAAGCCGGCGGTGCTGCGCTCGCGCTGCCGCAGCAGGCTGAGCTTGTGCTGCACCAGGGGGTGGTCGATGACGACCACGCGGCGTGTTGCGGACATTCTCGAGCCCTCCAGTAAGGGGGTGGGGCGTTCAGGGGTCGCTGCGTGCTGCCAGCTCCTCGAGGGCCCGCCGCACCGCCCGCAGCCGCTGCCACTGCCCGAGCCGGAGCCCCCCGAACGCCGCCACCAGCAGCGCCGCGGCGGAGAACAGGGCATCCTCGCCCGCGAAGGAGAGGAACGGCGCCCCTCCCTGGCGGGCGGCGAGCAGCAGGCCGAGGGCGAGGCCGGCGATGACGGCGACCATCAGGGCCCGGCGCTCCCCCTGGCGCAGATCGGCGACCACCCGTGCGGCGATGGCACCGTCCCCCTCGCCCTCGTAGGGGCCGCCGAGGCGCATGCCGGCCACGTCCTCGGCCAGCAGGTGGATCACGGCCCGCAGGCGGAGCATGCGGGGAGTGTACTGAAAGGGAATCTCCAGCGACGGGTAGAAGCGGGGTGCCCCGCACCCGGGACCGGACCAGGGCGATGGGACTGGGCAACGGGGATCACGAGGGGCGACGGAAGGTCGCGGCGGCCGCCGCCTCGTCCACCAGCACCGTGACGTCCCAGTGGAGATGCAGGGCGGAGGCGGGAAAGTCGTCCGTGACCTCCCCCCGGGCCAGCCTGGTCACGGCCTCCGCCTTGGCCGCACCCGCCGCCAGCACCACCAGCCGCCGCGACTCGAGGATGGTGCCGATCCCCATGGTGAGGGCTCGTTGCGGCACCGGCTCCCCGGGCGGGAAGTGGCGTGCGTTGGCGGCGCAGGTCGAAGGGGCGAGCTCGACCGCCCGCGTGCGGGAGCCGAGGGGGGAGCCGGGCTCATTGAAGGCGATGTGTCCGTTCTGCCCCAGCCCGAGATAGGTGACGTCGAGCCCCCCGACCGCCTGGATCGCCGCCTCGTAACGCGCGCACTCGCGGCGCAGCGCCTCCTCGAAAGGCAGGTCGGGAGCCTGGCGCAGCACCTCCCGCGCCGTGCCGTCGGGCACCGACATGTTTTCGCAACGCACGTCGACGTGGTCGAACAGGTGGCGCCGCATGTAGCTGCGGTAGCTCCCCGGGTGTTCGGCGGGCAACCCCACGTACTCGTCGAGGTTGAAGGTGCGTACGTCGCGAAAGCAGCGGGGCGCGTGCCGACAGGTGGCGACGACCCGCCGGTACATGCCCAGCGGGGTGTTGCCGGTGGGCAGGCCCAACACCACCGCCGGATCCCGGTCGATGGCGTCGAGGAGGTCGGCGGCGGCGCGCCGCGACAGCTCGGCGGCGTCCTTCACCACCCGCCAGCGGACGCCCGAGCCACCTCGCGACCGCGAACGAGCACGCGCGTCACCGCCAGCTCGCTCGACAGCTCCACCAGATCCGCGATGCATCCTGCCTCGATCCTCCCCCGATCCGTCAGGCCCAGGACGCGCGCCGGGGCGGTGCTGGTCATCGGCAACACCCGCTCGAGCGGCACGCCGGCCCGCGTCACCATGAAGTGCACGGCACGTGCCATGGTCAGCAGACTGCCCGCCAGGGTACCGTCGGCCAGCCGGGCCTCGCCGCCGCGGACCTCCACCGCCAGCGCCCCCAGCCGATAGGCGCCGTCCCCGAGGCCGCAGGCCCGCATCGCGTCGGTGATCAACAGCAGTCGCTTGGGGAACAGGTCGAGGGCCAGCCGCAGCATCGCCGGGTGCACGTGCACGCCGTCGGCGATGAGCTCCGCGGTGACGCCTTCGGCGGCGATAGCCGCGGCCACCGGCCCGGGCTGCCGATGGTGCAGCCCGGGCATGGCGTTGAACAGGTGCGTGAGGTGGCGGGCGCCGGCGGCGAAGGCCCGCTCGGCCTGCTCGAGCGTCGCCTCGGTGTGACCGACCGAGAAGATCACCCGTTCGCCCAGCCCCGCGATCAGCGCCAGCACGCCGGGTACTTCGGGCGCCACCGTCATCAGCACCGGCAGGGCGCCCGCCGCGCCGAGCCACTGCGCCACCTCGCCGCGGTCGGCGGCGCGGAGGGCCGCGGGGTCCTGCGCGCCGGCCCGGCGCGGGTTGAGGTAGGGCCCCTCGAGGTGGACGCCGACGATCGCCGCCTCGGCGGCCCCCGGCTGCCGCGCTACCGCCGCCGCCGCCGCCAACGCCTCCTGCGTCGCCTCCCGGGGCGCCGACAGCGTGGTGGCGGCGAGCGCGGTGGTGCCGTGGCCGGCGTGGAAGGCGGCGACGGCGCGCGCCGCCTGCTCGCTGCCGTCCATGAAATCCGCCCCCGCGGCCCCGTGCACGTGCAGGTCGACGAAGCCGGGGACGAGAGTGCCGGCGAAGGGCTCCGCCTCCGGTGGCGACTCACCCTCGAGGTACACGGCGGCGATCCGCCCGTCGCCGATCTCGATGCCGACGCCATCACGCAGCCGGCCGCCGACGAAGGCCCTGCCGTAGAGCAGCCGGCGGCTCACAGGTTCAGCTTCCCGAGCACCGTGCCGCGCCCACCCGTGGCGCCGGTGACATTGGTCTCCAGCCCCAGCAGCGAGTCGTTGGCGATGACCGCGATGCCCAACGCCTCCTTGGCGCGGCTGTCGATCCCGCGTTCCTCGTGGCGAACGATGATCGCGTCGCTCGGCAGTCGCTCGCGTAGCATCCGCATGAGGGTCGGGTTCTTGGCGCCGCCGCCGCCGACGATGACCTCGTCGATCGGGCCGCGGGGAGCGAGGAATCGCTCGTAGGCCTCGGCGATGGTCGACGCGGTGAGGGCCGTGGCCGTGGCCACCAGGTCCTCCGGCGCCGCGTCGCCGGCGCGAGCCAGCAGCTCGCGGGCGAACTGCACGCCGAAGACCTCGCGACCGGTGGTCTTGGGGGGCTCCCTGGCGAAGAAGGGGTGTTCCCGCAGCTCCGCCAGGAGGGCCTCGCGCACCTGCCCGCGGGCGGCCATCGCCCCGTCGCGATCGAACTTCATCTCGCCGGCCGAAAGCGCCTCCGCCAGCGCATCGATGACCATGTTCCCGGGGCCGGTGTCGAAGGCGACGACGTCCTGCCTGGCGGCGCCGGGCGGCAGGTAGGTGACGTTGCCGATACCGCCGATGTTCTGCACGCAGCGGCCGAGGGTGGGGTGGCGCAGCAGCACCCAGTCGGCGTAGGCGATGAGCGGCGCGCCGTGCCCGCCGGCGGCGACGTCACGCACCCGCAGGTCGCCCAGGGTGAGGGCACCGGTCCGTTCGGCGATCACCGCGCTCTGGCCGATGGCGAGGGTGGAACGGGTCATCAGCAGCTCCCCCGCCCAGTCCACCGCCAGCTCGGCGACCACCGGCTCCGGCGCGTGCCACACGGTCTGCCCGGCGGTGCCGATCACGTCGACGTCCTCGGGAGCGAAGCCGTTCTCGGCGAGGAGACGCTTGGCGGCCTCGGCGAACAGCTCGCCGACCAGGAAATCGAGCTTGCACAGCTCCTCGATCCGCGCCGTGGCCGGATCGAAGAGGTGGAAGATCCGCTGGCGCAGGCTGTCGGGAAAGGGGAAGCTGCGGAACGCGACCAGGTGGACCCGGGCGTCCTCGCCGCCCCCCTCGATCTCCACCAGCGCCGCGTCGATGCCGTCGACCGAGGTCCCCGACATCAGCCCGACGACGAGGCGCCGCCGCTTGCCGGCCACGCGCATCAGCCGTTGCAGCCGGCTCACCGGTCCCGCTCCCCGAGGGCGGCGCGCAGGTCGCCGTCGTGACGCGCCAACCGCTCGCCCGCCCCGGCCGCGTCCAGACCCAGGCGCAGCATCGCCACCGCCCGCTTCACCTCCCCGTCGGCGGCGTCCAGGGCGCGCCGCGCCGCCTCCTCCCCCACCCCTGCGGCGAGCTCCACCATGCGCGCCGCCCGCCGCCGCAGCTTCTCGTTGCTGGCCGGCATCTCCACCATCAGGTTGGAGTAGACCCTGCCTAGAACCACCATGACGCCTGTGGATAGGGCGTTGAGCACCATCTTCTGGGCAGTGCCCGCCTTCATCCGCGTCGAGCCCATCACCACCTCCGGCCCGGTCTCGGGGGTGATGGCGATCTCGGCTCGCCGCGCCAGCGGTGACGACGGCACCGCGGTGACGGCGACGGTGAGGCAGCCGAGCTCCCGCCCCGCTGCCAGCGCGGCGACGGTGAAGGGAGTGGTGCCGGAGGCGGCGACCCCTACCACCGCGTCGGCGGCGCGCGCCCGCTGCCGCACCGCCGCCGCACCGGCGGCGGCGTCGTCCTCGGCGCCCTCGACGGCGCCCAGGAACGCCCGCTCGCCACCCGCCAGGATCACCTGCACCAGCTCCGAAGGGGTGCCGTAGGTGGCGGGCACCTCGGCGGCGTCGAGCACCGCCAGGCGTCCGCTGGTGCCGGCGCCGACGTAGAACAGACGCCCCCCCCGGCGCAGCCGGGAAGCCACGCCTTCCACCGCGCGGCCGAGCTGGTCGGCGCAGGCCGCCACCGCACCCGCCACCATGGCGTCCTGCTCGAGGATCCGCGCCACCACCTCCCGCGGCGGCAGCCGATCGAGGTCGCGGGTCGCCTGCGAACGGTCTCCCGGCCCGCCGGGGCTGGTGGTAGATGCGCCGCGAAGGGGCATTGGCGCATTCTACCGGGGGCGCGTGCCTCGCTCGGGTGCCGCGACACGCTGGAGCGCCTGTCGTGCCACCACCAGAAGCCCCGGCGCCGTCTGCGCGCCGTTGTGCTACCTTGAGGCCCGGCGCGCACGACTGCAACCGACACTGCCATGGTCTCGTTCTTTCGCCGCTCGCAGGAGAAGAAGAAGGACTCCAGGATCCTGCGTGTCGGACTGCTCAACCCGGTCCGCACCCTGGATCCGCGCGACGCCCAGGACACGGTGAGCGTCCTCGTCCTGGTGCAGATCTTCGAGACCCCCTACGCCCCTCCGGCGGCCGACGAGCCGGCGGAGGCGCTGCTCTTCGACGGCCCGTTGCGCGAGGAGCGGGCCGAGGGGGGCCGGCAGGTCTATTCGGCGGGGCTGCGGCCGGGGGTCCGATTCGCCGACGGCACTCCGCTCACCGCCGCACACGTGGTGCGCTCCCTCTCGGGAGCCGAGGGATTCGTCGCGCAGGCGGAGGCTCGGGCCGACGGCGAGCGCGTGCGATTCGTCCTCCATCGCCCCACCCGACGCTTCGACCTGGTTCTCTGCCAGCACTTCTGCAGCATCGTCCTCGAGAAGGGGAGCGAGCGGCTGGGCACCGGCCCCTACCAGATCGCCCCCGACGCCACCCCCGAGCGCATGCGGCTGGTGCGCAACCCGCATCACTGGCAGGATTTCCCCATCGACGAGTTGGAGTTCGTCTACTTCCCTCCCAGCGCCGGCGGCGCGCCGGAGCGGCTGCTGGCTGCCCTGGAGGCGGGCGAGATCCACTTCTCCAACGCGCTCTCCCGCGACGACGTGGCCAAGCTGCAGCAGGTGCGGAAGTGGTTCCAGCCCGGCAACTCCACCGCCTCCCTTTACTTCAACACCGAGCGATCGCACCTCCGCGATGCCCGCGTACGGCGGGCGTTGGCGCTGGCCATCGATCGTAGCGAGCTGGCCCGCATCTGCTACGAGAACGCCCTGGCGTTCACCGCCACCAGCCTGCTGCCGCCGATGATGGGCGCCTGGCGCGACGGCATCCGCCACACCCCCCGCCAGGCCCGGGAGCTGCTCGCCGAGGCCGCCGCCCCACTGCCGGCGAGCCTGCGGATGCTGATGCCATGGGGACCTCGCAGCTACCTGCCTCAGCCGCAGCAGGTGGGTGCCGCCGTCGCCTGCCAGTTAGGGGAGGTCGGAGTGCGCGTCGACCAGGAGCCGACCCAGGACAGCCAGCAGTTCTATCGCCGCTGCGCCCACGGGGACTTCGACCTGGCGCTGATCGGCTGGATCGCCGATACCGCCGATCCCGCCGACTTCCTGGAAGCCAACCTCTCGTCGCGCAGCATCCCCGAACCGGGGAAGTCGCCCGCCATCCGCGCCAACATGAGCCGCTGGCGGGACTCGCAGATCGACGCGCTGCTGGCGCGGTACCGCGAGGACCCCAGCGAGGGCAACAAAGTGGCGGTGCTCGAGCGGGTCGGTGAGGAAGTGCCGCTGCTCCCCCTGATGTACGGCCCCACCATCGCCGTGCACTCGTGGCGGCTCAAGGGTTTCAGCCCGAGCCCGATCGGCTTTCCGATCTTCTCGCGACTGGACCTGGAAGCGTAGGAGGCCCGAGCCTCGAACCGCGGAGTGTCTCACGCCAGTTTCAGCACCAACTTGACCATGTCGTGCGGGTTGCCGTCTGGGTCGACGCCGTAGCCGGGATACTCGTAGGCCGTAAAGCCGAGCCCCTCGAGGGTGTTGACGGCGTCCTCCTCGAGACGGGCCATCAGCATACAGGTCAGATGGCGCAGGCCGTGGCTGCGGGCCACGGCGATCAGGTCGTTGACCAGCACCGTCCCCAGCCCCTGCCCGCGGTAGGCGGGGTCCATCAGCCAGCGCACCCTCCCCACCAGCCGTAGCGGGCCCCACTTGCGGCGGTGGAGCGAGGCATCTGCGACGATGCGGTCGCCGACCACCGCCAGCAGCGGCAACACCTGGCCGTAGTCGATGTTGGCGCCCCAGCTGTCGATGAGCGCCTGGTCCTCGATCGGGTCCCAGGCGAAACGGCGTACGTCCGGGGGCAGGCGGCGAAAGAAACGGTACAGCTCCCGGGTGTCGCGCTGGGTGAAAGGACGGATCAGGACGCGGTCGCCGTTGCGCAGCGCCGCCTCCTGCGGGAAGCGATCAGCCATCAGCTCCTCCTGTCGACGGGAAGGATGGGCGGGCGGCGGCTCACCGAGCCCCCGCGACGAGATCCAGCAACTCCGGGTCACGCAGCTCGCCGCCGCGAAAGCGGCGCAACGCGAGCACGCTGCCGCCTAGGGTGGCGACACAGCCGGTGAGCAGCACCCAATGATCGGGAGCGAACCGGACGAGGTGATTGTAGGGGAGGCGTTCCCCTCCTTCGGTCAGGATGCCCTGCGGCGCCGCGAGCAGCTGGCCCCAACGGGCTTCCGCGTAACGCCCCAGATAGAGCCGCGGCCGATGCGGAAGCCGCAGGTCGACCCACACCGCGTCGAGCGTGCCGCCGCGAACTCCTTCCGGCAGCTCGATCCGGTACTCCTGTCCGGGCCGCCAGGCCAGGTCGCCTTCGCCGCCCCCGGCCAGCGGGTTCCACCGCACCCGCGCCCAGGGAGCACCGGTGCGGCGCAGGTAGAGCTCCCCGTGCGGGCTGAAGTAGGCGGCTCCCTCGGCGATCGCCACCACTTGGCCTCTCTCGACCTGCGGCAGGTCGGGCAGCGCGTCCACCCAGCGCGCCGGCCTGCCCTCCGCACCGAACCGAGTCGTTCCCGACAGGACGGCGTCGCGAGAGCCGGGAAGCGGATAGAGAGCCGGGCTGCCAACGGCCTCGCTGGCGGCGCCGCCTTTGCTCACCCAGTCCCCACCCTCCAGCCGGTAGGCGACGATGGAGACGCGCCCCGCTGCGCCGCCCCACGAATGGAGGGCGGCCCAGGGGGCACCCGAGCCGTCGCGAGTGGCGTGGAAGGTGGTGCTCTCGGAAGCCAGCAGCGGCTCGCCGACAGGCACCCAGCTCCCCGCCGACCAATCCACGACCTGCAGGCAGCGAGGGCCACAGCGCCGGGCAGCGAGGATCTTCCCGGGGCCGGTCGAGCCACCGAACCACCCACCCGCATCGCTCCACAGCGTCGCCTCTGCGCCGGAAGCGAGCGGCGCCTCGACCAGCCACCGTCGCCCGTCATCCGCGCCCCCCGACAGGGTGAAGAGGCTGCTGCCGGCGGCAGTGTCGACCCCGACCAGCGTCAACACGCTCTGCGTATCGCACACCGCTCCGGCCGACGTCTGGAGACCGAGGAGGAGCAGGAAGAGGGAGCCGGGCCAGGCAGCGCGCTGTGCGCCGGGAGCCATGACCCGTAGCATATCCTCCTCGCTGCCTGGCCTCCCGTCCGACGAGGCGGGTTCGCCCGGCCGAGGCCGCGATCAGGAATCCCGGCGGCTGCGCACCGACACCGTGGCTGGCTGGGGCGGCTGACCTCTGCCGATCCTGTCGAGGAGGCCGCCGAAGAGGGCCGATCCGCCGGCTGCCGAGCCGGCGGCACAAGCGAACAAGAGCGTGAGCTCGAGGAGTGTCATGGTTACAAGTCCTTCATCGGTTCAGGGCCTGGCGGGGCCGGGCCCGGGATCTCTGGTTCCGGCGGCGCCGACCGTTCAGGCGCCGTCCGACAGGGTTCTCAGCAAGATCCTTACCAGCTCGCGCCAGCGCCGGCTGACAGCGCCGGCGGATGGCGCCAGAGCGCCGATTGGGAATGTCGATTGCACGTTCATCGGCCCGAGAGGTTAGAGTCGGCAGGGGCCGGTGGCGGCCGCGGCCCGACGCCGGCGACGAAAGGAGCGACGATGCACCAACGAAGGGACCTGTTCCTGCGGATAGGCGGCTTCGCTTTCGGGCTGGGCCTGGGCGCGGCGCTGATGTACCTGTTGGACCCCGATCGCGGCACCCGGCGCCGAGCGCTGCTGCGCGACCAGCTGGACCACGCCCGCCACCGCGGCGGCGACGCGCTGAAGGCCAAGGCCAAGCACGTGCGCAACGTCTCCCGCGGCGCGGCGGCCGAGCTCGCCTCCCGCCTGCGAGGTGAAGAGGTGGACGATCCCACGCTCGAGGCGCGCGTGCGCGAGAAGCTGGGGCGCGCCACCTACCACCCCTCCTCCATCGAGGTGCGGGTCGCCGAGGGCCGGGTGACCCTGTCGGGACCGGCCCTGCGGGAAGAGGTCGACGACCTGCTGGCGGCGGTGCGCGCGGTACGAGGGGTCCGCGAAGTGCGCAACCTGTTGCAGGTCCACACCCGCGCCGGCCAGGTCTCCGGGCTGCAGGGCGAGCCCGAGCCGGGCTGAGCGCGCTGGTCACCATGACCCTCTCCGGGGAAGGCGTGCGGGTCGGCGAGCACCTCGTCGTGCCGGGCTCGGAGCTGACGTTCGAGACCTCGCGCAGCTCGGGCCCCGGCGGCCAGAACGTCAACAAGGTCGAGTCGCGGGTCACGCTGCGCTGGGCGGTGAGGGATTCCTCGGCCCTCGACGACGAACAGAAGCAGCGCATCCTCGAGCGGCTCGCGACCCGCATCAGCCGCCAGGGCGTCCTGCGAGTCAGCGCGCAGCGTCACCGCAGCCAGGCCGCCAACCGCGAGGCCACCGCCGACCGCTTCGCCGAGCTGCTACGCGAAGCGCTGGCGACTGACGCGGAACGACGGCTTTCCCGTCCGCCCGCGCGGGCGCGCCGTCAACGCCTGGCCGGCAAGCGCCGACGCAGCGAAGTCAAGCAGCGCCGCGGGCGGGTGCGCGGGGACGACTGAAGTCGACCCAGGGCGCTAGGGCTTCTCTGCGACCCGATAGTGCGCCAGCTGGCAACGGAGGGCTCCGTTGTAGAGCACGTTCTTGCGGTGCGCCCGCAGCCCCAGCCGAGCGCTCAGCTCCGGATCGGCGCTCAGCACCGCCACCCGCCAGCCGGGGAAGCGCTGCTTGAGGCACCGCCCCAGCTCGGCCCAGAGCGCCGGCAGCCCAGCGCCTCCCAGGCGGCGCCCGTAGGGCGGGTTGGCCACCACCAGGCCCGGCGGCGATCCCGCGGGGGGAGCGGCCTCGGCGATGCTGCGGCGCTCGAAGCCGACGATCCCAGCGACGCCAGCCGCGGCCGCGTTGGCCTGCGCTACCGCCACCGCGGCGGCGTCGCCGTCGGAGCCGAGGATTGGCGGCAGCCGGCCCGCCAGGCCGCGGCGACAGCGCATCTCGGCATCCTGCCGAACCGCCAGCCAGCGCTCGTGGCGATGCCGGCCCCAGCCGAGGAAGCCCCAGTGCTCCCGCCGCAGACCCGGCGCCACGTCGGCAGCGATCAGGGCACCCTCGATCGGCAGGGTTCCGGAGCCGCACAACGGGTCCACCAGCGGCTGCCCCGCAGCGGCCGCCGCCGGCCAGCCGGCTCGCAACAGGATAGCCGCCGCCAGCGTCTCCTTGAGGGGCGCGGCGATTCCCTGCCGCCGGTAGCCGCGGCGGTGCAAGGGCTCTCCAGAGAGGTCGACGGCGAGGACGCCCTGCCGCCGCTCGACGTACAGCGACAGGCGCACCGACGGACGGGCGAGGTCGATCGTCGGTCGCTCTCCGCGCACCTCCCGCAGCCGATCGACCACTGCGTCCTTGACTCGCAGCGCGGCGAAGTGGCTGTGAGACAGCGCGGCGCGACGCAGACGGCAATCCACCGCCAGCGTGCTCCCGCGCGGCAGGTGCAGGGACCAGTCGACCTCCCGGGCCGCCCTGTAGACTGCCGCGTAGTCCGGGGCGGGGAAGCGCACCAGAGGCAGCAGCACGCGGCTCGCGACGCGCGACCACAGGCAGACCCGATAGGCGCAGTCGAGGTCGCCGGTGAAGGCGACGCTCGCCGGGCGTATGGCGAGCACTCGCCCTCCCGCCACCTCGATCTCGGCCGCTGCCAGGTCCCCCAGCTCTCGCGAGGTCAGCGCCAGAAGCTGGAGGGGAGCAGCGGGCATGAGTCTTGAATCTGCAATGGCTAGAATGGTGGATACGCCACGGCGGCCCGACGGCCATCACGAGGAGTCCGCGACGGCCGAGCGCGAAGCCCTCGCGCCGTCCCGCACTACGACTGCCGACAGCGGCGACGGCGCCGCCGTGCGCCGGCCGGCCCAGGAGGAAAAGGTGACACCGGAGCCACCGCTGGTGTTGGTCGTCGACGACTACGCGGAGGGAAGGGAGATCTGCGCCGAGTACTTGACCCTCCGCGGCTACCGGGTGGACACCGCCGCCGACGGTGTCGAAGCGCTCGCCAAGGTCGAGGGCGTGGTCCCGGACGCCATCATCATGGACCTGTCCCTACCCCGGATGGACGGCTGGGAGGCGACGCGCCGCCTGCGAAAAGACGACCGGATGCGGAACACTCCCATCATCGCCTTGACCGCCCATGCCGTTCCGGCGGCTCGCGAAAGCGCGCTCGAAGCGGGATGCGACGCCGTGGTCATCAAGCCCTGTGTCCCTCGCGACCTGGAGGAGGAGGTGCGGCGCCATCTCGAGCGACGCCGCACCAGCCCTCCGGGCGACTGCTGAACGAGGGGCACGAGGGGCCGTCGAGGCCCGCCTCAGCCTTTCTTCGCCGTCCCGCCCTTGCCCTTGCCGCGTCCCCTCGCGGCGCTCTTGCTCCCCCCGGCCCGCGTCGTCTTGCCGGCGGCGCCCTTGCGGGTGGCGGCCTGCTTCGCTGGCGCCTTGCCCGCACCCTTGGGGGCAGGCTTGGCCGGCTTGGCCTTGGCCCTGGTCGCCTTGGTGGCCTTGGCGGGCCTGGCCTTCGCGGCCTTCGCGGGCTTGGCAGGCTTGGCCGCCTTGCCCGGCTTGACGGGCTTGGCAGCGGTTTCCTTGGCCGGAGCCTTCGCCGCCGTCCCCTTCTTCGCCGCCGGCTTCTTCGCTGCGGCCTTCTTGGGCGCGGCCTTCTTGGCAGCGCCCTTGCCGGCCGGCGCGGCCGCCGATGCCTTCGCCGCGGGCTTGGCGCGGTTCGGCTTCGCAGCCGCCGCCTTGGCGCCAGCCGGCTTCCCCTTGGCCGCACCTCCTGCTCCCCCGCTCTTGCGAGCCACGGCGATGCCAGCGGCAGCCGCCGCCACGCCGGCCGCTGCCACCGCCAGCTTCCTGGCGGCGCCGCCACCCTTCTTCTTCGGGGCCCTCTGCTTCCTGGCCATGCCTCCCTCCTTTGTGGCCCTCCGCCGCTGCGCGGCGATGGCGCAGGGGGTGGTGCCGGTCGGTGTGGTGGATCCCGAGACCACTATAAACGCAAACGCTGTCAATGCGGTCATCGACCGCGAGCTGCTGTGTTAGCATGCCCGCGTTCTCCAGGGAGTAAAACCCGTGATCCGCACCCTGACGTGGTGGGAGCTGACGCTCGCTGCCGCCCTGCTGCTGCTGGCCGGCTCCGAATGGATCGGGTTGTGGCTGGCGCGACGCCGCGGCCTGACCGCCAACGTCTCCAGGCTGGTCAGCCACGGCATCGTGTTGGCCCTGGTCCTCGCCTACGCGATCTATGCGGCGACCTGGACTCGCGGGTTGGAGGGCGGCGACCTCGCGCTCCGCCTGCGCGAGCTGCCGACGGTGAACTGGACGTATGTGATCCTCGGCCTGATCGCCGCCGTCATGGTCTCGTGGGACCTCGTCGCCCTGGTGCACGCCCGCAGCCGCGGGCTCACCACCAACGTCAGCCGGATGGTGTCGCACCTGGCGATGCTCATCATCCTGGTGGTGATGGTGGGGATCAGCGTCCTCAAGTGGGACCTCTACCTCGACCGCGTCGCCGAGACCTACCGCGAGGGCATCCAGCGCTCGCGCTGACGCCGGACGCAGGCCCTGGGCAGAGGCCAGCAGGATCAGTTGGCGGTGCGTTCCGGCCAGCGGACGAAGAACCCGTCCACCCACACCAGGTCCTGCTCGAACTCGTTGGGGTCGAACGGGCTGGCGGTGTAGGTGTCACCACCGAACACACCGTCGCGGCCGGCGCTGCGGATGCCGGCCAGGCGCTGCGCCGCCTGCGGGTTCTCCTGTAGCCGGTAGTCGAACGATTTCTGCCACCCGTCGACGCGCGGGATCTGCGCCATGTAGGTGGGTTCGAGGAGGCTGGCGAGCTGCGCCGGGGAGAGCTGCAGGCCGTAATCGGTGATGGAGATGGTGGCATCGGCCCCGGCCGCTCCCGCCGCCACCTGGTCCGTCACCCACGACATCATCGCCTTGCCCGCCAGGTGCATCTCGGCCATCGTTCGCCGCTGCTTGGCGCGATGCATGGCGTTGAGGAACAGCGGGATCATCATCGCGGCGATGACCACGATCACGGCGAACACGACCAGCAACTCGATCAGTGTGAAGCCGCCTCGCCCCCATGTTCCTCTGGCGTGCATCTCGTCTCCGGGCTGTCGATTTCTGCCGATCCTACCACGTAGGGGATAGCCTACAGCACGGTGTCGGCCCCGGCGTCGGCAAGGGGCGCCGCCCACGCAAGGAGCAACGGGCCGAGGCACCCGCCCCGGCCCGTCAGGGATCGCCGCGCCAGAGCGGGCTCAGCGCGCCAGGGTGATCTCCACCGTCTCCACCTCCCCCTCACCGACGGTCACCGTGAGGGTCCTGGTGCCCAACCGCTCGTGCCACGCCTCGAGCTCGAAGGTACCCGCCGGGAGCCCCGAGATCTCGAAGCTGCCGTCCGGGCCGGTGGTGTCGAAGTAGGGGTGCTCCATCACCCGCACGTAGGCGCTCATCCAGGGGTGGACGTCGCACTTGATTTGGAACATGTCCTCCGGCTGCTGGAACGTCTCCACCGCCTCCTTGCGCTCCGCCGGCATGGCGATGTTGAACTCGCGGTTGACGTCCGGCAGGGCGTGGACGTTGTGCAGGATGCCATCGGAATTGAGGAACTTCACCGGCTGCCCGGCAAGCACTCCGATCACGTGCGGCTTGTAGAGGCACCCCTCCTGATCGATGATCGCCGGCTCCGAAGGCGTCGGCCACTGCCGCTCGGGCAAGCCGGAGACGACGTGCACGAAGACGTTGCCCAGCGTCTTGCCCTCGCCCAGCTCCAGCACCTGGCTCTTCACCGGCTCGTCGTGCTGGGCGGCGCAGGCGGGATCGGCGGTCATCTGCACCGCTGGCAGGTTGGGCACCTCACCCTCGTACAGCACGGTGCCGCGGACGCTGGCGGTGCCCAGCGGCTCGACGGCCGCAGTCTGGGCCTGGGGTTGGGCCTCGCCGCGGGCAGCGCCCTGCTGCGGGGTGGCGGCATCGCCACCGTCGCCGCCACCGCAGTCCGTCATCACCAGCGCCCCGGCCGCTAGCAGGATCGCCGCGGCCAGGGAGCTTCGACCCGTCCTCTTCTTCATGCTCGACTCCTCTCGTTGCTTCGTTCGCGTCGGCCGCCAGGCGGCCAGCGGGGGCTCATGTTACAACGAGCCCGGCCCCGGCGGCCGCCGGCGCCGGGCCGGCCCCCTTCACCGGGAACGGGAACGAATGTTGCACTTACACCGCGATCCTGGCCCTCGGGCCGAGACCGGAGGCCTGCGCCGGACCGCGCCGGAGCCGTCTGTCGCGACCAGGAGGACCGCCGATGACCACCTCAATGCGCCGCGCCGGGCTCGCCGCCTGCGCGGCCATCGCCCTGCTCGGCCTGTCGTGCGCCGCCATCACCCGCGGCGATTTCAACCTCATCTCGCTGCAACAGGAGTGGCAGCTGGGCCAACAGCTGGAGCGCGACATCGCCCAGCAGCTGCGGCTGGTCAACGACGCCTCGATCACCGGCTACGTCGACCAGCTGGGGCGCCGGCTGGTGGCTCAGACCCAGCTGCGGGAGCTGCCCTGGAAATTCCACGTCGTGGCCGACCCGCGGATCAACGCCTTCAACGTCCCCGGGGGCCACGTCTACGTCCACACCGGGCTGATCGCCGCCGCCGATGACGTCGCCCAGCTGGCCGGGGTGATGGGGCACGAGATCGCCCACGGCGCCGAGCGCCACGCCACCGAGCAGCTGTCGCGCGCCTATGGCCTCAACATCCTGGCCGGCGTGGTCCTGGGGCAGAACCCGCCCGTGTATCAGCAGATCCTGGCCCAGATCGTCGGCAGCGGCGGGATGGCCAAGTTCTCCCGCGAGGCCGAGCGCCAGGCCGACGAGCTGGGCGTCCAGTACATGTACCGCGCCGGCTACGACCCCCGCGGCCTGGTGCGCATCTTCCAGAAGCTGCTGGCGCAGCGCCGCAGCCAGCCGGGGAGCGTCGCGCGCTTCTTCGCCACCCATCCGCTCACCGAATCGCGGATCCGCACCATCGAGCAGCAGATCGCGGGACTGCCGGCGAAGCCCGGCCTGATCAGCCGCGACTCGGCGTATCAGAACGTGCGGCGCGAGGTGGGGCGGTACCACTGAGGACCCGCGGCTAGACCAATCCCTTGCTCCGCGCGTAGAGGGCGAGCTCGAGCCTGCCCCGCAGGTCGAGCTTCTCATAGACGTTGTGGAGGTGGATCTTCACCGTCCCCTCGGTGATGAACAGAACCTCGGCGATGGCCCGATTGCGCTTGCCGGCCGCCACCAGGCGCACGATCTCCATCTCGCGCGGCGTCAGCTGGCGCATCGCCTCACGCACCGCCGACTCCCGGCGCAGGGCCTGACGCAGCACCCGGCCCACCACCCCCTGGTCGAGCCACTCACCGCCCTGGTGGACCTGCCGCACCGCCTCGACCAGGAGCTGCGGCGCCTTCTCCTTGAGGACGACCCCCGCCACGCCCAGCTCCATGGCCTCGAGCAGCTGGGGGTCGTCGAGCGCCGCCGTCAGCAGCACGACGCGTGTCGACGAACCCTCCTGCCGCAGCCGGCGCGCTACCTCCAGCCCGTCGATCCGGGGCATGCGGACGTCGAGCACCAGCACGTCCGGAGCGCGCGCTCGTACCGCCGCCAGAGCCTCCTCGCCGTCGCGGCAGCGCCCCGTCACTTCCAGGTCTGGCTCGAGCCGGAAGACCTGCTCCAGGCCGTCGAGGACGATCGGATGGTCGTCGGCGATGACGACGCGGATCGTCATCCTGCCTCCAACCCGGGCAGCACGATGGCGAGACACGCCCCGCCCGGGCCCGACTGGAGCTCCAGCGAGCCGGCGAGCGCGGCCACCCGCTCGCGCAGGTTTCGCGGCCCGAGGTCGAGGCGATCCAGCGTGTCCTGCGTGTAGCGGCCGGCGAAGGGGAAGCCGCGACCGTTGTCGCGTACCTCGATCGATACGCCACCGTCGCCCTCCCCGGCCACCCGCACCTGCACCTGCGACGCCTCGCCGTGGCGGACGGCGTTGACCACCGCCTCGCGCACGATGTGGTAGACGTCACGGCCGAGACCGTCGGGCGCCGACTCGGGCAGGTTCTCCGCCTGCAGCTCCACCCGCAGGTCCCACTCCCGCTCGATGCGCTCCATCAGCTCCTCGAGCCGGGTCCCCAGGCTCGTCACGGTACCCTCCCGCGACCCCGGCTCCGGGCGCAGCTCCTGGATGAAGAAGCGCAGGTCGCGCTGCTCGAGGGCCATCAGGCGCCGCAGGTCCTCCAGCCGCTGCCGCGCCACCTGCGGGTCCGTCGCCACCTGCCGCTCGACCGCCACCAACCGCAGCGCGAAGCCGGTGAGCGACTGCAGCACGCCGTCGTGCAGGTCGCGGGCCAGCCGGATCCGCTCCTCGGTGGCCGCCGCCCAGGCGGCGACGAAGGCCATCTCGGAGCGGATCCGCTCCTCGTGGGCGCCGAGGTAGCCGAGCAGCGCCGCGACCACCGCCAGGTAGACGCCGCGGATGATGAAGTCGTGCAGCTGGAAGGCCGGGTCGCGCAGCACCTCGGCGAAGTACACCCCCACCCCGACGAAGGCGCTCAGGGCCACCACGGCGGTGAGCAGCGTTCCGCGCCACCCCCACCGCAGGGTGGCGCAGGTCAGGGAGAAGACGAAGTAGGCGATGAACGGGCTCGACGGCCCGGCGGTGAAGTAGACGAAGAGGGTGAAGAAGACGAGGTCGAAGGCGTGGCTCAGGGGGCGCTGCCAGCCCGGCAGGGTGCCGGCGCGGCCGACCAGCAGGGCCACCACGACCGAGTAGCCGAGGTAGGCGACCAGCAGGCCGTAGGCGGTCTGCGCGTGCTTGGCGGGCTCGGAGGGGTCGATCCACACCGCCAGCAGCGAGGAGGCGGCCAGCACCACGCGCCCGGCGGCGATGAGGCGCTCCGAGCGCGCCTGCGAAGACGGAGATTGCGCCATCCGCGTGGGCCTCGAACCGACGGTACTACGCAGCCCCGCCTCGGCGGCCAGCATCATCCACAAGTTATATCCGAAGGTATAGAAAAACCTATCCGACGGCGGATTCACCCGCCACTCGGCCACCCCTACACTGGCCTCCGAGGCGGAGCCTCGGCATCTCCCAGGAGGATCGCAATGAAGCAACGGACCTGGATCGTGGCGGCCCTGGCGCTGTCGGTGCTGCTGACCGGCGCCTGCGCCAAGAAGAGCCCCGCCACCGCCCCGGAAGCGGCGGGCGGGGCGACGGCCGCGGCCTCTGGCACGGCGCCGACTCCGGCGGTGGGGACGGCATCACCGGCCGACCCGCTGGCCGGTGATCTCGACGCGGTCAACGAGTACCTGCGCCAGCAGGGGCTCCTGGGCGCAGTGTACTTCGACTACGACAGCGCCGATCTGCGTGCGGAGGCACGGGAGCGGCTGGCGCAGAACGCCCGATTCCTCCTCGAGCACCCGCAGTTCGTCGTCGCCATCGAAGGCCACTGCGACGAGCGGGGCACCGCCGAATACAACCTCGCCCTGGGGGACCGCCGCGCCACCAGCACCCGCAGCTTCCTCACCACGCTCGGCGTGGCGGGAGAGCGGCTGCGCACCATCAGCTACGGCGAGGAGCGGCCAGAGTGCGGTGAGCACGTGGAGTCGTGCCACCGCCGCAACCGCAGGGCCCAGTTCGTCGTCGTGAGCCGCAGCAGCATGGGCTGAAGAAAGGACGTCTCTGGACCGCCGGCCGGCCCCCTCGACCCGGTTTCCGACCCCTCCCCGTGGAGCCGGCTCCGGTCGGCGGTCCCTTTTTCCTCCAGCGGCGCCTCGTCACACCCCCGTAGCTCGTCGCACCCTGGATCGTACCGTCCAGACGATGCACCACCAGCTGGCTCGGCTCGCGCCCCTGGGCGAGCGCGCGTCCGGCCTCGAGAGCCTCCTCCTTGGTGGCGTGGAGCGACACCGGCGTCTCCACGCCCTCCTGCTTCAGCGCCCAGCCGCCGGCGCGGGGCACCAGGTGGAACACCCTCCGCGGCGCCGCGGCCGCCGCCTGCACCTCGCCGGCCAGACGGGACACCCGCTCCAATCCGTCCTCCGCCCGGCGGCGCAGCCGCCGCACCCGACCGTAGCCTGCCTTCTCGACGCCCCGACCGCGCTCGACCAGGCGATCGAACAGCTTGCCGGTCTGCTCCTCGATCAGCGAGGCCGCGCCGAGGCCGGCGAGCAGCAGCTTGTGGGCCGCCTCGGACACCCCTGCCTGTACTCGCTCGACGGTAATCGTCCCTGGGGTCATCGCGTTCTCCTCGTGCGTTCGCCGTAGGGGCTGAATGCCGCCGCGCGGCCCATTATGCCGCAGTGCGGCATAGCAGGTCAACCCTGCGCCGCGCCACGGCAGTCGGCAGCCTGTACAATCCCTCGTGTGGGATGGTTCGAGGCGCTCGGCTTCAAGCCCCGGCAGCTCGGCTCGGGCACCGCCTCGGCGACCGTGCGCCGCATCGCCGCCGAGCTCGACGCCCTGGATGCCGACCGCGCCCGCTACCTCGCGGGCTTCGCCTACCTCCTCGGCCGCGTCGCCCACGCCGATCACGACATCGGCGGCGAGGAGACCGCCGCCATGGAGGGGCTGCTGCAACGGGTCGGGCATCTCCCCGAGGACCAGGCGGTGCTGGTGGTGCAGATCGCCAAGGCGCAGAACGAGCTGTTCGGCGGCACCGAGAACTTCCTGGTCAGCCGCGAGCTGAAGCGCGTGGTGCGCCCGGAGGAGCTGCGCGCGCTGCTCGATGCGCTGTTCGCGGTGGCCGCGGCCGATGGGGCGATCAGCGGCGAGGAGGAGAGTCAGATCCGACAGATCGCGAGCGAGCTGGGGCTCTCGCATGGCGACCTGGTCGCCTCGCGCGCCGCCTGGTCCGCGCATCGCAGCGTGCTGCGCTCGCTGCGCGGCGACGATCCGAGCTCCGGCTGATACCATCGATGGCAACGATGCGTCGCACCGCGGTTCTGCTCCTCGCCCTGCTCGCCGCGCCCGCGGCCGGCGACGACGTCTGGCTCACCAACGGCCGCGTCTACGAGGGCGTGCTCGCCGAGGAAACGTCCGAGGGGGTCCGCATCCGGCTCGAGTTCGGTCACATCACCCTCCCCCGCTCGCAGGTGGCGCGTATCGAGCGGTCCGGCTCGCCGCTCGCCCAGTTCCTCGATCGCAAGGAGGAGCTCGCCGCCGCGCCCGGCGCCACGGCCAGCGATTGGCTCGAGCTGGCGCGATGGGCCGTCGCGCAGGGTCTCGAGCACGGCGCCCGCGACGCCGCGTGGCTCGCCGCGTCGATCGACCCGCGGCTCCCGGGCCTCGAGCCGTTGCTTCGCGGGGCTGGCTTCGTGTTCGAGGCCGAGCTGGAGCGCTGGATCCCGTTCGAAGAGCACATGGCGCACCGCGGCATGGTGCCGTTCGAAGGCGAGTGGGTGAGCCGCGCGGAGGCCACGGCGCGGTTGGAGGAGCAGCGCGAGGAGCGCCGCGAACGGCGCCGCCAGGAGGCCGAGGACGCCACCTTGCGCATGGCCCAGCTGGCTGCCGAGGAGGCGATCCGCACCCGTGCGGCGCTGGCCGTCCGCGAGGCGGCGGCGGCACGGGCACCGTACTGGGGCTGGGGGCTTCACGCGGTGCCGGTGATCTTCGCCCCGTTCCCGGTCGCGGTGCCGGTACCTGCGCCGAGCCCGGAACCGCCTGCCGACCCCGGCCCCGAGCCGCCGCCCGAGCCCCCCCGCCACCACCGCGGCACCTGGCAGGATCTGCAGCAGCGGCAACCGGGGAGCTTCCTGCCGGTCGGGGCGGTGGTCACCCCGCCGCCTCCGGGCCGACGATGACCTCGAGCGCCCCGGCGACCAGCTCGAACCTCCCGTCCCGCTCCCCCACCACCTCGCCGTCGACGTTGAACGCCATCGGCGGCTCGCTCACCAGGTCCAGGGAGCGCGCCTGGCGAAAGAAGACCTCCTCCGCCGAGTCCTCGAGGTGCCGGCCCACCAGCGCCTTGGAGGCGAGGCCGGCGATGGCGGCGAGGCTGCACTCCTTGATCAGGATCACGTCGAACACCCCGTCGTCGATCTCGGCATAGGGCGCCACGGGGATACCCCCGGCGACGAAGCGCCCGTTGGCCACCGCCACGTTGAACGCCTTCTCCTGGCGTACCTCTTCGTCGTCGAACACCAGCCGCACCGAGTGGGCGCAGCGCTCCGGCAGGGTCTCGAGGGCGGCGCGAAAGTAGGCGAGCGGACCCCACGAATCCTTCATCTGCGGCGTCAGCGTCTCGTTGACCTCACCGCTGAAGCCGCCCGCCGAAACGTTCGCGAAGTAGCGATCGAGGTCGCCGCTGCGGAAGCGGACCAGGTCGCAGCGGCGCGTGCGGCCGGCGGCGAGCGCCGCCACGGCCCCCTCCAGGTCCGCCGGCATCCCCAGCGAGCGCGCGAAGTCGTTGCCGGTACCCACCGGCAGGACGCCCAGGCGCACCTGGTCGAAGTACCCGGTGAGCCCGTTGATCACTTCGTTGAGGGTGCCGTCGCCACCCGCGACGAAGATCAGTCGTTCGCCGCCTGCCGCCGCCTCGCGGGCCAGGGCCTCGCCGTGGCGCACGCCGCGAGTCAGCAGCATCCGCACGTCGCCGAGCTGGCGCAGCAGCGGGAGCAGCGCCGCGGCGGCCGCCTCACCGTTGCGAGATCCAGGGTTGAGGATGAGGCACGCCACCCCTGCGGGAGCAAGCAAGGACGGTGCCGCGGGATGCCACCGGCCTGCCCGGCTATACTCCGCGGCCGCGGTCATGATCACCCTGCACGAGCTGCGCGAGGCGCTCGGCCGCCAGCGGCTTCCCGGCGGTGACGAGCGCCTCGCCAAGGCGGCAGTCGCCGCCATCCTCCGCCAGGCCGAGCCGGGCCCGGTGCAGCTGCTGTTCATTCGCCGCGCCGAACACCCGCTGGACCCGTGGTCGGGGCACATGGCCTTCCCCGGGGGACGGGTGGATCCCGGCGACGCCGGCCCGGAGGCCGCGGCGCGGCGGGAGACGCGCGAGGAGCTGGCGCTCGACCTGGACCGGCAGGGCGCCCTCATCGGCCGCCTGCCGCAGCTGCCGGTGAGCGCCCGCGGCCGGCGACTGCCGATGGTGGTCGAGCCGTTCGTCTACGCCCTCGGCGGCCGCCCTCCCGCCCTGGTCCTCAACCACGAGGTGGCGGAGGCGCTGTGGGTGCCGCTGCCGTTCCTGGCCGATCCGGACAACCGTTCCACCCACGTCCGGCGCACCGCCGACGCCGCCGTCCCCTATCCCTGCTACCGCTTCGAGGGGCGGGTGATCTGGGGCTTGACCCTGCGCATGGTCGACGACCTGCTGCGGGTGGCGGCGGGTGCGAGCACCTCCTTGGCCGACGCCCCCGGCACCTCGCGCGCCAGCCGCGGCACCAGGTAGCCGGGAAGCTCGGCCGCCAGCCGCGCCGCCAGCCGGCGCGCCCGCTTCTCGGACACGGTGAAATGCGCCGCCCCGGCGACCGGGTCGAGCAGGTGCAGGTAGTAGGGCAGCACACCGGTCGCGAACAGGGCCTCGGACAGCTGCCGCAGCGTCGCGACATCGTCGTTGACGCCGGCGAGCAGCACCGCCTGGTTGAGCACCGTCACGCCCGCCCGGCGCAGGCGCGTCAGCGCCGCTCGCACCGCATCGTCCAGCTCCCGCGGGTGGTTGGCGTGGATCACCATCACCGGGCGCAGGCGCGTCCCGGTGAGCCAGGAGAGCAGCCCCTCGTCGACCCGCTCGGGAAGGACGACCGGTAGCCGGCTGTGCACCCGCAGCCGCTCGAGATGCGGGACGGCGGCCAGCGCGCCGGCGAGCGCCGCCAGCCGCGCGTCGGAGGCGGTCAGTGGATCCCCTCCCGACAGGATCACCTCCCGCAACGACGGATCGCCCGCCAGGTAGCGGATGGCCTCCCCCCAGCCCTCTCCCCACGGCTGGTGGTCGCCATAGGGGAAGTGGCGGCGGAAGCAGTACCGGCAGTGCACGGCGCAGGCGCCCGAGGCGATGAGCAGCACCCGTCCCTGGTACTTGTGGATCAGGCCCGGCAGGGCGGACTGCCGCGTCTCCTGCAACGGGTCGGGCCCGAAACCCGGCACCGCCAGCAGCTCCTCGCCTCGCGGCAAGACCTGCAGCAGCAGCGGGTCGCGGGGATCGCCGGGGCGCATGCGGGCGACGAAGCCGCGCGGCACCCGCAGCGGGAAGTCGCGGCCGGCGCCGATCCCGGCCGGCAGCAGCGCCGGGTCGAGGCGCAGCAGCTCGAGCAGCTCACCGGTCGTGGCCACCGCCCGGCGCAGCTCCCGCTGCCAGTCGGGGATTGGCCTCACCGCCGGGCTTCGCGCTATCATCCGGCCACGTTACCCGCCGCGGGAGCGCCCGATCAAGCACTCCCGCCACCGCCAGCGGGTAGACCCCTCCCCCCAGGAGCAGCTCCCATGGCCACCGTCAGCACCAACCAGTTCCGCCCCGGGCTCAAGATCCTGCTCGACGGCGAACCCTGCAACATCCTCGAGAACCAGTTCGTCAAGCCCGGCAAGGGCCAGGCGTTCAACAAGGTCCGCTACCGCAACCTGGTCACCGGCCGGGTGCTGGAGAAGAACTTCCGCTCCGGCGACACCGTGGAGGCGGCGGACGTCGTCGAGACCGAGATGCAGTATCTCTACAACGACGGCGAGCTGTGGCACTTCATGGATCCCCAGACCTACGAGCAGCACGCCGCCGGCGAGGCGGCGGTGGGCGACTCCGCCAAGTGGATCAAGGAACAGGACGTCTGCTCCGTGATGCTGTGGAACGGGCAGGCGATCTCGGTGACCGCCCCCAACTTCGTCAACCTGCAGGTGACGCAGACCGACCCCGGGCTGCGCGGCGACACCTCGAGCGGCGGCAGCAAGGCCGCAACCCTGGAAACCGGGGCGGTGATCCGCGTGCCGTTGTTCATCGAGGAGGGAGACCTGCTGCGGGTCGACACCCGTACCGGCGACTACGTCTCGAGAGCGAAGGAGTAGGTGGTCGCGGCGCGACCGGCGCGGACCGCGGGAGCGGCCGTAGCCCAGGCGGTTGACTGGCGGCCGTCGGCCCCGCTGTCCCACCTGCGACGGCGGGCCGAGCTGGCGATTACGGTGCGCGCCTTCTTCACCGCTCGGGGCGTGCTCGAGGTGGAGACGCCGCTGCTGGCGGCAGCCACCGCCACCGACCTCCACCTGGCCAGCGTGCGCTGCCGGCTGGAGGCGCCGGGGGCCCCCGGCGCCCTCTGGCTGCAGACCTCCCCGGAGCTGCACATGAAGCGGCTGCTGGCCGCCGGCAGCGGCGCGATCTTCCAGCTCGCCCGGGCCGTGCGCGGCGGCGAGGCGGGGCCGCTGCACAACCCGGAGCTCACGCTGCTCGAGTGGTACCGGCCCGGGTTCGACCACCACGCGTTGATGGACGAGGTCGAGGAGCTGCTGGCCGCCACCCTGGGCACGGGGCGCGCGCAGCGGCTCTCCTACGGCCAGCTGTTCGCCGATCACCTGGGAGTCGATGCGCATCACGCCGACAGCGAGCAGCTCGCGGCGGTCGCGGGGCGTCAGGGCCTGGAGGTGGCCGGCGCGCCTGTCGAGGACCGCGACACCTGGCTGCAGCTGCTGATGAGCGGCCGCATCGAGCCGCTGCTCGGCCGCGGCCGCCCCACCTTCGTCTACGACTACCCGGCCTCGCAGGCGGCCCTGGCCCGGCTGCGCGCCGGCGAGCCGCCGGTGGCCGAGCGGTTCGAGGTCTACGTCGAGGGGGTAGAGCTCGCCAACGGCTTCCACGAGCTCGCCGACGCCGCCGAGCAGGAGGGGCGCTTCCTCGCCGACCTCGCCGAGCGCCGACGCCGCGGCCTGCCGGAAGTGCCGCTCGACCGGCGGCTGCTGGCGGCGCTGGAGCACGGGCTGCCCGACTGCGCCGGCGTCGCTCTCGGCTTCGACCGCCTGGCGATGCTGGCAACGGGCGCCTCCGCGATCGAGGAGGTGCTCGCCTTTCCCGTCGCCCGGGCGTAGGGGCGGGCCTCCGTGCCCGCCCGTGCGAAGGCGACTCCTGCCGACACCCCGGGCCCGCGAGCGTTGACGGCCGACCGCTGGTGGCTTACCCTGCCGGCGTGCCATCGGTCCCCGAAGACAACCTCCTCGGCCGCCTGGCGATCCACTACAAGCTGCTGAGCAAGGACCAGCTGGTCGAGGCGCTACAGCAGCAGGCGCGCGAGGGCGGACGGCGGCGCATCGGCGAGATCTTCATCGAGCGCGGCTGGATCAGCGCCGAGCGCTTCCAGCAGCTGCTGGCGATCCAGCGGGAGTACCAGGCGCGGCTGGCGAAAGAGGCGGCGGAGCGAGCCGCCGCGACGGCCGATTCGCCGACCGCCCCGGCGGAGCGGCGGGAGCCGATCGCCGCCGCCGCACCGGCCGCCGCCGCCCGGGCGCCATCCCCTCCCTCGCCACCGGCGACCGCGACACCGGCGATGACCGACCTCCTGCGCCTGGCCGCCGAACGCGGCGCCTCGGACCTGCACCTGCACTGCGGGCTGCCCGCGCGGGTGCGGCTCGACGGCGAGCTGGTCGATGCCGGGGTCGGCGTCGTCGACGGCGACCGCAGCGCCAAGCTGCTCGCCGAGGTGCTGTCGCCGGCGCAGCAGCAGGAGCTCGCCGAACGGGGGCAGGTCGACCTCGCCTTCGACCTCCCCGGGGTCGCCCGCTTCCGCGCCAACGTCTATCGCCAGCAGAGAGGAGCCGACGGGGTCTTTCGCGTCATTCCGCCGGTGCCGCCCACCCTCTCCGAGCTCGGCCTGCCGCTGGACCTCGCACGCCACGCCAACTACCACCAGGGGCTGGTGCTGTTGACCGGCCCCACCGGCTCGGGCAAGAGCTCGACCCTGGCGGCCCTGGTGCGCATCATCAACGAGGAGCGGCGGGACCACGTGATCACCATCGAGGACCCCATCGAGTTCGTGCACCGGCCGCAGCGCTGCGTAGTCAACCAGCGCGAGGTGGGGCACCATACGCGCTCCTTCTCCCGCGCCCTGCGGGCCGCCCTGCGCGAGGACCCGGACGTCATCGTGGTCGGTGAGCTGCGCGACCTGGAGACCATCTCGCTGGCGCTGACCGCGGCCGAGACCGGCCACCTGGTGCTCGCCACGCTGCACACCCAGAACGCCATCAACACCATCAACCGCCTGGTCGGCGTCTTCCCGCCCGGGCAGCAGGCGCAGATCCGTACCATGGTCTCGGAATCGCTGCGCGCGGTGACCTCGCAGCGGCTGGCCCGCCGGGCCGACGGCCGCGGGCGGGTGGCGGCGCTGGAGGTGCTGGTGGCCAACCGCGCGGTCGCCAACCTGATCCGCGAGAGCAAGACGTTCCAGATCCGCTCGGTGCTGCAGACCGGCACGAGCCAGGGGATGCGCGCCCTCGACGCCTCGCTCGAGGAGCTGGTGCAGGGCGGCGTCATCACCGCCGAGGAGGCGCGCCGCCACGCCGAGGATCCCAGGCGGTTCGCGGCGCGAGCGACGGCTGCGCCGCCCGTCCCCCCGGGGGGAGGCGGCTGATGCGCGGCGAGCCCCGGCTGCACGCGCTGTTCCGCTACTGCCAGGAGCACGGCGGCTCCGACCTGCACCTGATGGCGGGCCTCGAGCCGCGCATCCGTCGCCGCGGCAGCCTCGAGCCGGTGCAGGGGTGGAACCCCCTCTCCGCCGGCGAGGTCGACACCCTGCTGCGCGAAGTGGTCTCGGAGGCCCAGTGGCAGGAGTTTGCCGACACCGGTGATCTCGACTTCGCCTACGGCCTCGCGGGGGTCGCCCGCTTCCGCGGCAACTTCCTGAAGCAGGGCACCGGCGCCAGCGCCGTGTTCCGCGTCATCCCCCAGGAGATCCTCTCTCTCGAACAGCTGGCGCTGCCGGCGGCGATCGGCAAGCTGGCCCACTTGTCCCGGGGGCTGGTGCTGGTCACCGGCCCGACGGGCTCGGGCAAATCGACCACCCTGGCCGCCATCATCGACGAGATCAACCGCGCCTATGCCAAACACGTGGTGACCATCGAGGACCCGGTCGAGTTCGTGCATCCCAACAGGAGCTGCGTGCTGTCGCAGCGCGAGGTGGGCACCGACACGGCCGACTTCTCCGGCGCGCTGCGCGCCGCCCTGCGCCAGGACGCCGACGTGATCCTGGTGGGCGAGATGCGCGACCTCGAGACCATCGCGCTGGCCATCACCGCCGCCGAGATGGGGACGCTGGTCTTCGGCACGCTCCACACCAACGGCACCGCCAACACCATCGATCGCTTGATCGACGCGTTTCCCGCCGATCAGCAGGCGCAGGTGCGGATCACCCTCTCGGAGTCCCTGGCGGCGGTGGTCTCCCAGTTGCTGGTGCCGACCGCCGACGGCAAGGGGCGGGTGGCGGCGCACGAGATCCTGCTGCGCACCTCGGCCCTGCCCAACGTCATCCGCGAAGGCAACACGCCGATGATCCGCTCGCTCATCCAGGGCGGGCGCAGCGACGGCATGCAGCTGATGGACGACGCCCTGGACGCCCTGCAGACCGCGGGCACCATCACCCCCCGCGACGCGTACTTGAAGGCCACCGACAAGGCGCGATTCGAGGCCTTCCTCGACTCCTGAGCGGGCGCTTCCCGATCGACAGCTCCTCGCGGGGCTACACTGAGGGCTCCTCATGTCCCACCGCTGGGCCGCCCTGGCCGCGCTCTGCGCCTTGACGGCGGTCGCCGCCGGCGCCGTGGCGTGGTGGCGCCAGCACCTCGCGGCGCAGCAGAGGCGCCCGGCCGCCGCCGAGGTGGCGCCGCCCGCGGAGCGCTTCGCGGACTACTTGCGGGCCCAGACCGGCGTCGCGGTGACCGCCGAGCTCCTGCTGCCGCTGGCCGAGGCGACGACGGCAGCGCTCGAGGAGAGGATGGACGCGGTGGCGCGGCAGCTCGCGCCCGACGCCGCCGACTGGCGGCCGCTGTTCGCACTGCTGCTGCGCGATCACCCGGCGAGCGAAGCGGCGGTGCTCGCGGCCTACCGCCGGGAAGTCGACCGCGCCGAGGCCTTCGTCCGCGAGCGCCGCCTGGTGACGCTGCCGGCCGGCGGCGTGGAGGTGGAACCCCTGGTCAACCCGATCATGCGCCGCGCCTTCCCCTTCGCCGTCTACCTCGATGGCGGCCGGCTGGCAGTGACCCTGCGCCCCGCCCCCGCTGCCGCCCCGGTTGCCGGCTACCTCGCCAACCACTGCCGCGTGTGCATCCCGCCGCTGGCGGTCCACGAGACCTACCCCGGGCACCACGTCGCCTTCGCCGCCGCGCCCCACCCTCGCCGGGCGGGGCTGCGCCGCAACCTGGTCTTCCACGAGGGGTGGGCGCTCTATGGCGAGCTGTTGATGCTCGAGCACGGCTACTGGCAGGGGCAGCCCGAGCTCGAGCTGGCGGCGCTGCGGATGCTGCAGCTGCGCGCGGTGCGCGCCGCCGTCGACGCCGCTCTCGCCACCGGCGCCCTGGGCACGCATGCCGCGGCAGAGCGCTACCGCCAGGGGCTGCTGCTCACTCCGCAGGCGGCCGCCAGCGAGCTGCACGAGCACCTGCGGCTCCCCGGGCGCAAGGCGACCTACCTGGTGGGGGCGCTGCAGATCCTGACCCTGCGGCGGCAGGTCGCCGCCGAGGGCGGCGGCGCGCTGGCGGGGTTTCACGACCGGCTGCTGACGGCGGAGCGCCCGCTCCCCGAGGTGGCCGCCACCCTCTTCGCCGTCGCCCTCGAGCCGCTCGACCAGGCGCCACCGCTGCTGCCGACGACGCCCCTCGCGCTCCGCGCCCCGCTGGCGGCAGCCCAGCCGTGAGCCGCCGGCACCCCCTCGAGCTGCCGCTCGCCACGGCCCTGCTGGTGGCGGCCGCCACGCGCTTCGCCTACCTCGGCGAGCACATGACCTCACCCTTCTTCGGCATCGCCATCCTCGACGAAGCCTGGTACGACGGCATGGCGCGGGCCCTGCTGGGCGGCGGCGGCGCGCCCGACGCCTCCTTCCGCCCGTTGCTCTACCCGCTCTTCCTGGCGGCCGCGTACCGCCTCGGCGGCCCGTACGACACCCTCGCCGCGGTGGGCCTGCAGCACCTGCTGGGGTTGGCGACCACCGCGCTGGTGGTGCTAATCGCGGCGCGCCTCTTCCGCCGCCCCTGGGCGGGCGGGGCGGCGGGGCTGCTCTACGCCCTCGCCGGGCCGCCCCTCTACTTCGAAGGGGAGCGGCTGCTCACCACCCTCTTCACCTTCCTGGCCACCCTCCTGCTGTGGCTCCTCGCCCGCGCCGAGGCGGCGACGCGCCCCCGGTGGTGGTGGCTCGCCGCCGGCGGCTGCTGGGGGCTGGCGGCGCTGGCGCGCCCCAACGTGCTGATCCTGCTGCCCGCCTTCTTCTGGGCCGCCTGGCGCCGCCGCCGGCGGGGGGCTGCCGCCGGCGAGGCGACCGCCGCGGTGGTCATGCCGCTGGCCGCCGCCCTCCTCGTGCTCGCCACCGCCGCCGCCCTGCAGGCCCCCTATGCCGGCGGCTTCCAGCTCCTCGGCGGTGCCGGCGGCGTCAACCTCTACCTCGGCAACCGGCGCGGCGCCGACGGCATGACGCCGCGCCAGGACCGCTACGCGGCCTACAGCCACCAGTACGCCGACACGGTGCAGCTCTTCGCGGAGGAGGAGTATCGGCTGGCTCGGCGGCGGGCGGGGGACCGCCCTGCGGAACGGCCGCCGGCCGGCGCCGTCAACCGCTATTGGCTCGCACGTACCGTCGAGGAAGTGCGCACCGCTCCCGCGGCCTGGGCGGCGCTGATGGGGCGCAAGACCCTGCTGCTGCTGCACGACGGCGAGATCCCCAACAACAAGAGTTATTCGTTCGTCCTCGCCGAGGAGTCGGCGCTGCTGCGACGGCTGCCGGTGCGCTGGTGGCTGCTGCTGGCGCTGGCGCCCCTCGGGGTGATGGCCGCCCGCCGCGGCGGCGACCGCGCGGTGCTGCGCTGGGTGCTCGCCTTCGCCGTCCTCTACGGCCTGTCGATCGTCGCCTTCTTCGTCAACGGCCGCTTCCGCATCCCGCTGTGGCCGGCGCTGGCGGTGCTGGCAGGAG
>DATKEH010000270.1:0-10288 GCA_035546355.1 Thermoanaerobaculia bacterium
GGGTCCTGGTCGGCGCCGGCCGCGCCGTCGGCGGCCTCCACCTCCAGCAACAGCTCCTCCTCGGGGATGCCGAGGTCGGGCGCGTTGCTGCCGGCGGTGTCGGCGACGATGTCGTGCCAGGTCACCAGGATGGCGATCTCGTCCCGGTTGTACACCGCCCGCGCCTCCACGGCGATCACCGCGGCGTGGAACGCGCGCCCGGGCTGGATCACCTGCCCCAGCAGCGGGAAGAGCGCCGGGGCGGCGTCGGCGAACAGCTCGCGGCCCCGCGCCAGGTCGAGCTCTCCGTCCACCTGCCGGGCCACCAGCACGGTGGCGAAGTCGGGCGGCTGGTGCGCGCCGTCGGAGATGGCGGTGATGAAGTCGACTAGCTGCCACCGCTGCTCCTCGGAGAGGGCCGAGGCGAACCCGGCCATCGGCGTGCCGTTGAGCCCGGTCGAGAGGCTACGGAAGATGTCGCGCCGCGTCGGGCCGCCGTTGAAGGTCCAGGGGCGGGTGAGATCGGCGGAGCGCGCGAATTGCCCCCAGTCGTCCCGCAGCGTCGGCGCCGAGCTGCCGTCACCCCGCCCCTCCGCGCCGTGGCAGCCGGCGCACCCGGTCTGCGCGTAGAGCCGACGCGCCGTCTCGACGTTGTCGGCGGAGAACCCGGGGTCGTCGGGGATCGGCAGCGGGTCGTCCGGCTGCCGGGACTGGAAGCGCGGCGAGAAGCTCTTCAGCAACGCCACCAGGTCTCGTACCTGCTGCTCCGACAGGGCGGGAAAGCCCGGCATGCCGGTCCCCGGGATCCCCACCCGGATCACCCGCGCGATGTCCTCGTCGGTGGGCAGCGAGCCCGTGGGCGTGCTGCGGATCTGGTACTTCGCGGAGGTGAAGTCCCGCGGCGCGGGCAGCAGGTAGGGGGCGGCGATCCCCCGCCCGTCGCCCTCGTCGCCGTGGCACTGGTCGCAGTACTTCTGGTACACCGGCCGCCCGCGCTCGGCGTCCTGGGCGGCCGCCGGCGCGGTGAGCAGGACGGCGAGGAGGAAGAGGAGTCCGCGGACGGGCGTAGCGCGCTCGCCAGCGCAGGGACGGAGCGTCGGCTCCAGTCGCTCCAGAAGAGGCCCTCTCGTCCCCACCCTCATTCCGTTATCGACTCCACGGCGTGGCGCGCCCGCGGGCGCTGGCCGGTGAACTCGTAGAGGAAGAGGATGACGTTCCACATCTCGTCCTCGGAGAGGAACTGCTCCCACGCCGGCATCGCCGACATCCACGGCCCCGCCTCCTCGGGCAGCCCCGGCCCTCCCTTGGCGACGCGCCAGAACAGGAAGCTCTCCTGCAGCTGGGCGATGGTCCCCGTGTCCTGGAAGTTGGTGGGGATCGGGTTCAGCCCCGGGGCGTAGATCCCCTCGCCCAGCATCAGGTCGCCGTGGCAATAGAAGCAGTTCTGGTAGTAGACGCGGCGCCCGTCCGCCACCCGGCTGGCGAACTGCTGCGGGCTGCGGCGCTCGACCTCGCGGAAGGGGTTCTCCAGCGTCGTCAGGTCGTGGACCCGGTCGTGGACGGTGATCTGGTTGGGCGGCGCAGGGTGGATGGTGCGCCCGAAGAAGGGCGGCTGGGGGGGCGCCGTCATGTCGCGGTAGATGTTGGTCGCCACCGCCGCCGGAATGGCCAGGGCGACCAGCAGCAGCAGCGGCAGGAAGCGCCGTTCGGTGAGGAAGGCCAGGGTGGGCCGTTTGGCCTCCTGCAGGCGCTGGGGGTCGGCCGTCAGGTAGGCGAGCGCGGCGAGGGTGACGATGCCCATGAACAGCTTCACCACCGAGGCCGGGATCGGCACCGCGAAGCCGAAGTCGAAGATCACCCACAGCGCCAGCCACCAGGCGGCGATCCACAGCAGCGGGTTGACGCGCACCGGCAGCAGGCGCAGCAGCACCAGCGCGGCGACTACCGGCAGCACGACGGCCCAGCTCATCGCCCGCCTCCCGCGGCGAGGAAGTCGGCCAGCGCCCGCGCCTCGCCGAGCGTCACCCGCTCGCCGTAGCCCGCCGCCCGCAGCTGCTCGCCGCCGGGCAGTTGCTCGTGCGCCGCCACCGCCGCCAGCAGCTGCTCGCGGGTCAGGCGCGCCGCCAGCTCGGCGAGCGGAGCCCCCTCGCCCCCCGGCTGGTGGCAGCCGGCGCACTGGAACGCCTCCACCAGCGCCGCCGGGCCCTGCGCCTGGGCTCGCGCGCCACCCGGCAGCTGCTGGCGAGCCTCTTCGGCGGCGGCCGTGGCGGTGGCCTCCACGGCGGCGGCCTCCCCGCCCGGCACCGGCGCCGCGCCCCCCTCGGCGTAGGGAATCACGGTGGCCATGTCGATGGTCGGGGTGCCGCCCAGCGACTGCAGGTAGGCGAGCACCGCCCGGATCTCGTCGTCGGTCAGCCCGACGGGGGGCCGGTTCACCTGCGGCATGCCGCCGGTGAACCCGGGGACGATGTAGGCCTCCGGCTCGTACAGCGACTGCGCCAGGTACTCGAGGTCGGAGAGCCCCGGCACCCGCTGCCCGGCGCGGCCGCCGATGCCCGCCAGGTCGGGGAAGCGCAGCGCGCCGCTCTGGCCGATGGTGTGGCAGGTCAGGCACAGCCCCTTGCCCTCGACCACCTCGCGGCCCACCTCGACCAGATCCTCGGTGGTCATGTCGGCGGCGAGCTCGGTCACTTCCGGCGGATACACCTCTTTCTGCGGCACCAGCTGACCGACGTAGGTGTAGAACCCCGTCGCGATCAGGGTCAGCAGGCCGATGTTGACCAGCACCGAGGACTTCATGATCGCTCCGACCCGCGTAGGGGTCCCGCCGGGGACGGCTCCGGCCCGTGGGCGCGGCCGCCCGGCGGCGGCGCCGGCTCGGGGAGGGGCGCGGGCTCGACCGCCGCCTGTTCGCCGGTCATCTTCTTGCCGCCGAGGCTGGCGAGCCAGAAGACCACGCCTACCAGGGCGAAGAAGATCAACACCGTCACCGACACCACCCGGCTGGCGAAGCCCAGCGTCGGGGTGAAGGCATCCGGCGAGGTGTCCTGGATGACGCCGTAGACGTGCCAGTGCTGGCGCAGACCCGAGCGCACGTAGCCCATCAGCCCCATCGTCCAGGTGAAGGTGACGGCGAGGAAGATGAGCACGTACTGCGCGCGGTCGGGGATCTGCCCCCAGCGCGTCTCCGTCGACCGCGCGCCGCGCAGCAGGAAGACGTCGATCACCGTCACCACCAGCATGGCGACCAGCACCGACATCACCTGCGGGATGGAGAACCGGATGCGCACCGCCGCCTCGACGAAGTAGCCGTAGACGCCGAAGAAGATGACGATGGCGGCGGCGACGGCGAAGACCAGGAACTGCGCCGCGTTGCCCTTCTTCGCCCAGGAGACGGTCGGGATGCGGCCACTGCGGCGGTAGAGCAGGAAGCTGACGTAGGTGGTCAGGATGAGGATGTTGACCGCCGTGTTCTTGGCCGACATCACGCCGAGGAAGCCGAGGATCGGATGGTGCGAGCCGCCCATCGCCCTGACCTCCTCGACGGTGGCGATGATCGAGCGCGGCGTCGCCCACACCATGAAGCAGGCGGTGACGACGATCAGCAGGTATTTGATGTAGGAGCGGAAGCGCTCGGCCCCCTCGATCCGTCCCATCCCCAGCCACAGGTAGTAGTTGGCGGCGAGGAACAGGTTGCCGATGAGCACCGCCTGGATGATGAACAGCCAGGAGAAGGCGCCGCCCATCATCGTCAGGCCCATGGTCTGGGAAAAGGCGTAGATCTCCGCGGCCAGCCAGTAGCCGGCGAACGGCAGCGGCAGCAGGGCCGAGATGGCGACGAAGTTGCCGATGTACCCCATCCAGTCGTAGTGCGCCCGCTCCTCGGCGGTCTTGGCGCGCAGGAACTGGAACGCCGCGTAGGCCGCCGCCACCGAGCCGCCGAACGCCACGTTGGCGATGATGCGGTGGATGTTGATCGGCATCCAGGTGTAGTTGCGCACCGCGTCCCAGGTCGACAGCACGGCTCCCGACTCGGCGATCCCCGACGGCGTCGACATGAAGGTCAGCCAGGCGTTGGCGATGAACATGATCACCGTGCCCACCACGTTCAGCCCGAGCCCCAGCAGCAGGTGCGTTCGCGGCTTGAACTTCCCCCAGCCGTAGTAGTAGGAGTAGAGGAACCCCGCCTCGGCGAAGAACAGCAGCACGTAGAACAGGAAGGTCGGCGAGAACACGTGCGCCAGGTAGTTGATGAACTTGGGGTAGAGGATGATCAGCAGGAAGGTGAGCATCGCCCCCAAGGTGGCGGTGAAGGAGAACGACGTCGACAGCAGCTTGGTGAACTCGTAGGCGAGCGCGTCGTAGCGCTTGTCTCCGGTGCGCCAGCCGATGAACTCGATGATCAACGCGAACATCGGCACCGCCAGCACGAAGGCGGCGAACAGCAGGTGCAGCTGCGCCGCCACCCACACCGCGACGCGGCTGCCGATCACCGGAAAGGCGCGATACTCCGCCTCCTCGTAGGGCTTCTGCCGCGCCGCCTCGGCCTGCTCCCGCGACTCCGCTACCCGCGCTTCGTCGCGTGGCGTCACCGTCTCTTCGCTGAGGGTGATCGGCGAGCGGTACGCCTGCCAGCGCTCGAAACGGGGGGCGAGCTCCACCGCCACCCAGACGGCGAGCAGCAGGGCCACCAGGCCGAGCAGGAGCTTCGCCCTCACTGCGCCTCCTCCGCTGCGGCCGCGCCCTGCCCTTCTGCCGCCGTGGCGGCTGCCTCGCCCACGGCGGGCAGGTCCGGGCCGGCCGCCGCCTGCAGGGCCCGCACGTGGGCGACGATGGCCCAGCGGTCGACGACCGGCACCTGCGCGCGATAGGGGGGCATCAGCCCGAAGCCGTCGCCGATCACCTCGAAGAGCTGGCCTTCCGGCATCTGCCGGATGCGCGGCGCCAGCAGGTCGGCGGACTCGACCTGCGCCCGCTGGTACAGCATGCCCCTGCCGTCCCCCCGCTCGCCGTGACAGGGAGCGCAGAACACCCCGTAGCGCTGCTCGCCGCGCCGCAGCACCCCCTCGCTGGCCGCCACCGGAGAGCCGGCGAGGTAGTCGCCTGCGGCGTCGCGCCCGCTGCTCGCCGGCTCGAACGCCGCCAGGCCACCGCGCGCCACCGTCCCCTCCACCGGGGTGCGCATCGCCTTGCCGTCGGCGAAGAAGCCGCTCTCGGCCTGGGCCAGCAGCTTGGGCTGGTTGTCCATGTTGGGGTTGAGGTGGATCGGCGGCCGGCTGGAGGGGCAGCCGCGGCAGCCGGAGAGGGCGACGAGCAGCGCGGCGAAGGCGCCCAGGCGCAGGCCGCGGGCGCAGCCCCTCACGTCCACTCCGGGTTGGGGTTGCGGATCTTCGCCTGGTAGGTGGTCCGCGGCTTGTTGTTGAGCTCCGCCAGCAGCGTGTAGTCGCGCGGCGAGGCCTTGCGCTCGACCACCCGGCTGTCTGCCTGCAGCAGGTCGCCGAAGAGGATGGCCTCGGTGGGGCAGCTCTGCTGGCAGGCGGTGACCACGTCGCCGTCGCGCAGCTCGCGCCCCGCGCTCTTGGCGGCGAGCTTCCCCTCGCTGATGCGCTGCACGCAGTAGGTGCACTTCTCCATCACCCCGCGCGAGCGCACGGTGACGTCCGGGTTCATCGCCATCTTGCCGATCTCGGGCGTCGCCTTGGTGTAGTTGAAGAAGTTGAAGCGCCGCACCTTGTAGGGGCAGTTGTTCGAGCAGTAGCGGGTACCGATGCAGCGGTTGTAGACCATCAGGTTGAGGCCCTGCCCATCGTGCACCGTGGCGGCCACCGGGCAGACCTGCTCGCAGGGAGCGTTCTCGCAGTGCATGCAGGGCACCGGCTGGAACACCACCTCGGGATCGGCGGCGTCGCCGGCGAAGTAGCGGTCGACCCGCAACCAGTGCATCTCGCGGCCGCGGGCGATCATCTCCGGGCCCACCACCGGGATGTTGTTCTCGCTCTGGCAGGCCGCCACGCAGGCCATGCAGCCGATGCAGCGCGACAGGTCGACCGCCATCCCCCACTGCGGTCCCTCGTCGTACGCGGGCTCGGGCCACAGCGACTCGAGCCGCAGCTTCGCCTCCGGCTCCTGGGCGAACCCGGGATTGGCCAGGAAGGCGGCCACCGGCGCCTCCCGCACCAGTTGGCGCCCCTCCATCCGGGCGTGCTCCTGGGTCTGCACCAGGGTGCCGTCCCCCCAGGTGCGGTGGGCGGTCACCGCGGTGGCGATCCAGGGGGCGGCGGCGGTGCGCAGCCGGTAGGCGTCGCGGCCCACCCCGTCGCCGACCCGGCCCGCCGCCGCCCGCCCGTAGCCGAGCTCGACGGCGATCGAGCCGTCCGCCTGGCCGGGCAGCACGAACACCGGCAGGGCCAGCTTGTGCCCGGCGTGGTTGAGCAGCAGCCGATCGCCGGCGCCCACCCCCAACTCCGCCGCGGTGGCCGGGGACACCAGCGCCGCGTTGCCCCAGGTGACCTTGGTCAGCGGGTGCGGCAGCTCCTGCAGCCAGGCGTTGTTGGCGAAGCGACCGTCCCAGAGATACGGGGAGGGGCAGAAGACGATCTCGTAGCCGTCCTCCCCGCCTGCGGGGCTCCCCTCGCCGGCGGCCGGCGGAACCGCCGCTGCGGCGGGCTCGGCCTCGGCGGCGGGCTCGGGGGCGGGCGCCGCGCCGACCATCGCAGCGGTGCCCGCTCCTGCTTCCGAGCCCGGCGGCAGGACGCCGTCGTGGAGCGCCTGCCGCCAGGCCTCCTCGCCGCCCACGCCGCGCGCGGCCCAGGTCTCGCGCACCTCCTCGTGTCCCGGCCGCGCCTCGCCGTGCGCCACCAGCGCCAGCAGCTCGACGTCCGAGATGCCGCCGAGCAGCGGAGCGATCAGCGGCTGGATCACCGACGCCGTGCCGTCGACGCTGCGGGCGTCCCCCCAGGCCTCCAGGAAGTGGGCCCGCGGCAGGTGCCAGGTGGCGCGGCGCGAGGTCTCGTCGCGGCGGCTGGAGAGGTGCACCGACACCGGCACCCGATCCAGCGCGGCGGCGAATCCGAGGTCGGCCGGCGCGTCGTAGGCGGGGTTGCCGCCGACCATCACCAGCGTCTCCACCTCGCCGGCGGCCATCCCCGCGACCAGCTCTCGCAGCCCCTCCGCCTCCCCCCACAGCACGTCGGCCAGCGGTTGCAGCGCCAGCGTCGTCCCCACTGCGCCGAGCGCCTGGTTGATGGCCAGCACCTGACGGTGCACCGCCTCGGGCTGGCGCCGGCCGGCGGCGACCAGCGCCCCGGAGCCGGCGGCGCGCAGGTCGCGGGCGATCACCGGCACCCGCGCCGCCACCTCCGCCGGCAGCTCCCTGGCGGCGTCGCCGCCCCCGGCCGCCACTCCCAGCTCGCGCCCCAGCGCCGCCAGGAACGCCGGCACCCGCCGGCTCTGCAGGCGCAGCCGATGGTCGGCGTTGGCGCCGGTGAGCGTCAGGGTGCTCTCGACGGCGTAGAGGCGCAGCATGCCCTCGGCGGCGCGCTCCGGGCGGCGCGCGGCGGCGAAGCCGCGCGCATGGTGCAGGCTGTTGGATTCGGTCAGCAGCAGGTCGCAGTCGAGCGCCAGCACCACCCGGGCGTGTTCGAGGTCGTACCACGGGCGCCGCCCCCCGAGCCCGCGGTAGATCGCGCCGTCCGACACCGGGCTCCATGCCACCACCCGCGCCGCCGGGTACCGCCGGCGCAGCTCCGACACCAGGCGCCCCAGGGTCGGCGAGCTGGTCTCCTCGACCAGCACCGCCAGCCCGGCGCCGCCGCCGGCCGCGATCCCCTCGGCTCCCTGCCGCCAGGCGGCGACGAAGTCGTCCCAGCCGCCCGCCTGCAGGCCCGGCTCGTCCTCGCCCCCTTCACCCGCCTCATCCGCCGCGGCGCGTTGCCGCCGCAGCACCCGCCGCGAACGATCGGGATCGTAGAGCTCCAGGGTGGCGGCCTGCATCCACGCGGTGGCGGCGCCGCAGGTGGCGGGGTGCTGCGGGTTGCCCTCGACCTTGGTCGGCCGCCCCTCGTGGCTCTCGACCAGCAGGCCGTAGGCGTCGGCGCCCAGGGGGAAGGTGGTGGCGTAACGCTGCGGCACCCCCGGCACCAGGCCCTCGGGGGCCTGCACGTAGGGCACGATGTGCTCCTCCGGGCGGCGGCATCCGGTCAGGCCGGCCAGGGCGAACGACGCGCCGAGCAGCTTCATCACCGAGCGCCGCGTCAGCTCGTCGGGTGGCAGATCGGCGCCGTCGGCGAGCTCCGGCGAGGGTTCCTGGTGCAGGGCCGGCGACTCCAGCAGCCGCTCGACGCTGCGCCAGTACCGGCGCTCCTGGTGGGCGTCGCTCATCGGGCCCTCATCGGTGGCAGGCGCCGCAGTCCTCGGGAGGCGCCAGCCGGCGCTCGGCGAGCAGCCGCGCGCCTACCGTAGCCTGGTCGGACGGCGGCTCCCAGGCGGTGTCGGTGACCTCGTCCTCGGCGCGCAGGTGGGGGGTCGGGTCGCGGTGGCAGTCCAGGCACCAGCCCATCGACAGCGGCGCGACCTGCATCACCCGGTCCATGGCCGCCACGTCGCCGTGGCAGCTCGAGCACCCGACGCCGGCGGCGACGTGGGGAGCATGCGGGAAGTAGGCATACTCCGGCACCTTGTGGACCCGCTTCCAGAAGATCGGCCGCCCCGAGGCGGCGCTGGCCCGCACCGGCTCGAGGCTCTCCAGGTCGCGCCCTACCAGCTGATGGCAGTTCATGCAGGTCTGCGTCGGCGGCACCGACGCCACCGCCGCGCGCTCGACGGTGGTGTGGCAGTACAGGCAGGAGATCTCGAGCTCGCCGGCGTGCAGGCGGTGGCTGAACGCCACCGGCTGCTGCGGCCGGTACCCGACGTCGGTGAACTCCGGGGAGGCGTAGTACCAGACCCCCAGCGTCACCAGCCCCCCCAGCACCGCCACCGCCGCGAGGAGGTACAGGGGGACCCGGTTTACCCACTCGGGGAAGACCTGCGGCAACCGCGACTCCCGTGATCTTTCGGGTGGATCGTGAAGCTCCGGCTCGGATCGCGGCGGAAGGATATCGGCGCCCGTTTCGGAGGTCAACCGGGCCGCTACTCAGGCCCCCTTGTGGGGACCCTGCTGTCCCGCCGCGCGCGCAGCTCCTCGAAGACCCGCCTCACCGGCGCGAACTCCTCGTCGGGGAAGTTGTCGGGGTGCTCCCAGAACTCGACCAGACCGGCCGCCCCCCAGCGCTCGTAGTGGGCCGCCTTGAGCATCAGCTGCAATTTGTCGCAGGCGCCGACGAAGCGCGACTCGCGGCTGGCGCCTGCCCGGTACTCCTCGTAGAGCGCGTCGACACGCGGGCCGAGGGGGGCCAGCAGCTCGCCCAGCGCCTCCCCCTCCGCCCGGTGCTTGGCGCCGGCGGGCAGGTAGCGGGCAGCGGTGCGCGGCAGGTCGCCGACCCGCACCTCGGCCAGGTCGTGGATCAGGGCCAGCTCGAGGGCGCGCAGGACGTCGAGCCCCGGCACTTCCGGCCCCAGCGCCCAGACCAGCACCTGGAGGTGGAAGTTGTGCTCGCTGACGCTCTCGGGATCCGGCACCCCGCGCAGCATCCAGCCGCTGCGCGGCACCCGGTCGAGGATCTGCAGCTCGAGCAGGCTGTCGACGAGCGAGGCGTGGCGCTTCAGGGTGTGGCGCCCTCAGACCCCGTAGCGATCCTCGTCGAGGTCTTCCTCCGCGTCCTCCGCGTCCTCCTCGTCCTCCTCGAAATCCTCGAGCGGGTCGTCCTCGAGATCCTCGTACTCGTCGTCCTCTTCGTCCTCGTCCTCGTCCTCGTCGAAGTCCTCGGCGTCCTCGTCCGGCGCCTCCGCGTCGTACTCGTCGCCGCCGGGGGTCGCCAGGGCGACGCCGCGGCGGGCGAGCAGCCCCTTCAGACGAGCGTACAGGTTCTCGCCCAACAGCGCCTCGGCCGAGCGGGTGAGGTCGGTGAGGGTGGCGCGCAGGTCCTGCGAGCCGCTCCAGTACTTGCGCGCGTAGGGCTCGAGCTGCTCGCCCAGGGCGTGGGAGAGCACGGCGGCCGCCAGCACCACGTCGTCGACGTAGCCGCCGACGCCCAGCAGCGCCTCGGGCAGCAGGTCCGCGGGGAGGATGAAGTAGGCCAGCGCGCCGCCGATCAGGGTCTTGGAGGACTTGGGTACCTCGGGATCGAGGAGCAGGCGGACCAGCAGGATGAACATGTCCGGCACCAGGAGGAGCACCTCCACCGTCCGCTGGCCGAGGCGACCGGCGCGC
>DATKEH010000271.1:0-10377 GCA_035546355.1 Thermoanaerobaculia bacterium
CTTGGGCGCCCGCACCTCGTCGAGCACGATGCCGTTGACCCGCGCGTCCGAGAGCACCGGGTCGCCCACCTTGGTGCCCCCCTCGCCGCTGACCAGCAGCACCCGGTCGAACGACACCTGGCGCACTTTCTTGCCGCTGACAGGCTGCAGCTCGACGTCGATGACGTCCCCGCGCTGCACCCGGTACTGCTTGCCGCCGGTCTCGATGATCGCGTACATGTCGCACACTCCTCCATCCACCCGTCGCCGGGCGGAGGAGGGAGAGTAGCAGAAGGACCGGGGGTTCGCAAGCCGGAAGAGACCCCGGTGCCTCTGCAGTACAGACGCGGCCGCAGATCCCTGGCGCGCGACCCACGCGATTCTGCCGCGCACGCTCCTAGTCGCCGCTGATGGCGTCGAAGTCCTCTTCGGTGATGAACTGGTCGGCCTCGTCGTTGCCGCACGCCGTGCACAACGCCTCGACGACCGCCCCGTCCTCCCACTCGAAGACGTAGCAGGGCGCCTCGCAGTTCAGGCAGACGAGATATTCGGGGCTGGACATCGCGGCCCTGGCTCTAGCGAGCGCCGGTGGCGCCGACCACGCCGGCCGGCCGCATCGGCGGCGCCAGCCGCTCCTCCGCCGGCAGCGCCGCGACCGGCAGCCAGAGCCGCACGCAGGTACCCTGCCCCGGCTCGCTGGCGACCTCGAGCTCGCCGCCGTGGCCGCGGGCGATGCGGCGGGCGATCGGCAGCCCCAGGCCGGTACCCCCCTTGCGCGTCGAGTAGAAGACCTCGAATACCCTGTCGCGCGCTGCGCGCGACAGGCCCACCCCGTTGTCCTCGACCTCCAGCGCCAGCCGGCCGCCGTCGCGGCGCGCCCGCAGGGTGAGATGGGGCGGGCACGGGCTCTCCTCGGTCGCCGCCAGGGCGTTCTGGGCGAGGTTCAACAGCAGCTGGTTGAGCTGCTGCGGATCGACGTCCACGGCCGCTCCCTCGCTCTCGTCCTCGATGCGCACGGTGGCCCGGCGGGCGGCGAGCTGCGCGCCCAGGACCTCCCCTGCATGCGCGAGCAGCTCGATGCCGGCGACGCGCTGCAGGTCGAGGGGCCGCGGCCGGGCGTAGGCGAGGAAGTCGCTCACCAGGCGCTCGAGACGGGCGATCTCGCTGCGCGTGATGCCGAGCAGGCGCCGGGTGCCCCCGTCCCGCTGCGGCGCCAGCTCCTCCTCGAGCATCTGCATGTTGAGCGACAGGGAGTTGAGGGGGTTGCGGATCTCGTGGGCGAGGCCGGCGGCGAGGGTGCCGATGTAGGCCATGCGCTCGGCCTCCGCGGCCTGCGCCTCGAGGGCCCGGCTGCGCCGCACCAACCACCAGATGACCAGGTAGCCGGTCACCAGCAGCGCCAGGGTCACGACACCGACCACCCCCGCCTGGCGCAGCAGCTCCTGCCGCAACACCCCCACTCGGCGCTCCAGCTCTTCGCCGCTGAGGCCGATGTGGATCGCGCCCAGGTCGGCGATCGGCACCGTCAGATCGGCCACCTCGTAGGTGAGCTGCCGCTCGTCGTGTTGCTGCTCGAAGGCGGCCCCGCCCTCGGGGGAGGCGACCCGCGCCCCCTCCTCCTGCCCCATGGGGACCGTCTCGCGAGTCTGCATCTGGTAGACGAGCCGCCCTTCCCGGTCGCGGATCTCCAGCGTCCGTACCAGGTCGCGCTGGCGCAGCACCGAGTCGATATAGGTCTGCGTCTGGCGCTCGGTGGCCACCGCCAGGTAGAGGTCCTCCCCCTGCTCGCGGGCGCGCCCGGCGAGCTGCTCGGCGAGCGTCTCGGCCTCCTCCCGCGTCTCGAGCAGCACCCGCGACACTTCCCGCTCCGAGAGCGAACGGAACAGCAGCCAGCCGAACAGCGCGACGTCGGCGAGGACGAACAGGCCCAGCAGGACCGAGCCGACCAGTAGCCGGCGGGAGAACGGCGTACCGCGGGGCATGGAGCCCAGAATAGCACCCCCCTTGGCTCCAGTCCGCCGGCCCGCCGCGCAGGCTGCAGCCGCGCCCCGAATCGCATTACCTGATGTCGATATACTAAGATGTTACATGGCGAGACCGCCACTTGACAAAGATCTGAGTGTTTTTCTATAATGTTGTAGGCAAGGCGGAGCGGCGGAGACCGCCGCCGTGGGCCGCACCCGTGGACCTGTGACTGACAAGGAGATATCGAATCATGAGGAGTGCACTCACCCGTTGGACCCCGACCGGCGATCTCGTGCGGGACCGCTTCGGCAGGCTGTTCGAGGATGCCTTCAACGACATGCTGCGCCCGCTCGGCGAGGCCGAGGGGGTGGCGAGCCGTGCCTGGCTGCCGTCGGTGGACATCCGGGAGACCGACGAAGCGCTGACGCTGCTCGTCGACCTGCCGGGGATGAAGAAGGAGGACGTCAACCTCACCCTCGAGAACAACGTCCTGACCCTGAACGGCGAGCGCAAGTTCGCCGACGAGAAGAAGAACGAGAACTACCACCGCATCGAGCGCGCGTACGGCAGCTTCACCCGCTCCTTCACCCTGCCGCAGAACGTGCAGCCCGAGAGGGTCGAGGCGAACTTCCACGACGGCGTGCTGGAGATCATGCTCCCCAAGGCCGAGGAGTCCAAGCCGCGCCGCATCTCCATCAAGTGATCGCCGTCCGCGCCGGGGTACTTCCCGGCCGGCGTTGGCGGAGCCCCACCGTCGCGGTGGGGCTCTTTTCGTCTCCGCGTCGGCCCGCGGTCGGGTACCGTTTGACCCCCGGCGGTCGGCTCTCGTAGCATCCCTCCGCCGATGGCCAGCTCGAATCCGCGCTCCGGAGCCCGCGCGCGCTTCCGGCTCCTGCTCGCCGCCGCGGCGCTGCTCTGCCTCGCCTGCCAGGCGCGGCCCACGGCCGAGGCCGGCGGCGGCATCCTGGTGGTGGCCACCGGCGCCGACTTCACCGGGCCCAACGAGCTGCTGTCGGCGAGCCGCATCGATTCCGAGGTCCGCTCCAATCTCTTCCTGCGGCTGCTGCAGGAGCAGCCGGACTACCACCACCACCCTCCCACCTTCGCCCCCGAGCTCGCCCGCGACTGGGCGTTCTCCGAGGACCGGCTCACCCTCACCTTCGCGCTGCGCGACGACGTGCTGTGGAGCGACGGCGTGCCGGTGACCGCCGAAGACGTGCGCTGGACCTGGCAGGCGCAGACGGCGCCGGAGGTGGGCTGGAGCTGGGCCTACGCCAAGGAGGCGATCCGCGACGTCGAGGTGGTCGACCCGCACACGGTACGTTTCCACTTCAGCCGCGCCTACCCCACCCAGCTGCTCGACGTCAACGAGGGGTTCATCCTGCCCCGCCACGCCTGGGGCCGGCTGCCGCTGGGCGAGTGGCGGCAGCGGGCGGACTGGTTCCTCGACCACCTGGTGGTCAGCGGGCCGTTCACCATCGCCAGGTGGCAGCCGCAGCAGGAGCTGGTGCTGGCGCCCAACCCGCGCTACTTCGAGAGCGGGCTGCCGCGCCTCGAGCGGGCGGTGTTCCGGGTGCTCCCCGAGGAGTCGGCGCGGCTGGCGCAGCTGCTGGCTGGCCAGATCCACGTGATGGAAGGCATCCCGCCGGGACAAGCGGCGCGGGTGGCGGCCCACCCCGAGCTCGACCTGCAGGCGCTGTGGTCGCGGCAGTACAGCTACATCGTGTGGAACGCCTGCCGGCCGCTGTTCGCCGAGCCCGAGGTGCGCCGCGCCCTGACCCTGGCGATCGACCGGCAGGGCCTGATCGAGGCGCTGTACGAAGGCTACGCCCGGATCGCCACCTCGCCGATCCTCTCCTCGGTGTGGGCCCACGACGATTCCCTGCAGCCCTGGCCCTACGACCCGCAGGAGGCGCGGCGCCTGCTCGCCGCGCAGGGGTGGCGCGACGGCGACGGCGACGGCATCCTCGACCGCGACGGGCAGCCGTTCCGTTTCGAGCTGTCGACCAACACCGGCAACCAGCTGCGCCGCGACGCCCTGGTGCTGATCCAGGAGCAGCTGCGCCGAGCGGGGATCGACGCCGCGCCCCGCTTCCTCGACGGCCAGGCGCTGACGGCGGCCAACACGGCGCACGACTTCGACGCCACCCTCTCCGGCTGGGCCATCGACACCAGTCTCGACGTCCGCTACGCCTTCCACAGCTCCGAGATCGACGACGGCTACAACTTCGGCTGCTACGCCAACCCGGAGGTGGACGCGCTGATCGAGCGCATCGCCGGCACCCAGGAGCCACGGGACGCGGAGCCGCTCTTCCACCGGCTGCAGCACCTGCTGCACCGCGAGCAGCCCTACACCTTCCTGTGGGAGCCGCAGTGGCTGGTGGGCCTCGACCGCCGCATCGAGGGGGCCAGCCCCAACGCCCTGCTCACCTTCTTCGACCTCGAGCGCTGGCATCTGCGCCCGCGATGACCGGCTTCCTGCTGCGGCGCGTGGCCGCCTCGGCGCTGCTCCTCCTGCTGGTCCTCACCGCCACCTTTCTGCTGCTCCACCTGGCGCCGGGCGACCCGCTGGGGCTGCTCGCCCACCCCCGCGTGCCGCCCGAGCAGCGCGAGGCGCTGCGCCAGCTGTGGGGGCTCGATCAGCCGCTCGCCGCCCGCTACCTGCGCTGGCTCGGCGGCGTCGTGCGCGGAGACTGGGGGACGTCGTTCCTCTTCCGCCGACCCGCCGGGGCGGTGCTGCTGGCGGCCCTGCCCAACACCCTGCTGCTCGGCGGCGCCGCACTGCTGGTGCAGCTCGTCGTCGCCGTGCCCCTCGGGGTCGCCGCCGGGCGCCGCCCGGGGTCGCCCCTCGACCACGGCATCCGCGTCGGCTCGCTGCTGCTCTACTCGCTGCCCACCTTCTGGGTGGGGCTCATGGCCCTGCTGCTGTTCGCCTATGGGCTGGGGCTCTTCCCGCCCAGCCACCTGCACGGGGTGGGGGCCGAGTCGCTGTCGCCGGGGTTGCGCGTCCTCGACCTGCTGCACCACCTGGCGCTGCCGGCACTGGTGTTGGGGCTGACCTCCGCCGGCGGGCTGCTGCGCTTCGTGCGCAGCAGCGTGCTGGAGGCGATGGGCCAGCCGCACGTGCTCGCCGCCCGCGCCCGCGGCCTGTCGGAGCGCCGCGTGGTATGGGTGCACGGTCTGGGGAGCGCGCTGGGGCCGCTGCTGCAGCTGCTGGGCCTCTCCCTGCCGGCCCTGCTGGGAGGCGCGCTGGTCACCGAGGTGGTCTTCTCCTGGCCCGGCCTGGGGCGGCTCGCGTGGTCCGCGATGCTGGCCCGCGACTACCCGTTGATCCTCGCCGTCACCGCCTGGAGCGCCGCCCTGGTGCTGGTGGGCAACCTGCTCGCCGACCTGCTGCAGGCGGCCGCCGACCCGCGGGTCCGCGAGGCGACGCATGCCGTTTGAACGGGGGCACGGCCTGCTGCGCTGGGGCGGGGCGGTGACCCTGCTGGTGCTCCTCGCCGCCGCCGCGGCGCCCTGGATCTCCCCCCACGACCCGCGCCAGCAGCTCGATCCGGCGAGCGCCCGTCACCGCCCGCCGGGGACGCGGCTGGCGGTGGTGCGGCTGGCCGACGGCGCGACGCTCCTCGCCGACGCGGTGGAGCGCACGCCCACCGGGTTGCGGGTGCAACGCCTGGGGAGCTGGCGCAGCCTGCCGGCATCGCAGGTCCTCAACCTCGCCCCGCGAGGCGTCGATACCTGGCGCACCTACCCGCTGGGCACCGATCGCTACGGCCGTGACGTGGCGTCGCGCCTGCTGTGGGGGGGGCGGGTTTCCCTGCGCGTGGCGCTGCTCGCCGTCGCCCTGGCCCTCACGCTCGGGGTGCTGATCGGGGCGGTGGCGGGGCTGGGGCCGGCGGTCGTCGACGCCGTGCTGATGCGCGGGGTGGACGCGCTGATGGCGTTTCCGCGGCTCTTCCTGGTGCTCGCCGTGGCGGCGCTTTGGCGCTCCGGCGAGCTGGCTGCGGTGGTGGTGCTCGGCGGCACCGGATGGATGGAGGTGGCGCGGCTCACCCGCGGCGAAGTGCTGCGCCTGCGCGGGCTCGACTTCGTGCAGGCGGCGCGCGCCATGGGGGCGCCACCCTGGCGCATCGCCTTCGTCCACGTCCTGCCCCTGGCGGTGGTGCCGCTGTTCGCCCACACCGCGCTGCGCGTCGGCGACACCATCCTCACCGAGTCGGCGCTCTCCTTCCTCGGCTTCGGCGTCACCCCGCCGACGCCGAGCTGGGGCAACCTGATCGCCGACGGCCAGGACGTGCTGCTCGACGCCTGGTGGGTGGCGGCCCTGCCGGGCGTCGCCATCGCCGTCACCGTGCTCGGCTTCGCCCTCCTCGGCGACGGGCTGCGGGCGGTGCTCGACCCGCGGAGCCGCTGACGAGGGGGGCGCCGCGCCGCCTCAGTCGTGCAGGTCGAGCTTGCGGTAGCCGCGGTTCCAATACACCAGCGGCGCGGCATCGGGACGCACGACGGCGCTGGCCTGCACCTCACCCACGTAGATGGTGTGGGTGCCGGCGGGGTAGCGGCTCTGCACCGTGCAATCGACCCAGGCGAGGGCGTCGCGCAGTACCGGAGCGCCGGTGGCCGCCAGCTGCCAGTCGCCGGCGCGAAAGCGGTCTTCGTCCTTGACCCAGGCGAAGCGGTTCGACAGCTCGACCTGATCCTCGCCGAGGACGTTGACCGCGAACACCGCCCCGTCCTCTTCGAGGAGCTCCCAGGCGGTGTGCCGCTGGTCGATCACCACCGCCACCAGCGGCGGGTCGGGCGACACCGAGCAGAACGCCGAGACGGTGAGGCCGTGCATCCGCTCCCCCTGGCGCACCGTCAGCACCGTGACCCCCGCCGGGAAGTGGCGCAACGCGTCGCGGAAAGCTTCCGAGGGGACGGGCATGATGGGTCAGGCCAATCCCTTCTCCCGCAGCCAGCGCTGGTTGAGCCTGGACAGGTAGCGCTCGCCCGAGTCGGGGAACAGGGTCACCACCAGCCCGTCCTCGAGCCCCTGCGCCACCTGCCGCGCGCCGGCGGCCGCCGCCGCCCCCGAGGAGCCGGTGAAGATGCCCTCCTTCCTGGCCAGCTCGAACACCGCGCGATAGGCGGTGGGGTCGTCGACGGTGAGGATCTCGTCGACGTACTCGAGCCACACCGAGCCGGGCAGGAAGTCCTCGCCGATGCCGTCGATCAGGTACTGGTGGATCTGCTCCTCGGGCGGCAGCTCACCGTGCTGGTGGTAGTAGGCGTAGATGCTGCCCACCGTGTCGATCCCCACCACCTGCACCCCGGGGTTCTGCTCCTTGAGGTACCTGGCGACGCCGCTGATGGTGCCGCCGGTGCCGACGCCGGCGACCCAGTGGGTGACCCGGCCGTCGGTCTGGCGCCAGATCTCGGGGCCGGTGGTGCGGTAGTGCGCCTCGGGGTTGGCCTGGTTCCAGTACTGGTACGGCAGGAAGGCGCCCTGTTCGTCGCGGATCCGCTCGGCCACCTTGTAGTAGGAGCGCGGGTCGTCGGCCGCCACGTCGGTCGGGCAGCGGATCACCTCGACGCCGTAGGCCTCGAGCAGCGCCACCTTCTCCGCCGGCACCTTGTCGGGGGCGGTGCAGATCAACCGGTAGCCGCGCAGGTTGCACGCCATCGCCAGGCCGACGCCGGTGTTGCCCGAGGTGGGCTCGACGACCGTCCCGCCCGGCTGCAGCTTCCCCTCGCGCTCACCGGCCTCGAGCATGGCGACGCCGATGCGGTCCTTGACGCTCTGGCCGGGGTTGAAGAGCTCCAGCTTGGCGACCAGCCGGGCGCTCCCCGGGTGGAAGCGGTCGAGGGCGACCAGCGGCGTCTCGCCCATGGTCGAGAGGATGTCGTCGTGGATCTCCATCGTCGTCCCTGCGCTGTGCGGTGAGTCGCGTCCCTGGATGGGGTCTGCGGGAGCGGACGGACTCTATCACCCCCCGCTGATATGCTCCGCCGCCCATGGCCCGGACCCTCGCCGCCACCGGGCGTTTCCCCCGGCTGATCCTCTTCTTCACCGTCTTCCTGGACCTCGCCGGGTTCGGCATGATCCTGCCGCTGCTGCCGTTCTACGCGCAGCGCTACGGCGCCACGCCCTTCGACGTGGGCGCCCTGTTCGCCTGCTACAGCCTGGCGCAGGCGTTCTGCGCCCCGCTGCTCGGCCGGCTCTCGGACCGTTGGGGGCGCCGTCCGGTGCTGCTCGTCGCCATCGCCGTCAACGTCCTCGCGCTGCTGCTCTTCGCCGGCGCGCGCAGCTTCCTGGCGCTGTTCCTGGCGCGCACGCTCTCGGGGGTGGCGGCCGCCAACTTCAGCATCGCCCAGGCCTACGTGGCCGACGTGACGTCGCCGAACGAGCGCGTCAAGGGGCTGGGGATGGTGGGGGCCGCTCTCGGCATGGGCTTCGTCCTCGGCCCCGGGCTCGGCGGCCTGCTGTCGATGATCGGCCAGGTGGCGGTCCCTCTCGGCGCCGCCGTCCTCGCCGCCGGCAACTTGTTGCTGGTGGCCGGGTGGCTCCCCGAGAGTCTCCCCGGGCACCGGCGCAGCGCCTTCCGCGGCGCCCCCTGGCTGTCGCTGCGCGCCCTGGTAACGCTGCAGCGCCCACTGCCCGGCCTGCTGGGGCTCTTCTTCGTGGTGCTCTTCGCCTTCTCCACCATGGAGGCGACGCTGGCCCTCTACTGCGAGGCCCGCTTCGGCTTCGGGGTGGCGGAGACCTCGGTGCTGCTGGTGCTCGTCGGCCTGGTCATCGCCGGCGTCCAGGGCGGACTGGTCGGCCGACTGGTGCCGCGCTTCGGCGAGCGCGGACTGGTGGTGGCGGGGATCGTCGCCATGGCCGGCGGGCTGCTGTTGATGCCGCTGGCGCCGCTGGTGCCGCTGCTCGCCGTCCCCCTCGGCCTGTTGGCCGTCGGCTCGGGCATCCACCAGCCGGCGCTCCTCGGGCTGGTCAGCCAGCTGGCGAGCGAGGAGGCCCAGGGCCGGACCCTCGGCCTCAGCCGCTCGATGGGGGCGCTGGCCCGTACCGCCGGGCCGCTGTGGGGGGGGTGGACGTTCCAGACCCTCGGCCCCGCCTGGCCCTTCTGGACCGCCGGGGTGGTGATGGCCGGCGCGCTGGCCTGGGCGTGGATGGTGGTCGGCAGCCCGCCGCAGCAGGAGCGCGCGGCGAGCGAGGCATAGCTGCAGACGCCGTGCTGGTCGCCGACTTCGACTACCAGCTTCCCGACGAGCTGATCGCGCAACACCCCGCGCCACGCGGCGCCAGCCGCCTCTTGGTGCTGCGCGGCGATGGCGGGGTCGAGCATCGGCAGTTCGCCGAGCTGCCCCCGCTGCTCGCCGCCGGCGACCTGCTGGTGGTCAACGACACCCGGGTGCTGCCGGCACGGCTCTTCGGCCGCCGGCTCCCCGGGGGCGGCGCCATGGAGCTGCTGTTGGCCGAGAAGGGGGGGCCTCGCGAGTGGCAGGCGCTGCTCAAGCCGGGGCGCCGGGCCTGGCCGGGGACGCGCATCGACCTCGCCCCGGGGTTGTGGTGCGAGGTGGTGGCCAAACACCGCGACGGCCGTCACCGCCTGCGCTTCAGCGAGCCGATCGAGCCGTGGCTGGAGAGGCTGGGCCACGTGCCGCTGCCGCCCTACATCAAGCGCCCCGACGGCCCGGCGGACCGCGAGCGCTACCAGACCGTGTTCGCCCGCCAGCCGGGCGCCATCGCCGCCCCCACCGCCGGCCTCCACTTCTCCCAGGCGTCGCTGGAGGAGCTCGACGAACGCGGCGTGCGCCGTGCCGCGGTGACCCTGCACGTCGGCCTGGGTACGTTCAAGCCGGTGACCGCCGAGCTGGTCCACGAGCACCGCATGGATGCCGAGGTCTACCGGGTGCCGGCGGCGACGGCAGCGGCGATCGCCGCTACCCGCGCGTCTGGCGGCCGGGTGGTGGCGGTGGGCACCACGGTGGTGCGCGCCCTGGAGAGCGCGGCGGCGGCGGACGGCACGGTGGTCGCCGGCGAGGGGCGGAGCGAGCTGTTCGTCTACCCCGGCCATCGCTTCCGGGTGGTCGACGCGCTGCTCACCAACTTCCACCTCCCCCGCTCGACGCTGCTGATGCTGGTCTGCGCCCTCGCCGGCCGGGAGCGGGTGCTCGCCGCCTACCGGCAGGCCGTCGCCGCCGGCTACCGCTTCTACTCCTACGGCGACGCGATGCTGGTGGAGCCCGGGTCGGACTCGTCGGCCCGAGACGAAGCTCCGCCTCGGCGGTCCGACGCGTAACCCCCCTAGCCCGGATCTCTCACCAGAAGTGAGAAAAGGGCTGCCATCTGTGATATAAGTGGTTTGTCCACAACTACTTAGTCTCACAGATGAGGAGCAGCCCTCAATGACAGACTGTAATCCTCGGCAGCTGATCTTGCAAGGC
>DATKEH010000272.1:0-5756 GCA_035546355.1 Thermoanaerobaculia bacterium
CGGCGCTGCGGCAGGCCGACGAGGCGGCGCTGATGCAGGTGCCGGGAGTGGGGCCGCGCATGGCCGAGCAGATCGTCGCCTTCTTCGCCGAGCCCCGCAACGCCGCGGTCCTCGACCGCCTGCTCGAGGGGCGGGTGCGCCTGCAGGCTTCCCCGAGCCCCTCCGGCGGGCCGCTCGCCGGGCTCAAGATGGTGTTCACCGGCAGTCTCGCGGCCCTGCCGCGACGGGCGGCGCAGGAGCTGGTCGAGGAGCACGGCGCGCGCGTCGTCGGCTCGGTGTCTCGGGAGACCGACTACGTGGTGGCCGGAGAGGATCCGGGCAGCAAGCTGGCCAAGGCGCAGAAGCTGGGGGTTTCGGTGCTCGACGAGGAGGCGTTCCTCGCCCTGCTGCGCGAGCGCGGGATGACCCTGCCGCGCGGCTGAGCGCGGCCCGGCGCGTCAGCGGATCCTTATGTCCCTACAATCCGGGGCCGATCTCGCCGGCCGGCCCTGCCTCGGCGTTTCAGGGCCCGACGCAGCACCACTCTTATGGATCGACGCCGAACTTGCCCGCCAATCCGTCGAGCGCGGCTCGCATCGTGCCCCAGCCGCACGGGAAGGCCGCCGTGCCTCCCCAGTCGTAGGTCATCGCCGCGAGCGCGCCATCGTGGGGCACGAGGTGGACCCGGTTCTGCAACGCCCGCCCGGCGAAGAGGTACGGCTGGTTCCAGCCAGCGTAGGCCACAACCGCGGTGACGCCGGCGGTCGCGCCCTCCAGCGCCTCAGCGGCGGGCAGTCGCTCCAGCCGTCCGGCCTGTGAGCGGTCGACGACATCGCCGAGGGCGACGGAGGACACCATGACGGCCACCACGGCCAGCGCGACGAGCGCCGGCCGCTGCGCAGACGGCTGGCAGCAGCAACGCCAGCACGCGCGTGGCGCCGAGGCGGCGCCAGCGCCACAGCGCCGCGAGCCCGGCGAGCAGGGACAGCGGCAGCAGCGTCCAGCGGAACGTCGGCCCCCACAGTTCGGTGCGTCGCCAGAGCAGGTCCCACGGCGACACCGGCGGCCCCATGTCGGCCCGACGCGCGGCCAGGGTCGCCGTATCCATCCCGGGCAGCTCGACGCCCAGCACCTGAACCGGCAGGGGATAGACGGGGTTGCCGGTGACGGAGGCATTGCGAGCGTAGGTGTAGCCGCCGACGAGCAGGGCGCAGGCGGCTGCCAAGGCCAACAGGGCCAGCGACTGCCGCGCCGCCCGGCCTACCCCGCCGACCTTCCCGCGCGCCAAACCCTCGGCCGCGCCGACCCCGACCGCCCGGCCGAGGGGCAGGGCGAGCACGAGGCCCAGGTACTTCGTCCCCACCAGTAACCCGAGCGCGTTGCCGGCGTAGACGGCGCCGCCCCAGCCCGGGCCAGCCCGCAGGAGGAGCGCCGCGTAGTGCTCGGGTCGCCGAAGGCGAAGTTGACCATCCACAGGTCGCCGGCCTGCCACCAGGTGGCCACCGCCGAGAGGTGGTAGGAGGTGTCGTCGAAGGCGAAGGCCCCGGGAGGCGTCAGCCGATGCGACCAGACCACCGCGAGGAGGCCGCAGAGCACGGCACCGAGAGCCGACCAGAGGAACGCGGTCTCGATCGATCGGTGAGCTCTGCGCGATGGCGGCTCGGGAGCGGGCCTCCTGGCGTACGCTGGGACAGGGACCGCGCAGGCCGCCAGCAGCACCGCGGCGACCACGAGGCGGAAGGGGGCGGGGCGCAGCCATCCCGCGGTGCCGAGGGCGTACCCGACGCAGACGGCGACGCCGCAGGCGAGGACGCCGGCGACGAAGAGGGTCTCGAGACGGCCCAGCCCCAGGCGGAGCCATCGGACCGCTCGGCCGCCGATAGCCCCCGGAGCCCCGATCAGGGCGGCGGTGGCGAGCAGCTGGAGAAACCGCGGGGCTCCGGCCGTAGGGACGAGGCATCCGATCATCAGCGCACCGAGCGTCAGCGGGCGAAGGAGGGTCTCCGGTCGGTCCACGCCGGTGCTAGCGCCGGCCGTGCCGCCGGCATGCACGCCGCGGCGCTTCAGCCGAGTCGCCTCCAGCTCCCGCAGCACCTCCTCGGCCGCGGCCGGCCGCGCCCCGCGCTCCTGGGCGAGCAGCTGCAGGACGAGCGCCTCGAGCTCCGGCGGCACCGACGGCTCGATCTGCGCATGCTGCGGGGGTAGCGTCGCTCAGGGCAGCGGGACGAGCGCCCTATCCACGGGCCGACTCTGCCGGCGCGGAGCGGCAGCCTTCAGCCGCCCCGAGGGCGGGTGGCGCGGACCTGGATGGCGGTCACCGCGTCCACCGCCGGGTCGCCGGTGAGGAACTCCGGCCTGATGCGCGGACGGGCGGTGGCGAACGCGGCCTCGTCGCGCTCGAGCACCTCGATCGCCACCTCCTCGAAGTGGCGGCGGAAGAGGGCCTCGTAGTCCGGCAGCCGCAGCCGGTTGAGGTGGCTGCGGCGTGGGTCGAGCCAGCGGCGCCAGGTGCTCTCGCGGTAGCAGAGCATCTCGAAGGGAGTGGCGAAGAAGTGGTCGCGCAGGTCGACGTGGTGCAGGTGCGCGCCGTCCGCCTCGGTGGTCGCGGCGAGGGCGCCGAGCCAGCCGTCGAGGTCGTCCACGTGCTCGAGCACCGTGACGCTGAGCACCAGGTCGACGGCGGGGAATCGCGGGATCTCGTCCCCCGGCGGCAGGTGGGTGAGGTGGCTGCCGTCGGGGACGACGCGGCCTCCCTCCCACCGGAGGTATTGCGCGAACTCGGGAAGCAGTCGTGCGTTGTGGGCGTCGTCGGGCGTGGCGTACTTGTCGTACAGGTAGACGTGCCCGGCACCCATGCGCAGCAGCCGGCAGGCAACGCCGAAGTGGCCGCCGCCGCCGAAGAGCAGCACGCGCTGCCCCTCGAGCGAGCGCCCCAGCTTCGCCGCCAGCTCGTCGCGGTAGTAGGCCGCGATCTCGTCCGGTTCGGTGGTCTCCGCGCCAGCGGAGACGCCGAGCAGCCGCTTGCCGAGGCGGGCCGCCCAGCCCGGCAGCAGGTTGCGGCCGACGCGCTGGGCCAGGTAGTGGAGTCGCCGCACGATCTGCGTGGGGGAGAAGGCGCCGCCGTCGTCGCCGGGTGCCGGGACCGCACGCGACGTTAGCACGGAACCCCTGGGGCCGGCGGGCCGTAGGGAGAGGGGGAAGGGCGGGCCCGGCGGCGCTGTTGCTGTGGGCGGGCCGGCGCCCGCAAGAAGCCCCCGGGACGCCGCGGCCACGCCATGGACGACCGACTTCCCAACGCCGACACCGCGCCCCTGCCGCTGCCCGACCTGCCGGCCGCCGGCCGCGAGCGCCCGAACGAGCCCCCGCCGCCCGAGGGCCGGTCGCGGGAGGGCTTCGCCTGCGGCGGCGATCGCCTGGCGCCGGATCAGCATGCCGCAGCCGTTCAGGTAGGGGCGCTCCTCGTCGCGGTCGTACTGGCCGCGGCCGACCTCGCCGTCGCCGCGCTCGCGTCACCCGGCTCGCGGAAGCGCAGGATGCCGCCGGCCGACCAGATGCGCTCGCGCTCCCAAAAGCAGTAGGTCTTGGGCCGACGCAGCCCTCCTCGAGCCGCTGACTCCGGGGGCGCTGCGCGCCGCAGCCGAGGGTCAGCAGCTCGAGCTGCTGCCGGGGCGCGAGGCGGAGCTGCTGCTCGGCAGTCCGGCGGCGCTGGCGGCGGTGGAGGTGGCGGTCGCCGAGGGTGGCGGGGAGGTGCGGGTGGCGGCGGGTGGCGGCGAGCAGGTGGTGGGGCCGGGAGCGAGCGGGCCCCGCGCCCCCTACGCCGTGGTCGCCGCCACCTGCCAGCGCAGGTCGGGCGACAGGCTGCCGGCGGCCTGCAGGTGGCGGATCCAGCCCAGCCGCTTGTAGGTGGGACCGGCGAAGCGCTCGGCGCTCAGCCCCTCGGCCTGGTAGGCGTCGTAGAGCTCGCGGGCGCCGGCTGCGGCGTCCCAGCGCGCCGCGTAACCCGGCAGCCCCTCCTCGGCCTTGGCGCAGCTGACCCGGTAGCAGCGCGCGTCGGGGCCGGCGCCCTCGGCGTAGCGGATGGTGCAGCCGGGCACCGTGGCGGCGACGATCTCGGCCAGCTCGCGGATACGGTAGTTCTCGGCGGTGCGGCCGATGTTGAAGGCCTGGGCGTGCACCGCCTGGCGCGGCGCCTCGAGGGCAGCCAGGAAGGCGCTGCAGATGTCCTCGACGTGGACGATCGGGCGCCACGGTGTGCCGTCGCTCATCAGCAGGATCTTGCCGCTGGTCACCGCCCACGCCACCAGGTTGTTCAGCACCAGGTCGACGCGCAGCCGCGGCGAGACGCCGTAGGCGGTGGCGTTGCGCAGCGCCACCGGCGTGAAGCGTTCGTCGGCGAGCGCCATCAGCGCCGCCTCCACGCGCACTTTGGACAGCGCGTAGGGGGTCACCGGGCTGAACGGCGCCTGCTCGTCGAGGAAGGCATCGCCGGCGGCGCCGTAGGTGCTGCACGAGGAGGAGAAGACGAAGCGCTCGACGCCCGCCTCCTTCGCCAGGCGCGCCAGGCGGATGGTGGCCTGCTCGTTGATCGCCATGGTGAGCGCCGGGTCGAGGTCGCCCAGCGGGTCGTTGGACAGCGCGGCGAGCTGCACCACGGCGTCGAAGCCGGCGAGGTGGGAGGCCTGCACTTGGCGCAGGTCGCGGCGCAGCGACGGCAAACCGCGCAGCGCCGCATCGTCGCCGAAGGCGCAGTCGGCGAACCAGCCGGCGTCGAGGCCCACCACCTGGTGGCCGGCGGCGAGCAGCCGCGGCGCCAGCACGGCGCCGATGTACCCCTCGTGGCCAGTGAGCAGCACCTGCATGAGCGGGGGAGGCTATCAGAAGCGGCGCCGGGGGGCCAGGACGCCGCGCCGGCGGCGAGCCCGCGGCGCTGCCGGCGGACGGCTCCACGATCCGGCCGACCCGCCGGCCGGCCCGCTCGGGCCGGCGGGCGGTATCCTATGGCGGGCAGCGTCGTCGCGCCCTTCCGCTCCCCGCCACCGATGAGCCGTACCTCCGCCCCGCCGCCACTGCCCCGGCTGCTCGCCGCCTTCTCGCCCGCCACCGGCAGGGGCTGGCGCCCGTTGGCGGCCGCGGCGCTGGTCGCGGCCGCCCCCCTCCGGCCTCGCCGCCGCCGGGGCTACAACCGCCACCGCGGGCTGCGGCCGCGGGACCTGCTGCAGAGCTGGGGCCTCCTGCCCCACCGGCTGCTGCTCGCCGCCTTCCTCGCCGCGGTGGCGCTCGCCGCCGTGCTGGTGCGCCGCTGGCTGGGGGGCTCGCCGCCGGGTCGGCGGGCAGCTCGCCGCCAACGTGCTGCCCGCGCAGTAGACGACCCTCGCCGAGGTGCTGCCTGGTCGGCACCATCGACCCCGGAGTCGGTACCCGGTACAGGCTGGCCGGTGATCGCGGGCCGGGCCGTGCTGGAGAGCATGCCCGTGGGGCCGTTGACCTTTCAGGTGCGCGCGCCGGATGGTCGGGCCTGGACCACGACGATAGGAACCACTGGTGGTTCGCAGCGAGCCGGAGCCAGATCGGGACATCCCGAAGCGCCCTCTACTTGGCCAAGGTGGCGCCTCTCGCCGGGCGAACGGGCACGCCGGCTAGCCCGGATTTCTCACCAAAAGTGAAAAAAGGGCTGCCATCTGTGCTATAAGTGGTTTGTCCACAACCATTTAACCGCACAGATGAGGAGCAGCCCTCAATGACAGACTGTAATCTTCCGCAGCTCGTCTTGCAAGGCT
>DATKEH010000273.1:0-3479 GCA_035546355.1 Thermoanaerobaculia bacterium
GGAGCGGCGGGCGTACAGCCACCGCTACCGCGGCCACCACATCCTCACCACCCGTCCGGACGGCTCGGTGCGCTGCGTCGCCTGCTTCCTGTGCGCCACCGCCTGCCCGGCGGAGTGCATCCACATCGAAGCCGCCGAGCACCCCGACCTCGCCATCGAGAAATACCCGGCGGTCTACGAGATCGACATGCTGCGCTGCGTCTTCTGCGGCTACTGCGTCGACGCCTGCCCGGAGGACGCGATCATCATGAGCCGCAACGGCGACATGGCCTACTTCACGCGCGAGCAGTCGGTGGTCGGCAAGGCCGAGCTGATGAAGCCGTTCACGGTCGACCCGGAGCGGCTCGGCTATCGCCCCTACTACACCGAGGAGGGGCAGCTGCCGCAGATGGGGCGGAGCCGCGAGTTCGACCTGGTGGAGGCTGCCCGCGGCGGCGAGGGCGGCCCCTTCGACCCCGGGCCCGCCGCCAGCTGAGCGGCCCTTTCCGGACGTAGGGGCCGGCCTCCGCGCCGGCCCTATCGGCTCGTCGGGTGGCGGCGCCCTATCCCCGCGCGCGGGGGGCAGGGCGCGGCCGGCGGGTACGACGACATCGGTGGAGGCCCTATCCCCGCGCGCGGGGGGCAGGGGGAGGCCTGAGGGGTCTCGGGCCGCCGCGGGGTGGTGGGCCGGGCCGGGCGTCGCCGGGCGGGAGAGCGAGCGCGCTCGGGCACGGCGCCGGTCGCGAGGTCGGCGTGGGCAGCCGGCGCCTCGACATGGCTTCGCGCCGGGACGTCCGCTGTGTGCGGCGAGCGTGGGTCCTGCGCTCGCCCTGACCGCCCCTGGCGCACTCGCTCTCCCGCCCGGCGACGCCCTCCAGCGAGGGCACATCTAGCCTCCAGCCTCACTCGAACGCCGAGGCAGACGGGTAACATGGCGCGGCAGGGGCAGCGATGATCGGGCAGAAGGTCGCCAATTACGAGATTCTGGAACGCCTCGGAGCGGGCGGGATGGGGGTGGTGTTCCGCGCCCGCCACCTGCGGCTCGACCGGCCGGCGGCGCTGAAGTTCCTGCCGCCCCAGCTGGGTCAGGACGAGGCGCTGAAGCAGCGCTTCCTGCAGGAGGCGCGCGCCGCCTCCGCCCTCGACCACCCCAACATCTGCACCATCTACGACGTCGGGGAGACGGCGGACGGCCAGCTCTTCATCGCCATGGCCTACTACCCGGGCGAGACGCTCAGGGCGCGCATCGAACGCGGACCGCTGCCGCTCGCCGAGGCGCTGGACGTCGCCCTGGGCATCGCCCGGGGCCTCGGGCAGGCCCACGGCGCCGGCATCGTGCACCGGGACGTCAAGCCGGCCAACGTGATGGTCGATGGACGAGGCGAGGTGAAGCTGCTGGACTTCGGGCTCGCCAAGCTCGCCGGCGAGGAGCGGCTGACGCGTACCGGCTCCTCGCTCGGTACGCCCGCCTACATGGCGCCGGAGCAGGTGCTCGGCGAGGAGGTGGGGCCGGCGGCCGATCTGTGGGCGCTCGGAGTGGTCCTGCACGAGATGCTCGCCGGGGCGCTGCCGTTCGCGGCCAGCGACCCGCGCGCCCTGGCCTACGCCATCCTCCACCAGGATCCCGAGCCCCTGCCGGCGCGGCGCCCGGAGGCGCCGGAAGCGCTCGCTCGGCTGGTCCGCCGGGCGCTGTCGCGAGACCCGGCGGCGCGCCATCCCGGGGCCGCGGCCTTGGCGGCGGAGCTGCTCGCCATCCGCGGCGCCCTCGACCTGCAGGGGCCGACGCTGGCGATGCCGGGCGACGGCACGGGCAGCGGCGCCGCGGCGCCCCAGCGCCGCTCGATCGCCGTGCTGCCCTTCGCCGACATGAGCCCGCAGCGCGACCAGGACTGGTTCTGCGAAGGGCTGGCCGAGGAGTTGCTCAACGCGCTGGTCAAGATCGATCGGCTGCAGGTCGCTTCCCGCACCTCCTCGTTCCAGTTCCAGGGGGCGACGGGCGACATCCGTGAGATCGGCCGCAAGCTGGGGGTGGACACGGTGCTCGAGGGCAGCGTCCGCAAGGCCGGCAACCGGCTGCGCATCACCGCGCAGCTGATCGGCGTCGCCGACGGGTATCACCTCTGGTCGGAGCGCTACGACCGCGACCTGGAGGACATCTTCGCCATCCAGGACGAGATCGCGCAGAGCATCGTGGCGGCGCTGCAGGTCACCCTGACGCCGCGCGAGCGCCAGGCCATGCAGCAGCAGGCGCCGGACGACGTGGAGGCCTACCAGTACTACCTGCGCGGCATACGCTTCCTGCACCGCAAAGACACCGACCTGCCGTTCGCGCGCCAGATGTTCCAGCGGGCGATCGAGATCGATCCCGGCTACGCCCGCGCCTGGGCCGGGCTCGCCGAGGTCGGCTGCATGATCTACCTGAACTGGGGTCACGCCACGGAGGCTCTCGAGGAGGCCGCCGCGGCGAGCGCCAGGGCGGTCGAGCTCGCGCCCGGCCTGGCCGAGGCGCGCACCGCCCGCGGGCTCTTCCTGTCGCTGGACAAGCGCTTCACCGACGCCAACGGCGAGTTCGAGCAGGCGGTAGTGCAAGACCCGAAACTCTACGAAGCCTGGTATTTCTGGGGCCGCAGCCGCTGGGCGGAAGGGGAGCTGGAGGAGGCGGCGCGGCTGTTCGAGCGCGCGGGGGAAGTCAGCCCCGGGGACTTCCAGGCCCTCGGCCTCGCCCAGTCGGTGTACCGGGGACTGGAGAGGGGGGACGACGGCCGGCGGGTGGCGACCGAGGCGCTGGCGCGAGTGACCAGGCACCTGGAGCTCAACCCCGACGACGTCCGCGCCCAGTACTATCGGGGGAACTGTTTCGCCGATCTCGATCGCATGGGGGAGGCGCTCGCGTGCGCCGCCCGCGCGGTGGCCATGGCGCCCAACGACCCCTCGGTCCTCTACAACGTGGCCTGTACCTACGTCAAGGCCGGCCGGTTCGACGAGGCCCTCGACCATCTCGATCGGGCCGCCGACAACGGGTTTTCCCACCCCGAGTGGATGGCGAACGACGGCGACCTCGCGCCGCTGCGTTCCGACTCCCGCTTCGCCGCCATCCTGGCGCGTACGGCCCGGGAGTAGCGCTGCCTCAGAAGGCGTGCGCCTCGGGCGCCTCCGGCGCCCGGTCGGCGTACAGGGCCTCGATCTCGTCGGCGTAGTTGCGGTGGACCACCCGCCGCTTGAGCTTCATGGTCGGGGTGAGCTCGTCGGCTTCGATGGTCAGTTGGTTGGGGAGGATGGTGAACTTGCGCACGCTCTCGTAGCGGGCGACGCGGGTGTTGACCTCGGCCACCTGCCGCTCGACGTAAGCGCGCATCTTGGGGCACACCGCCGCCTCCGCCTCGGTGCGGGCGGGGCTGCCGGCCTTGGCGGCCTCCTCCGGGAGGCGCTCGGGGTCGAGGGTGAGCAGGGCGGCGATGAAGTTGCGGCGGTCGCCCAGCAGCACCGCCTGGCCGACCACC
>DATKEH010000274.1:0-7100 GCA_035546355.1 Thermoanaerobaculia bacterium
TGGCGCGACGGTGAGGTGGTCTCCACCATGAGCGACGAGGTCTTCGACCAGGTGATCGCCGTCAACCTGCGCGGCGTCTTCGTGTGCACCCGCGCCGCCGTTCCGCACATGATCCGCGGCGGCGGCGGGGCGATCCTCAACGCCTCCTCGGTGATGGGTCTCTATGGCAACTTCGGGCAGACCAACTACACTGCCACCAAGGCGGCGGTGATCAACATGACCCGCACCTGGGCACGGGAGCTCGGCCGCCACGGCATCCGGGTCAACGCCGTGGCCCCGGGCTTCGTCTCCACCGACATCGTCAAGGCGATGCCCGAGAAGGTCCTCGACGGCATGGTGCAGCGCACCCCGGTGGGGCGGATGGGCCGCCCCGAGGACGTCGCCGAGGCGTATCTGTGGCTCGCCTCGGATGCCGCCTCCTTCGTCCACGGCGCGGTGCTGTCGGTGGACGGCGGGCTGGTCCATGGCACCTGAGAGTCTGGGAGCCGGCATGGGGCGCTACGGCAACATCGTCGCCACCGGCAGCTACCTCCCCGAGATCGAAGTCTCCAACGACGAGCTGCGGCAGCGATTCGCCAGCGTCGCCGGCCTGGAGGGCTTCGTCGACAAGATGGAGGCCGCCAGCGGCATCCGCCGGCGCTGGTACGCGCCGCAGGACTGGGCCGCCTCGGATCTGGCGGTACGGGCGGCGCGGCAGGCCCTGGAGCGCGCCGGCCGCGGGCCCGAGGACGTCGACCTGCTGATCGTCGGCACCGACTCGCCCGACTACCTGACCCCCGCCACCTCGGTGGTGGTGCAGCACAAGCTGGGGGCGGTCAACGCGGGTACCTTCGACATCGGCTGCGCCTGCGCCTCGTTCGCCACCGGGCTCGCCACCGCCTCGGGATGGCTGGCCGTCAACCCCGGCCTCGGCACGGTGCTGGTGGTCGGCGTGTACCTGATGCACAAGCTAGCCGACCCGCAGGACCCGATGATCTTCTTCTACGGCGACGGCGCCGGGGCGGCGGTGCTGGAGGCGAGCCCGCGGCCGGGGTTCCTGGCCGCCGCCACCCAGGCCGACGGCTCCTTCGCGCGCCACTGGGGGATCTTCGCCGGCGGCACCGCCGAGCCCGCCACCGCCGAAGCGGTGGCGGCGGGCCGCACCCGCGTACGGATGCTCAAGCGCTACCCGCCGGAGGTCAACCACCAGGGGTGGCCGCGGCTGGCACGGCGGCTCGCCCAGCAGGGCGGGTTCGCCCTCGAGGACGTCGACCTGTTCGTCTTCACCCAGGTGCGCAAGCCGTCCATCGAGCTGGTGATGGCGGAGCTCGGCCTGCCGGTGGAACGGGCTCACACGGTGATGGAGGATTGGGGTTACACCGGCTCGGCCTGCCTGGGCATGGCCTTTCACGACGCGGTGGAGCGGGGCAAGGCGCAGGGCGGCGACCTGGTCGTCTTCATCGGCTCGGGGGTCGGCTACAACCAGGCGGCGGCGGCCTTTCGCCTGCTGGACGTCCCCGGCCCGGGGGCGCGGGCGGCGCCATTAGCGTGACGCTGCGCGCCGCCGCCGCCGCCGCCCTGCTCGCCCTTCTCGGCGCCGCCGGCAGCGTCGCCGGGGCGGCCGCTGGGGAGCAGGCCGGGGTGAAGGGCCCCGACGCCGAATCGATGCTGGAAGGCCCGCTCGCCCAGCTCGCCGCCGCCGGCCGCGCTGCCCTGGCCGCGGCGAGCTTCGAGCGCCTCGAGGTGGCCGCCGCCGGCCGCCGCCTGGTGGCGTGGCGGGGAGGCGCCGGCCCCCACCTCGTCCTGCTGCACGGCAGCGGCCAGCAGGCCGCCGCCTGGGCCGCCGTCGCGCCCGCCCTGGCCGAGGAGCACACCGTGCACGCCCTCGACCTGCCCGGACACGGCGACAGCGAGCCGGCGTCGGGGCCGCTGGCGATGGCCGATGTCGTCGCCGGGCTCGAGGTCTACCTGCTGGCGCTCGACGGCGAGGCCATCCTGGTCGGCAACTCGATGGGCGCCTGGCTCGCCACGCTACAGGCCCACCGCCACCCCGAACGGGTGGCGCGCGTCGTGCTCGTCAACGGCGGCGCGCTGCTCAACGTGCCCGAGCCGGGGCTGACGCTGACGCCGGCGGATCGCGAGCAGGCGCGGCAGGTGATGGCGGCGCTGCGCGACCCGGCGAGCCCGCCGCTGCCCGACGAGGTGCTGGACGACATCGTGCTGCGCTCCAAGGCCGGGCCCATCGGTCGCATGCTGCAGGACATGCCCGGGCTCGTGGCGCACCTGCTGGACGGCCGCCTGCACGAGGTGGCGGCGCCGGTCGACATCCTGTGGGGCGCCTCGGATCGGCTCATGCCGCTCGCCTACGCCCGCCGCATGCAGGGCCAGCTGCCGCGCGCCCGTCTGACCGTCCTCGAGGGCTGCGGTCACGTGCCGGCGAGCGAGTGCCCGCAGCGCTTCCTCCAGGCGCTGCGCGGCGTGCTGGCGCTGCCGCCGCCCGCAGCGCCCGCGGCGGTGCCGGCCGCGGAGCCGCAGGGATGATCCACGGCGACCTGCTCGGCGAGCGCGCCCGTCTGACGCCGGACAAGGCGGCGCTCGTCGTCGTCGACGGCGGTGAGCGGCTCACCTACCGCCAGCTGGACGAGCGGGCGGTGCGCTGCGCCGCCGCCTGGCGCGGGCTCGGCCTGGCCAGGGGGGAGCGCGTCGCCATCCTGGCGCACAACCGCGTCGAGTATCTCGACGCGTTCTTCGCCGCCCCCAAGTGCGGCATCGTGCTCGTCCCCCTCGGCACGCGGCTGACGGCGCGCGAGCTGGCGCACGTCGTGCGCGATGCGGGGGTCTCGGCGCTGCTCTACGACGGCGAGCTCGCCGAGGTGGCGCGGGCGCTGCGCGAGCTGGTGGAGGTGCCGCGCTGGATCGCGCTGGACGAGCCGATGGCGGCGGCAGACGCGCGCCACCGCGACCTCTGCGCGGCGGCCGACCCGGCGGCCTTCGGCCGCACGCGCTGCGCCCCCGAGGATCTCTGGTGCCTGCTCTACACCTCCGGCACCACCGGGCGCCCCAAGGGGGTGATGATCCCCCACCGCATGGTGGTGTGGAACGGCTACAACACGGTGTGCGGCTGGCAGCTCCGCGCCGACGACGTCAGCCCGGTGTTCACCCCGCTCTACCACGCCGGCGGGCTGATGGCCTTCCTGGTGCCCGTCTTCACCATCGGCGGCACGGTAGTGCTGCACCGCGGCTTCGACCCGGCCGAGGTGTGGCGCACCATCGAGGCCGAGGGGTGCACCGTGGTGCTCGGGGTGCCGACCATCTGGAAGCTGCTCATGGAGGCGCCCGAGCTCGCCACCGCCGACCTGTCGCGCGTGCGCTGGCTGATCAGCGGCGGCGCGCCGCTGCCGCACTACGTCATCGACGCCTATCAGCGGCGCGGCGTCGTCTTCAAGCAGGGCTTCGGGATGACCGAGGTGGGGGTCAACTGCTTCGCCATGACGCTCGAAGACTCGACCCGCAAAGTCGGCTCGATCGGGCAGCCGATGATGTTCACCGAGGTGCGGCTGGTCGACGTCGAAGGGCGCGAGGTGCCGGTCGGCGAGGTGGGCGAGATGCTCTTCCGCGGCCCCCACGTGGCGCTCGGCTACTGGAACGACCCCGCGGCCACCGCCGCCGCCTTCGACGCCGAGGGCTGGCTGCACTCGGGCGACCTGGCGCGCCGCGACGAGGACGGATTCTTCTACGTGGCCGGCCGTGAGAAGGACATGATCATCAGCGGCGGCGTCAACGTCTACCCGGCGGAGATCGAGGCGCAGCTGCTGCTGCACCCGCAGGTCGAGGACGCCGCCGTGGTCGGCGTCGCCGACGCGACGTGGGGGGAGGTGGGGGTCGCCTTCGTCGTGCCGCGGCCGGGCGCGGCGCTGTCGCCCGACGCGCTGGCCGACCACCTCGGCGAGCGGCTGGCGCGCTTCAAGCTGCCGAAGCGCTACCGCTTCGTCGACGCCCTGCCGCGCACCGCCTACGGCAAGGTGGTGAAGGCCGAGCTGCGCCGCCAGCTCGAGGCGGCGCCGGCGCCCGCCGCCAGCGGCGCGGGCGAGGGCGCGCAGTGAGCTCCCCGCTGCTCGCGCATCGCGTCGACGGCGAGGGCGCGCCCGGCCGTCCGCCCTTGCTGCTGCTCAACGGCGGCTTCATGAGCATGGCCTCGTGGGAGCCGCTCGCTGCCCCCCTGGCGGAGCGCCACCGCGTCGTGCGCTGCGACCTGCGCGGGCAGCTGCTGAGCCCAGGGCCGCCGCATCGCGACCTCGCCGCCAACGTCGACGACGTCGCCGCGCTGATCGACCACCTGGGCATCGACCGGGTCGACGTCCTCGGCACCTCCTTCGGCGGCGAGGTGGGCCTGCTGCTGGCGGCCCGGCGTCCGGAGCGGGTGGCGCGCCTGGTGGTCGTCACCGCCAGCGATCACGCGACGGAGTCGATGCGGCAGGGAGCGCACGAGCTGCGGGCGGTAGTGGCGGAGGTGCTGGCCGGCGGCGACCGGGGCCGCTTCCACGACGCCCTGGTCGCGGCGGTCTACTCGCCCGCCTTCGCCGAGCAGAACGCCGGGGTGCTGGCGGCGCGGCGCCTGCAGCTCGGGGCCCTTCCCGACGCCTGGTTCGCCGCCGCCGACGGGTTGGTCGCCGCCGTCGAGGACTTCGACCTGCGCCCCGAGCTCGGCGCCATCCGCTGCCCGGCGCTCGTCGTCGTCGCCGCGGACGACCGGGTGATGCCGCCCGAGCGCGGCCGCGCCCTGGCCGCCGCCATCCCGGGGGCGCGCCTGGCCGAGCACCCGACCAGCGGCCACGCCCTGGTGGCGGAGCAGCCGGCGTGGCTGGTGGAGGAGGTGGTCGGGTTCCTCGAGAGCCTCGACGGCGGAACGGGCGGCCACGGAGGGCCGCCCCTACGCCTGCCCCCCGACCGCGAAGCCGACGCCGAAGAAGCCGAGCACCGCACGGGCGGGCCTCTGCAGTCGCTGGAGGACCCCGGGCCAGGTCGTAGGGGCGGGCCTCTGCAGTCGCTGGAGGACCCCGGGCAAGGTCGTAGGGGCGGGCCTCTGCGCCCGCCCGGGGCGGGGGGAACGTGACCCGCCCGCGAGACGCTGCCGCCGCAGCGCCCGAGCCGACTCGCAGCGGCCACCTCGAACGCGGCCCGCACCGCATCTGGTGGGAGTACTTCGGTGACGGCGACCGCGAGGCGGTCGTGCTGCTCAACGGCCTGGCCATGCACACCCGGGCCTGGTACGGCTTCCTCGACGAGCTGCGCCCCGACTTCGACGTGCTGCTCTACGACTACCTCGGGCAGGGGCAGTCCTCCTGCCCCGACGCGCCCTACTCGATCCCCGGCTTCGGCGACGACCTCGCCGCCATCCTCGACCACCTGGGGATCGAGCGGGTGCACACCCTGGGGATCTCCTACGGCGGCTTCATCGCCCTCGACTTCGGTCGCCGCCACCAGCAGCGCCTGCTCACCCAGACCCTGTCGGGGCTCTCCCACGAGCGGCAGTTCGCGATGTACCAGCAGCTGTCACTGCGCTTCTACCGCGACGGCGCCGACGCCTTCGAGCTCTACACGCACTACCTGTACGAGAAGATCTTCGGCGAGCCCTTCCTGCGCGCCACCGACCCGGCGCTGCTCGAGACCATGCGCCAGCGCTTCCACGAGCGCTACCGCGACCGCGTGTACTGCCTGGTGCGCCTCACCGAGGCGCAGGACCCCTTCTTCGCCGCGCTCGACGACAACCTCGACGGCTACCGGGCGGTGCGCGCGCCGACACTGCTGCTCGCCGGCTCGCAGGACCGCGCCATCCCCCCCTGGCAGCAGCGGCGGATCTGCGACGTGCTGCCCGACGTCCGCTTCGCCCTGCTCGAGGGGGCCGGCCACGTGGTGTACCTCGAGCAGCGACAGGCCTTCTTCGGCATCCTGCGCGCCTTCCTGCGCGCCCGCTGCACCGACTTCGCCCTGCCGCCCCCGTCGGCCGCTCTCCCGGCGGCCAGCCCCTCGCCGTCCACCGGCGATCTCGCCTCGCGCCGATGACCCCACAGGTCCTCGCCAGCTGGCTGCTCGTGCTCGGCTACGCCGGCGCCATCCTGGCGCTGGTCGTCCACGGCGCGCGGCGCAATCGCAGCGTCGCCGACTACGCGGTGGGGAACATCGCCTTCTCGCCGCTGGCGGTCGGCCTGGCGCTGGCGGCGTCGACCACCAGCGCCGCCACCTTCATCATCAACCCGGGGCTGGTGGCCTACTTCGGCCTCTCCGCCGTCTTCGGGCTGTGCGTGGTGCTGCCGATCGCCATGGCGATCTCGCTGGTGGTGCTCACCAAGGGGTTCCGCAAGTACGGCGGCGCGGTCAAGGCGCTGACCCTGTCCCAGTGGGTGGGGCAGCGCTACCAGAGCCGCGCCTTCGCCATCTTCTTCGCCGTGCTCTCCCTGCTGCTGGTCACCTTCATCGTCATGATCCTGGTCGGCGTGACCAAGGTGGTGGCCGCCTCCCTCGGCCTGGACGAGATCGCGGTGCTCGCGGTCCTGGTCGCCTTCTCCTTCGGCTACATGATGTTCGGCGGCGCCAACTCGATGGTCTACACCAACACCATCCAGGCGCTGATCATGATCGTGGTGGCGGGGATCCTGCTCGGCTCGGGGGCCGAGCACCTCGCGGAGGGGTTCTCCGGCCTGGCGGCGCGGCTGCGCGCCGTCGACCCCGACCTCGCCACCCTCTACAACCCCAACAGCCCGCTGTTCCGCGACGGTTTCGAGGTCGTCTTCTGCACCATCGTCGTGGGCATCGCCATCGTCTGCCAGCCCCACATCATCACCAAGTCCCTGCTGCTCAAGGAGGAGCGCCAGGTCAACCGCTACCTCGCCACCGGCATCGCCGTGCAGGTGCTGTTCTTCTGGGTGGTGATCGTCGGGCTCTACGCGCGGCTCGAGCTCCCCGACCTGTCGCTCGGCGGTCGCACCATCGTGCCCGACAGCGTCGTCTCCACCTACCTGGTGACGGAGTTCCCCTGGTTCGTCGGCGTCGTCGTCTTCCTCGGGCTCATCGCCGCCGGCATGTCGACGCTGGAGGGGCTCATCCAGTCGCTGTCGGTCACC
>DATKEH010000275.1:0-14015 GCA_035546355.1 Thermoanaerobaculia bacterium
GGGCCCGGATGCTGTTCACCTGGCGCCGGCTCGCCGCCGGCGTCGAGGTCGTCGACGGGCGGCGCGAGCTCCACCTGCTGCGCGCCCGCGAGTGGTGGGCGAGCTGCTGCGAGGGCCGCTAGCCTCCCCTCCGCCTCAGCCGCGATCCGCCGCCACCTCGAGCTGCTTCATCCGCCGGTAGAGGGTGGCGCGGCTCACCCCCAGCCGGCCGGCCGCCACCGCCACGTCCCCCCCGGCGCGGGCGAGCGCCTGCAGGATCTCGTCGCGTTCCACGGCCGCGAGAATCGCCGCGAGACCGGCGCCGCCACCGGCGGCCTCGCGCCCTTCGAGGATCGGCGGCGACAGCCGCGCCGTGTCGAGCAGCTCACCGTCCTCGAGGAACAGCGCGGCCCGCGCCATCTCGTTCTCGAGCTGGCGGACGTTGCCCGGCCAGGGGTACCGGCAGAGCGCTTCGAGGGCGGCGCGGGAGATGCCGCCGAGCCGGCGGCCCGCCCGGGAGCCCTCCCGCGCCAGGAACCAGGCGGCGAGGTTGGGGACGTCGGCGCGGCGGCGACGCAGCGGCGGCATCTCTACCGTCCAGGTGGCGACGCGGTGGTACAGGTCCTCACGGAAGCGCCCGTCGGCGAGCAGCGCGCCGACGTCGCGGTTGGTGGCGGCGACGATGCGCGTCCGCGCCGGGCGGGCCTCGCTGCCGCCGAGGCGAAAGACCTCCCGCTCCTGCAGCACCCGCAAGATCCTCGCCTGGGTGTCCGGCGCCATGTCGCCGATCTCGTCGAGGAACAGCGTGCCCTGGTCGGCGAGCTCGAACTTGCCGGGGCGCGGCTCGACGCCGGTGGCGACCCCCTTCTCGATGCCGAACAGCTCCGCCTCCAGAAGGTCGCGCGGCAGGGCGGCGCAGTTCAGCGCCACGAAGGGCCCCGCCGGCCGCGGCGAGGCGGCGTGGAGGAAGCGCGCCAGCACCTCCTTGCCGGTGCCCGACTCACCGCTGATCAGCACTCCCACCTCGCCACCCGCCACCCGCGCAGCCTCGTCGTAGATCCGGCGCACCGCCGGCACGACGCTGGGCGGGTCGGGGGGGGAGGCCGGTCTGCCGGCGGCCGCCGATGCCGCTCCCCGCGGACGCTCGGCGGCGAGGCCGAGCAGCCCCGCCGCGGTCTCGACCAGGGGCCGGTAGACCTCGGCCATCCCCGAGCGCAGGAAGGTGACCCGCAGCAGCAGGCGCCCTTCTCTCGCCTCCACGGTCACCGCCTCCGCCGGGATCGCCACCCCCTCGGCGGCAGCGGCGAAGAGCGTCCCTTCGCCGCCGGGACCCGTCAGCACTTCGACCCGCGCCACCGGCAGGGAGGTGTACAGCGCCTCGCCCACCCGCTGGGCCATCTCGGTGGCCGGGGCGCCGGCGCGCAGCGCCGCCACGACTCCGGGAAGTTGATCGAGCGTGAAGCTCTCCACCGGGGCCAGCGCGGCGGTGCTTGAGCCGCCGGTGGCGCTCCCCGGTGTGGGCGCCGCCGCTTCGTCGGCGCCCGCCGCCGGCATCTCGACGGCCGCTTCCAGGTCCCCTGCCGGGACCTCCTCCACCACGGTGAAGACACGCCCGAAGTAGACCACCTGGCCAGGGACCAGCCCACCCCGGCGGACCGCCCGGGAGCCGATCAGGATGCCGTTGGCCGATCCCAGGTCCTCGACGGTGAGGCGGCCGTCGGCGACGGTGAGCCGGGCATGATGGCGCGAGACGCTCGGGTGGTGGAGCCGCACGGCGCAGTCTGCCCCCGAGCCGATCAGGTTGTCCCCGTCGCGCAGCGGCAGGCGCACGCGCCCGTGCTCGAGGGTGGCGAGCAGGCGGAAGGGCATCGGCTAGATGATAGGCGAGGCGGACGGTGGGGCGCCTAACGCCAGTCCCCGTGCAGCACGAACCCCGCCCAGTGGTAGGGGTGGGCGACGGCGGGGTCGCGCAACAGGTCCCCCTGAGCGGCGGCCAGGGCGGCGTCCTTGGGCATGCCGGCGCGCAGATAACCGTAGAACCGCTTCATCAGCCGTGCCGTGGACAGGTCCCCGACCCGCCACAGGGAGGCTACGACGCTCGCCGCGCCGGCATAGTGGAAGGCGCGGGTGAACCCCACCAGGCCCTCGCCACGGACGTCGGCACCGAGGGCCGTCTCGCAGGCCGACAACACCACCAGGTCGGCCGCGAGGCGCACCTGCTCGAACACCTCCCAGACCTGCAGCAGGCCGTTGTCGCCACCGAACGGGGAGGGCCGCAGCACCAGGGCCGAGCTCAGCGGGTAGCGCTCGTTGAGCAGTGCGTGGGTGGCGAAGTGGAGGTAGCGGGTATCACCGACCGCCTTGGCGCGCGACTCGGTGGCCTCCGCCCCGAGATAGCCGACGGAGCGCTCGGGGAACAGGTTCAGCAGCGCCGCCACCTCGTCACGGCTGGCGGGAAGCGGCTCCAGGGGGTAGGCAGCGTCGCGCCAGCCCCCCTCCAGCTCGCCGCCGTCAGAGGGGTCGGCGAACGCCACCAGCTGGGCCCGACCCGCGTCGGGCGCCCGCTCGCGCCGGTCGCGCAGCCGCGCCAGCACCGTCGCCGAATGCGAGACCGAGACGGGCAGCCGCTCGATCAGGAACTGGGCGCCCCCCGGCGTGTCCCGCGCCAGCGCCGCGAAGGGGAGCAGCAGCAGCGGCCCGTCGGGCACCACCACCAGCCGCTCGTTGGCCTCCAGCGCCCCCTCGATCGGCGCCAGCAGCCAGCGGTAGAGGTCGCCCGACACCGACAGCAGCTCCGCTGCGTTGGCCGTGCCCCCCCAGCGCCCGTGCTGCAGCAGGCGACGGAAGCGCTCGACCGCGGCGGCGAGCGCCTCCTCTCCCACCTGCAGCCGCACCACCTCGAGCGCCTCGGCGGTGAGCAGGAAGAGATCGGTACCCTCGTCGCCGACCGAGTAGGCGGCGAGCACGGTGCCCGGCTCGAGCCCGCGCCGCACCGCCGCCGCGTCCAGCGGCCTGGGGTCGCGCAGCTCGGCGAGCTGCGGCGCCAGGCGCCGCACCTGCTCGCGGACCGCCTCACGCTCGGCGCGCAACGCCGCCATGCGCTCCTCGAGACGCCCCAGGCCCTCCGGCGGGCTCTGCCGCAGCTCTGCCTGCAGCTGATCGAGCTCCGACGCCAGGCGCAGGCGATGCTGCTCGAGCTCCGGCGGCACGTCGGCGGCGAACACCAGGTCCCGCTCGGCCAGCATGACGAGCAGCATCCGGGCCCGCGAGCGCTCGAGCACGTGGAAGGCCTCGCCGCAGCGCCCCAGCTCGAGCAGCACCTCGATCGCCTGCCGATAGAGCTCCAGATGGTGGGACCGGTACTCGCCCGCGGCCTCGCTCCCGACCCCCAGCCGCCCCACCTGCGCCTCCAGGGCGTCGAGCGCCCGCAGCAGGGTCACGGCCGCCGCCGCCCGCCGCCCGAGCCGCCGCTCGAGGCGCCCCAGCTCGTACAGCGAACGGGCGTGCTGGAGACCGAACGGCGCCAGCCGTTCGCCGATCGCCACCGCCTGGCGCAACTGCGCCTCCGCCGCCGCCAGGTCGCCCTCGGCGGCAGCCAGCAGCGCCACCTCCCGCAGGCTGTCGGCGACGAAGACCCCTTCCCGGTGCAGCCCGCGGCGCAGCGCCAGAGCACGCTGGTGGCGCTCTCTGGCCAGGGCCAGGTCGCCGCGGCGGCGAGCGATGTGGCCCAGGTGGACGAGGGTGTTGCTGACCACCAGATTGTCGGGGGCGACGGCCTCCTTGAGGGCGAGCGAGCGCAGGTAGAGAGCCTCGGCGGCGTCGAGCTCGTGGCGCTCCAGGTGGACCCGGGCGAGATTGGCCAGGGCCATCGCCTCCTCGAGGGGATCTCCGGCGAGCTGTTGCTTGATCTCGAGACTGCGCCGTAGGGCCGGCTCGGCCAGCTCGTGCTGCCCCTGTTCGAGGGCGACGAGGCCCAGGTTCTCGCTGATGCTGGCCGCCGCCGCGCCCCCCGGCGCCACCCGCTCGACGATCCTCAGCGCCCGCCCGTAGGCGGCCTGCGCTCCTTCGAGGTCCCCGCGATCGGCCGCCACCATGCCGACGGTGTTGAGGATCATCGCCAGCGACCAGCTGCCCGCAGCGCCGGCCTGCGGCTCCTCGGTCGCCAGGGCTTGCCGCAAATACTCCTCGGCCGCCACCAGGTCGCCGCGGTCGCGCGCCACCAGGCCGAGATTGGAGAGGGCGACGGCGCGGGTACGGGCGGGCACCTCCGCCACTTCCATGGCGGCGAGCGCTTCCCGCAGGTGGGCCTCTGCCGCATCCAGCTCTCCCCGCCGCCATGCCACCAGACCGAGGCCGTTGCGAACGTAGGCGACGAGCGGCCCTCGCGGGTCGGCATGGGCGCCCACCGCCAGGGCCTGCGTCAGGTAGCCCTCCGCCTGCTCGAGCTGCCCGCGGCGTCGCGCGAGGACTCCCAGATGGTACAACGTCTCGAGCCGCTCGAGGCTGGCAGGAGCTAGAGGCTCGAGCTGCTCCAGGGCCTCCTGGAACGCCCGCTGCGACTCCTCGAGGTGCTCGCGCAGTTGGGCCACCCGCCCGGCGAGGAAACGCGCTCGCGCCGACGCCAGAGGAAACGCGCCGCCCGCACCGGCGACGGCTCGCTCGAATGCCGCCAGGGCCGCGGCCGCGGCCTCGGCATCCTCCCTCCCCACCCGGTGCCGCACCACGCGCTCCAGCGTCGTCAGGCGCAGGCGCGGGTCGGGGCTCGCCGCCGCCGCCGCCCAGGCTCGCTCCGCCGGCTCGTCACGACCGGCCTCGGCGAGGCGCTCCGCCGCGGCGTGATGGGCCCACCATCGCAGGCCCTCATCCGTCGCCGCGGCGGCGCAGGCAGCAACCTGGGCTCCGCCCGCCATGGCGACGGCCTCGTCGTCGAGCTCGCCGCGCAGCCAGGCCAGCTCCTCCGCCAGCGGCGGCCGCTCGCGCAGCTGCAGCCGCGGCGCCACCCGGATCGCCCAGCGACCGGGGGGCAGGGGCACTTGCCGCGAGCCGGCGGCGCCTTCGAGACTCAGCACCACCACCCCGACGGGGCCGACCTGCCGCTCGAGGCCCACCCAGTCGGCGATGCCGGACACGGCGCCCCCCTCGCTCGCCTCGCCACCCCAGGAGACGACGACGTCACCGGCAGCGACGCCCGCCGCCGCGCCCAGCCCGCCCGCGGCGACCGCTACGACCTCCACGCCGGCACCGGCCGGGCATGGTGGCGGCGGGTCGGCCGCAAGCGCCGCGGGCAGGACGAGAGAGAGGAGAGCGGCACGCCGCCTCAATCGCCCTCGCCCACCTCCGCGGCGAGACGCTGTCGGATCTGCTGGATCGCCACGGCGCCGGGGTCCATCTCCAGGGCCCGCTCGAGGTCCCGGTGCGCCTCGCGCGCCAGCCCCAACCCGCGGTCGACGCCGGCCAACAGCAAGTATCCCATCGCATCCGGTGCGGCCGCCACCGCCTCTTCCAGGCGCCGGCGCGCCGCCTCCTCCTCGGCTGACAGCGTCTCGAAGCGGGCCTCCTCCCACAGCAGCATGCCGCTGGGGTCGCGGGTGCGCACCCGCCACAGGTAGGCCTCGCCCGCCGCCAGCACGCCAGCCGGCACCGCCACCCGCGTCTCACTGGTCGCGAGCTCCAGCACCACGCGGCCGGCCACGTCCTCGATCTCCAGCGAGTAGCTGCCGGCCGCCACCGCTGGGATGAAGCGCAGCTCGGCGGCGTCGGCGACGACGCGTGCCCCGTCGGCCGGGTAGAGGGCGGGGAAGCCGCCGGCGCGGATGCGCACCGCGGTCAACGCGGTGCGGCCGGGGGCGGCGGCGATCGCCGGCACCACCGGCAGCGGCGCCGTGTCCGCCAGCCGCTGCGGCTGTCCGTGCTCGGCCTGCAGGCCGTCCTCGGCGACCACCACGGCGGTGTCGGGACCCAGCCGGAAGCGGGCGCCGCTGCGCAGCACGATCTCGACGGCGTCAGCGTCGCCGGTGGCGACGTGGGTCCCCGCGGGCAGCCAATCGAGCGGCGCCAGCCGTACCTGCTCCCCCTCTTCCGCCTCTGCCGGCACCCGCGCCATCGGCGCCCCTTCGACCATCAGCACCAGCGCCGCCGCCGCCGCCGGCGCCGGCGCCGTGGTCTGTGCACGGCCGGTCGCCGGCAACGCCAGGGCGACGACAGCGAGCAGCGGCGCCGCGCAGCGCGATGGCCGAGCTCTCGGGGCCCGCCGCGACAAACGGATAGAGGTCACGATCATCCTCTGATCTCCTCGGTGGGTGGCGCCGGCAGTCGGCGGGCCAGCAGCCAGCAGGCAGCCGCCCCCAGCAGCAGGGCGGCGAGCGGCGCGACCAGCGGCGCAACCAGGCCCCACCGCGCGAACAGCCAGGTAGAGAGCGCGACGTACAGCAGCGCCGCACCCGCCACCGCGGCGGCCGGCGCCAGGCGCTCCAGCACCAACGGCGCCGCAGCGGCGGCGAGGGCCAGCGGCGCGAACAGCGCCAGGCCGGCCCCGGGCGCGACCGGGCGCAACGGCAGGCCGGCGAGCAGCGTGTGCGCCGTCAGCGCCTGCAGCGCCAGACCGCTGGCCCGCGCCGGCCGCCCCCGCGGCCCCGGTACCCGATGCTGATCGCCACTGCCGGTGAAAGCGCCGCCGGCCAGGACCAGCCTGCCCCGCAGCTGCGTCGGGTCCCGCTCGAGGCGCCGCCGCGCATCGCGCCAGGACCAGGCATCCAGACGCCGCCAGTCGGCGCGCAAGTCGAGCAGGAAGGCGCCCTCGCTGGCGGCGCCGGCCAGCGCCGCCTCCGGATCGGCGAGCCAGCCGCCGAGAGTAGGGCGCCAGCCGCCGCTCACGTCGCGGTAGCCGCGACGCCCGCGACGCACGCTGCCGTCGGGGTCGAGATCGAGGTGGGAGTGGACGAACAACCCGGCCACCCCCTCGGGCCCCAGGGCGCCGGCGATCCAGCCGCGGGCCACCTCCTCGCCCACCGTGTCCCCCTCCGCGGTCGTGGCGACCGCCAGCGCCAGCCTCCCGGGATGCCGCAGGACCAGCTCGACGAAGGGCTGCGACTCGGACCACGCAAAGGGCAGCAGGTGGTCTACCGCCACACGCGAGGCGCCCGCCTGCAGCACGGCAGAGAGCAGCGACGCCAGCTCCCCGTCGCGTTCGGCCAGTGGTGCCTCCGCGGGCCCGAGGTCGCCGTCGTCCAGGGTGAGCAGCAGCAGCCGTGCGTCGGGCTCGGTGCTGGGGGAGAGCAGCAATCGCAGGTCGAGGCTCGAATCCTCCAGCGCGGCCAGAGGTGGCAGGCGGCCGGCCGCCGCGGCCGCGATCACCGCCAGTGCCGAGGCGGCCGAGGCCATGCCCAGGCGTCGCGGCAGGTGCCGCCGCCACCAGCCGCGCCGCGCCGCCACCGCCAGCGTGGCCACCACCTCGCCCGCCGAGCCGGGCCGTCGCGCCGGGTCCTTGGCGAGGGCGGCCAGCAGCGGGGTGTCCAACTCGCCAGGGGCACCGTGGGACGAGGGGGGAGGCGGCGGGGAGGAGAGGTGCTGGCGGCGCAAGGTGGCGGGGTCGCCGGCGAACGGGAAGCGGCCGGTCAGCAGGCGGTAGGTGAGGACCCCGAAGGCGTAGACGTCCGCTGCCGCGGTGGGAGCCAGCCCGCGGGTCAGCTCGGGTGCCAGGTAGAGGGGCGTGCCGAGCAGGCGGGCCTGGTCCGGGGACCCGCTCTCCTCCCGTACGGCGTCCTCCGCCCCTGGCTCGGCCTCCCCCAGCCGCGCCAGCCCGAAATCGAGCAGCCGCACCCCCGCCGCCTCGCCCACCCCCGCTCGCAGGAACACGTTCTCCGCCTTCAGGTCGCAGTGCAGCACGCCCTGCCGGTGGGCGTGGTCGAGGGCGGCTGCCACCGCTGCGAGCACCGGCAGGGCCCGCGCGATGGTCCACGGCCCTCCGCGGCAGGCGAGCTCCAGGCTCTGCCCCTCGAGCAGCTCCATCACCAGGTAGGCGACACCGCCGCCATGGGGGTCGACCCCGAAGTCGGTCACCCGCACCACGTGCGGGTGCTCGAGGCTGCCGAGGATCTCCGCCTCGCCGTGGAAGCGGCGGAAGAACGCGGGGTCGTCGCGGTGGCGCGGCTGGATGAGCTTGACCGCGCAGGGCTTGTCCAGGCCGAGGTGGCGGGCGCGGTAGACCACGCCCATACCGCCACCGGCGAGCCGCTCCCCCAGGCGGTACTTGCCGTCGAGGATGGGCGGCACCCCCTGCCCCGACGACGGCGCCTGTGGCGAAGCTTCCCGGGGGATCACCTGCGAGTGAGTCTACACGACGGACCGTGCGCCCGGCGTCGCGAGCCTGCGACGCGGGCTCTCTCAGAGTTGCGACCGGAGGTCCCGTGTCGCCTCGCAAACTATTGATTCCACGAGAATCGCCCTCTGGCATCGCGGTTGCTATCGCCCCCTCGTGACCACGGCGACACAGGCCCTGGAAGACACCCGGAGCAAGGAGAGCGCGATGCGCGAGCGGACGATCCGGACCCTGGCGGTCCTCACCCTGGCGGCGGCCCCTGCCCTGGCGCAGCCCGACCTCCAGGTGCAGGCGATGAGCTTCGCCCAGGGGCCCCAGATCGGTACCTGCAATACGTTGCGGATCGTCGCGCGAAACGCCGGCGACGAGGCGGGCAACCAGATCACCAAGGCCCTGGTCAAGGTGTTTCCCGCCGCCAACGCCTTCACGCTCGTCTTCCAGAAGGCCGTCTTCTTCAGCGCCGTACAGGCCGGCGCCAGCCAGCACCGCGACATCGCCGGCGTCGAGCTTCCCGGCGGCGGCCCGTACACCGTGCAAGTGGTGCTCGACGTGGACGGCCAGCTGGCGGAGAGCGACGAGGGGAACAACTCCAGCCACATCTCGGTGACGCCGCGAGGCTCCTGTGGCGGCGGCGAGTGCGACCTGACGGCCCGGTTCACGTGGCCCAACTACGACACATTGCCGGCGAGCTACCCGGCCCGGTTCTCGATCCATTTCGCCAATGCCGGCGGCGCGACCTGTCCCGCCAGGACGGTGCAGCTCGAGCGCCACTCCGGTAGCCGCGTCACCGGCCCGGGATCGCAGGTGGCGAGCGCCGCGTTGGCCGCTCTCGAGCCCAACCAGGAGAGGAGCCTGTCGCTTACCGACTCGAGTCACGCGGCGAGCGGCGAGTTCACCTACGCCGTCACCTACCAGGGCGGCCACAGCGACGCCGACGACAGCAACCACTCTCCCGCCAAGACGGTCACCTTCGAGGCAGCCGAGCGATGACCCTGCGCCCGAAAACGTCGCGCCGCGACGACATCTCATCCGCCCCGCAGGCTGATGGAGCCCTCTACCCGACGCCGTATGTAGGAGACGAACAAGCCCGCGGAGAGACGACGCCATGATGACACCCCGCCTCGTTCCTACCCTCCTGTTCCTGGGCGTCGCCGGCGCCGCCGCGGCGGCCGCCCTCGAAGTCCGACTCGACACCGGCGGCAGCGACTGGGTGCGCCGCGACCAGGCCATCCGCCTGGTCCTCGACCGCCTGCCTCAGCCGGCCGAGGGGCGGCTGGCGGTACTGGTCGGCGAGGTCGACATGACCGACCTGTTCCGCGTCGAGCAGGGAGCCCTGGTCTACCGCCCCGAGCTCGCGCCGCTGCCCGGCGGCGAGTCGCAGGTTCTGCTCTACCTGGTCTCTCCCGGCGATGACTGGCAGGAGGTCGGCAGCTTCCCGCTCAACGTCCTCCGCAGGGCGGGGTTCCAGAAGCTGGAGCTGACGCCGCGCCTCGACCTCGAGAGCCTGGCGCTGCTCGACGACCACAGCGGCGGCGCCGACACCGGGTTCCGCGACGGCACCGGGCAGATCGACCTGCGCGGTGGCTTCCAGCGCCCTGGCCTCGGCTTCACCGGTCAGCTCAACGTCGTCGGCGCCACCGCCCAGGAGCAGGCGCTGCGCTTCGGTCAGGAGGCGGACGGGGCCCCCAAGGCGGACCTGTCGAGCTACCAGCTCGCCCTCACCCGCGGCCGTGGCGCATTCCAGCTGGGCCACCTCTCGTGGGGCACCAGCCGCCACCTGATCCGCGGCTTCTCCAGCCGCGGTGTGGCCGCCGCCGCGCCGCTGGGGCGCTGGGGCAGCCTGTCGCTCGGTGCCATGAACGGCAGCTCGATCGTCGGCTGGGACAACCTGCTGGGGCTCGACGACAGCGCCCACCAGGTGGCGGCCGCGACGCTGGGGATCGAGCTGGTCCCCGACCGCCCCGGCGCCTTGCGTCTCGAGGGTACCTTCCTCGACGGCTCGCTGCTGCCGCTGTCGGGGTTCAACCAGGGCCAGGTCAACGATCGCGAGGAGAGCTCCGGCTGGTCGCTGGCCCTGGGGACGAGCACCCTCTCGCAGCGGCTGCGTCTGTCCGGCGGCTACGCCGAGAGCCGCTTCGACAACCCGCTCGACCCGACTCTGGCTCAGGGCGCGGACCTGGTAGCGGTCGAGGAGGAGACCCGGGACGCCCGCTACCTCGACCTCGAGCTCGACCTGGTGCGCAATCGGTCGCTGCGCGACGACCTGCCGCTGACCCTGACCCTGGGTTGGCAGCACGAGCGCGTCGAGCCGCTCTACAAGACGGTGGCCGCCTACGTGCCCCCGGACGTCGACCAGGACCTCCTCAGCCTGACCGCGACGCTGGGGCCCATCAGCGCCCGCCTGAGCCACAGCGACGCCGAGGACAACCTCGACGACCTGCGGTCGGTGCTCAAGACCCTGACCGACCGCGACGCGCTCGACGTCGCGGTACCGCTCGCCGCCCTGCTCCGCGTCGACGGGCGGGGGGGGACCTTGCTGCCGCTGGTGGCCTACAGCTACGGCCGCACCCACCAGCGCGGCGCCGGCATCCCCGAGAACTCCGGCTTCTCCGCCAGCCACGTACCCGATCAGATGAGCCGCAGCCACGTCGCCAGCCTGCAGTGGCAGGGCAACCGCTGGGGCCTCGGCTACAACCTCTCGCGCTCGCACCAGGACAACCGCCAGCCGGGACGGGAGGAGGCCGACTTCTCCACCCGGGCGCAGGGCCTGACGCTGGGGCTGGTGGCCCACCAGCGCGTCGACGTCAACCTCGACTGGAGCCGCGAGCGGTCGACCAACGAGGAGGTGGCGGAGGTGGCCCGCACCACGCGCTACTCGCTGGGCTTCAACTGGCGGCCGACCGACCGCATGAGCGTCTTCGGCACCGGCTCGCGCACCGACGGCGAGGTCGATCCGGCGGGCTCGCAGGCCCACAACGACCTCGTCGACCTACAGTGGAGCTATCGCTTCCCCTGGGAGCTCCGCCCCGGCCACGGCGTCACGCCGCAGCTATTCGTGCGCTACAGCTGGCAGGACAACGAGATCCGCGATCCCCTCTTCGAGATCTTCGACGCCGCCACCTCGTGGAGCGTCACCTCGGGCATCAACGTCAGCTTCTTCTGAACCGGAGACCCGTCATGCGCGCCACCCTGTTGCTCACCCTCTGCCTGCTGGCCGCACTGCCCTCCGCGGCGGCCATCCGACGCGACCCCAACGGCGTCAACGTCAACGCCCAGGGTGCCACCACGGTGTTCATCACCTTCGGCGGCCTCGCCGGCCAGGTGCCGGTCGAGGCCACCTGGTGCGGCGAGCTGATCCCGGCGGCGCCCGACATCGGCTTCAAGTGCGACCCGGCGACCGTTTTCGGACGGCTGCCGCTGCGCTTCGACCAGTCGCGGCTCACCGCCGGCGGCACCGTGTTCACCGACATCATGTCGATTCCGGCCTCGGTGGCGCGCCGCGCCTACCAGGCGGCGGCGCGCGGCGAGAACTCCGCCTTCTTCTACGTGCGTCGCTTCGTCAGCACCGCCGGCGGCCCCGACGAGTACGTCTTCGTCACCTGCCGCATGGCGGGCGGGGGGGCCCGGGTGCCGCTGGCGCTGCTCGACGTGCAGCTGCGCTTCGTCGGTGACGACCCGGTGTTCGCGGTGCCCACCGGCGGCACGCCGCCACCGCTACAGGCGGAGATCCACTACAACGGCACCGGCCGCCTGCAAGGGCGCTGGGAGGTGGTGCTGCCAGGGGACGAGCCCCCCACCTCGCGCGATCTGCTCACCGAGGCCACCCTGCCGCCCGAGGAGCGGCCGCTGCAGCGCCGCTACACCCTGGTCGAGCGCTTCAACGTCTTCCTGCCGCCGACCGGCCAGGCGGTGCTGCCGGGGCCGGATCCGGCGCGCCTGCCCACCGGGCTCGACGGCCTGCACCAGGTGCTGCTGCGCGTCGAGGCCACCGCCGACAAGGAGGGGGATTCGAACCTGGCGTTGGCCGGCGCCGGCCAGGGGATCGTCCACTCCGGGGCGGTAGCCGGGTTCCCGCTGCCGACGCTGCGCTACTTCGTCGGCTCGGCCGCCGACGCCGTCCCCGCCGCGACGGCCGGCCTGGTGCTGCTGCTGCCGGCCGAAGGGGCGCTGCGCGCCGCCGGCGAGCCGGTCGACTTCAGCTGGTCGCTGGCCGCCGACGCGGCGCTGTACCGGGTCGAGATCACCGGCAGCGAAGGGGGCGAGCCGGACTTCGCCGCCGTGCTGCAGCAGGGCATCGGCACCTACCGCGCGCCGGTGTTCCTTCCCGAGCGGCTGGGCGCCGGCGCCTGGTGGTGGCGTGTCGTCGCCCTCGGACCGGGCGGCGACGAGCTCACCGCCACCCCGTGGCGCCCCCTGGAAGCCGCCGATGAGTGACCATGCCCCGCTCGGCCCGCGGCCGGAGGGGTGTCGAGATAGGAGTGCCGACGGCTCGTCGTGAGCCGCCGACGAATGGCCGCCTCCCGCGGCCGAACCCGAGAGATCGGATCAAAGGAGACCGACCCATGAGGACGAAGCGAAGCGATCGCGGACCACGGGCCTTCCTGGCCCCCATCACGGCGGGCCTGGCGGCCGCCACCATCCTGGCGGTGGCCGTACTCGGCGCCGCCCCGGCCCACGCCCTCCCCGACCTGCGGATCACCGCCATGTCGGTGCAGGGGACTCCGTTGCAGGGGCAGTGCAACACCGTCAACATGACGGTGCGCAACGACGGCGATCAGTTCACCAACGTCGCCGGCATCAAGATCTTCCTCGCCACCTACACGCAGGGCGCCTCGAACCAGAACCGGGCGGAGAAGAACGACATCCTGATCGGCCCGATCCAGCCCGGCCAGCAGACCAGCTTCCAGGTCACCAACGTCGACTTCAAGGCTCAGGGCGCGATGAGCGTGCAGGCGCTGGTGGACTTCGACGACCAGGTCGCCGAATCAAACGAGGGCAACAACACCAGCCTGATCAACACCTCCGTTTCCGGCGTCTGCGGCGGGGCGCCGCCGGCGCCGACGGGTGGGCTCTGCGACCTGACGGCGGTCTTCACCGCGCCCGCGCCGACCCAGACCAGCGTCAACGGGCCGACGGTGCAATTCGCCCTCTACTTCAAGAACATAGGGAAGGAGGGCTGCGCCAGGAACAAGGTCAAGCTGATGCGATACAACAACAACACCTGCTCGGGCTACGGCAGCCAGGTGGGGGGCTCCGGCAACTTCCAGACGCTCAACGCCCTGGCTCCCCAGGCCTCTCAGAGCCTCTCGTTCGCCGACATCAAGACGACCAAGGGCAAGTACTGTTACAAGATCGTCTACTCCTCTCCCCACAACGACATCGACAACTCCAATCACCACCCCAAGAAGGTCCTCGCCGTCAACTGAGCGGCCGCATGGATCGGCCCGGCGGGCGGCGCACGCCGCCCGCCGGGCCCCTCGCCGGCGCGGACCGAGCCGCCGGTCAGCGGAACCCGGGACCGTCAGCCGTACCCGGGAGCGCTGTACTCCAGGGCCTCTCGATCCCACCGCCCCAGGGTCGCCACGGCCTCGTAGGTCGCCTGCAGGAAGGCGAGGAGCACCTCGTCCGGGGCCGCCGCGGTGCGCACGGCGTCGTACGGCAGGATGAACTCTCCCAGGTCGTCGCTGTAGAACGCCTCGGCGGGTCGCACCGCGGCCGT
>DATKEH010000276.1:0-2051 GCA_035546355.1 Thermoanaerobaculia bacterium
GGCCGCGGCGATCTGCGGCCGGCCGCGGCGCTCGCCGGGGGCGTCGAACTGGAGGTCCAGCGGCAGCAGGTCGATCCTGGTAATGCGGCCTTCGGCGATCGAAAGCAGCGCGATGACCCCTTCGAACGTCTTGCGCAGGCGCGTCAGCCCTGCTGGATCCGCGCTCGCCCGGGCCGCTCGCAGGTCCTCGAGAGTCGCGCCCTCCCCGAGTCCCAGGCGCTCGTACTCCTCGGAGGGGAAGCGGGTGATGTGCTCGATCTCGAAGACGAAGTCGCCCAGGCAGTAGAAGACCGGCTTGCCGTCGCGGAGCTCGATGCCACGAATCTCGTGCGGCCCGTGCACGAAGACGACATCGGCGCCGTAGCGGATCGCCCGGTCGGCGAATCTCCGCAACCAACCCCAGCGCTGCCGGTGGGCGTGCACCGAGGCGACGACCACGTCGGCATGCCGGGCAGCCTGGGCGATCGCCGCGAGGTTGCCTTCGACATCCTCCGGCTCCACCCGCCGTCCCGCGGCGACCCGGTAGCGGGAGCCGGCACGGAAGCGGACGCCGGCGACCCTGAAACCAGGGCCCGCGGCCGTGCGGCGGTGCAGGCCGAGGCGGCGCAGGAAAGCGCGCAGGCGCTCGTCACCCCTCGCGGGAAGGCTCACCGTCGGTGCGGTGACCAGCGTCAGCGGATTGAGCCCGGGGCGGCCGGGCGCATCGACGCGGGACCGCGACGCCTGGCCGTAGGCGATGAAGTCGGCGGCCATCGCCACCAGGCCCACCGTGCCGCCCCCGCTGCGGAAGTAGCGCGGCGCCCGTGCCTCCTGCAGGTCCCTGCCGGAGCCGGCGAGGACCAGACCCGCTCTCTCGACGTGGCCGATGGTCTCGAGCACGGCCTCCGAGCCGTAGTCGAAGGTGTGGTTGTTGGCGTGGGCGACCATGTCGAACCCGGCCCAGGCGAGCTCCTCGGCGACGCTCGGCGGCGAGGCCATGGAGATGCCGCCGCAGTCGGCCTGGGCATGGCCCGCGAATTCGTGCAGCAGGGTCTCGAGGTTGGTGATCGCCACGTCTGCCGCGCGGATCGTCTCCACCAACTCGAGGAAGGGCGCGTCGCGCACGTGCGACCAGGGCCGCGTGATCAGGGCGTCGCCGGCCAGCAGCAGCGAGAGCTCCCGCCGCTCCACCGCCGCCTCGGACACGGCGTCTCGTTCAGGCTGCCCCACCCGCCCAGCTTATCGACCGCCGGGCGCCGGCTGATAGACCGAGAGACCGCGGCCCCGACCCGTGCCCCAGCGGGTTTTCGTGGCCGATGGTGGCCACCTCGCGCCACTCACGGCGCAGCGCTGTCGTCGCGCGCCACCAGCGGCGTCGCCAGGGTCCACACCTCGACCGCCTGCAGGCCGAGATTGAGCACCTGGACGACGTACGGACCCGCCGCCGCCGGCGCTTCGAGCACGGAGCTGCCGGCGGCTCCTTCGGCGGTCGCCAGGATGTTTCCGGACGGGTCGACCAGCGCCAGGGCGAGCGGCACCGGCGGGCTCGACTCGACCGCGACCGCCAGGGCCACGGTGCCGGCGGGCAGGCCCAGGCCCTGCGCCCCGTCGCCGCCGGCCGCCAGCTTCTGCGTGCCGGCGCTGGTCTCGCCGGGCCCGGCCGCCGGCTGGGCGACGTCGCTTGCCGGCTGCTCGTAGAGCACCGCGAGCGCGGCCACGGCATCGGCTACGGCTCCGGGTAGCGGCTCCGGCTTCACGCCTCCATCACCGCGGCGACGTCGTCGTCCACCGCGTCGCCGGCCGGCGAATCGGTGAGCAGGGTCACGGCGAACAGCACGGCGAAGGAGGCGGCCAGCGACACCGCCGTCGGCAGCACGCCGGGCGCCAGGCCGATCCCTTCGAGCCAACCCCGGCGGCCGAGGAGCTCGAGCCCGAGGTTGAGCAGCAAGCCGGTGGCGATGGAGGCGACGGCCGCCGCCGGCGTCACCCGGCGCCAGTTGAGGCCGACGGCGAGGGCCGGGGCCAGCGCCGCGCCGAAGGTGCCGAAGGCGAAGGTCCCCAGCAGGGCGATC
>DATKEH010000277.1:0-4126 GCA_035546355.1 Thermoanaerobaculia bacterium
GGCGCTCAAGGTGCTGCCGGCGGAGCTGGCGGGGGATGCGGAGCGGCTTGCCCGCCTCGAGCGCGAGGCCAGGGCGCTGGCGGCGCTGAGCCATCCCAACATCGTCACCATCCACTCGGTGGAAGAGGCCGGGGGCGTCCGTTTCCTGACCATGGAGCTGGTGGAGGGCGAGACCCTCGACCGCCTGATCCCCGCGGGCGGCATGGTGCTCGATCGCCTTCTCGGCATCGCCATCCCCCTGGCCGACGCCCTGGCGGCGGCCCACGCGAAGGGGGTGCTGCACCGGGATCTCAAGCCGGCCAACGTGATGGTGACGGAGGAGCGGCGGGTCAAGGTCCTCGACTTCGGCCTGGCCAAGCTCGCCGGGGAGCGGGCGCCAGATCTCACCCAGGCGCCCACGGACACCCTCGGGGCGATGACCTGGACGGGCCAGATCCTGGGCACCGTCCCCTACATGTCGCCGGAGCAGGCCCAGGGTCGGGCGGTGGACGCCCGCTCGGACCTCTTCTCGCTGGGGGCGGTGCTCTACGAGATGGCGACGGGGCGGCGGCCCTTCGGGGGCGACAGCGCGGCGGAGGTGCTCTCCGCGATCCTGCGGGACGAGCCGTCCTCGGCCTCGGAGCTGCGCCCGGAGCTGCCGCGACAGCTCGGGCGGATCCTGCGCCGTTGCCTGGCCAAGGACCCCGAACGCCGCTTCCATCTGGCCAAGGACCTGCGCAACGAGCTCGAGGAGCTGCGGGAGGAGCTGCGGGAGGAGCTTTACGACGCGCGGCGGGCCGGCTCGGCGGAGGGTGAGAGGCGGCCGCAGGCGCCACCGCCGACCGGCGCTCCGGCGCCGACCGCTGTCACGCCCCCGCCCTCTCCCGTGAAACGCCTCGCGGCACGCGGTCTGCCGGCGGCCCTGTTGGCGGCCCTGCTGGCGGTGGGGGCGCTCCTCTGGTTCCAGCGCAGCGCCCCGCCTCCTCCCCCTGCCTCCGATCCCCCTGCCGCCGAGCCGGCCTACGCCCGCACCGCTCTCGCCGTGCTGCCGTTCCGCAATCTGAGCGCCGATCCCGAGGACGCCTACTTCGCCGGCGGGCTGCACGACGAGCTGCTGACGCAGCTCTCCCGGGTCGCCGCCCTGTCGCTGCGCGGGCGCACCTCGGTGATGGGCTACGCGGAAACCACCAAGCCCATCCGCCAGATCGCCGAGGAGCTCGAGGTGGGGGCGCTCGTCGAGGGGAGCATCCAGGTGGTGGGCGAGCGGCTGCGGGTCAACGTGCAGCTGCTCGATGCCGCCACCGACGAGCACCTCTGGGCGGAGAGCTACGACCGGACGTTGGACGACGCCTTCGCCATCCAGAGCGACGTGGCGCAGCGGGTGGTGGCGGCGGTCGGCGCGGCGCTGGAAAGCGGCGAGCGGCAGGCCATGACCGAGATGCCGACGACGAATGCCGAGGCGTACCGGCTCTATCTCCAGGGGATGGACTACGACCGCCGGCCGGGCGGTCGGCGGCAGAACCTGGAGATCGCCCAGCAGCTCTTCGAGCGGGCGCTGGCGCTCGATCCGGAGTTCGCCCTCGCGCACGCCGCCCTGTCCGAGGTCCACGGGAGAATGCACTGGTTCCGGTTCGACCCCTCGCCACAGCGGGTGTCCGCACAGCGCGCGGCGGCGGAGACGGCGCTGCGGCTCGCGCCCGAGCTGCCGCAGGCGCACCTGGCGATGGGTAGCTGGCACTATTTCGGCCGCCGGGACTGGGAGGCCGCCCTGGCCGAGTACGAGATCGGGCTGCGGCTGCTGCCGAACGATGCTCGGTTGGTGACGCGAATCGGCTACGCGCACCGCCGGCTGGGGAACTGGGACGAAGTCCTGGCGGCGTTCGCGCGGGCCGCCGAGCTGGACCCCCGCGACGCGGGGACCTTCGCGCAGCTCGGTGGCGTCACCTATCTCGTCACGCGGCGCTACGCGGAGGCGATGCGGGCCCTTGACCGGGCGTTGGCACTCGCGCCGGACTTCCATGAGGCGGCCGTCCTCAGAGGATGGACCTCTTTTGACTGGCAGGGGGAGCTGGACACCCTGCGCGCCGCGCTCGACGGGATCCCGGGAGACGCCGACCTGGGCTGGTTCGCGGTGCAGCGTGCCGAGCTGCTGCTCCTCGAGCGGGATGCGGTCGGCCTGCTCGAGCATCTGGAAAGCGTCCGGCCGGAGGTGCTCGAAGGCCACAATTTCTTCCTCCCGAAGTCGCTCTTCGCGGCCTGGGCGCACCGGTTGGGCGGCGAGCCAGAGGCGGCGCGCCTCGCGTTCGAGGCGGCGCTCGAGCGCCTCGGCTCGGTGCCCCACGACCTGCAGGACGACTGGCGGGTGCGCGCCGCGCGGGGCCTCGCCCTTGCCGGCCTGGGCCGCCGCGAAGAGGCACTGGGGGAGGCGCGCTGGCTCGAGCAGTCGGCCGTCTATCGCGAGGACGCCACTTTGGGTCTGCGCCTTGCCGAGGCGCGCGCGCAGATCCTCACCCAGGCCGGCGCGGCCGCGGCGGCCCTCGAGGAGATCGAGCGGCTGCTCGCGGGGCCGGCGTGGCTCAGCGCCCACACCCTGCGCCTCGACCCCCGCTGGGACCCCATCCGCGACCACCCGCGCTTCCAGGCTCTGCTCGCCGCCTACGCGGATCCCTGAGCCCGTGCGCGACCGGTCGTTCGAGCACGGTCTCGAGCGCCCGGGCCACCCGCAGGGCGCGGGCGAGGTCGCGCCGCTCGACCAGCACCCGGCTGCGGGCGCAGCAGTCCTGGCCGGCGTTGTCGTACGCCGCCCAGACGGAGGGCTCGGCCGCTTACTCGCTGCCGACTGGCCGGTGGACAGCGAGGTCGGCAGCGCCGCCGAGATACCTACCAGAGGGAGTGCACGATGCGCGCTGCCGGCACCGCGGTCACCCGGCACTTGGCCAGCCACTCGCCCAAGGCGGGGAAGTCTTGCCAGCTCGACATCGCCTGCTCGAAGTGGTCGGCCACCCCGGCGTCGCTCTCGTAGATCTCGTTGAGGATGAAGCAGGTGTTGCCGGTGGGCGCCGAGTCCGGGTTCATCGGGTCGGAGAGCTCCGGCGCCTTGGAGACGTTGTAGGTCAGCAGCGCCTTGTCGCCGTCGCGATGGTGTGTCGCCTTCATCCATGGGGCGTGCGTCAAAAAGATGCGGTCGCCCTCCGCCACCTGATCGGGCGGCGCGGTGATGACGAAGATGAGCTGGGTCCTTCCCTCGTACGCCATGGGCCTCTCCTCTCTCGCCTGATTCGCTATGGGAGAACTGGCAGCCGGGCCGCCAGGGCGACACCCGGCGCGGCCAGGAGTTTTGACCCGTTGAGGGCCCACTCTACCGCACCGGGCCGCCGCCGCCGCCGTCGCAGCAGGCTCAGAATGCCGGCACCGTCAGTGGGCGGCAGCCGAAGCTCGTCATTTCGGCACAGCGGCCCGCAGCCTCTCCTAGCCTGCGCCGATGAAGACCGACTTGAGCTCGCTGTAGGCCTCGAGCGCCGCCATCCCCTGCTCGCGGCCGAGGCCGCTCTGCTTGACGCCGCCGAACGGCGCCTCGACGTGCACGCTCGACGAGCTGTTGATGGAGAGCATGCCGGTCTCGAGCGCCCGCGCCACTCGCAGGGCGCGCCCCACGTCGCGGGTCCACAGCGAGCCCGACAGGCCGTAGTCGCTGTCGTTGGCGATGGCCACCGCCTCCTCCTCGCTATCGAACGGGAGGATGGCCACCACCGGCCCGAAGATCTCCTCGCGCGCGATGCGCATCGACGGGGTGACCTCGACGTAGACCGCGGGCGTCAGGTAGTGGCCGCGCGAGAGGCCGGCGGCCTCCGGCACCTCACCGCCGCACAGCCGGCGGGCGCCCTCCTCCTCGCCGGCGGCAAGGTAGCCCCGCACCCGCTGGCGTTGCTCTGCCGAGATCAGCGGCCCCATCTCGGTGGCGGGATCCATCGGGTCGCCGAGGCGGATCGCCCGCGCTCGCGCCACGAAGCGCTCCACGAACGGGTCGTACACCGGCCGCTCGACCAGCACCCGGCTGCGGGCGCAGCAGTCCTGGCCAGCGTTGTCGAAGACCGCCCACAGCGAGGACTCGACGCAGGCGTCGAGGTCGGCGTCGGCGAACACCAGG
>DATKEH010000278.1:0-6029 GCA_035546355.1 Thermoanaerobaculia bacterium
GGTCCGCCCCAGGGTGATACTCTCGCCGCGCGGAGCGCGCTCACCGCGCGCCGATGGCTACGTTGGTCGGAGAAGGGGGACCGCCAATGAGGAAACCAGGGCCCGGACAGGAAGAACGGCCGCTCACGGTGTTCACCGACGACTACCGGATCGAGGGTGCGCTGCTCACCAGCACGATGGTCCGCACGTTGGACGACCTCAACAACGACAGCACCTTCTTCACCCTGAACCGGGTGGAGCCCACCGCCGATGCTCCGGAGCTCCGGGAGGGCCCCTTGTCCGTCAACAAGGAGGCGATTCTCTTCGTCCTGGAGCGCGAGGAGCGGCCCGCGCTCCAGTCCCGAGGGCGCTTCGCGCTCTCGGCGATCGACCTCAGGTTGGGTGAGCACCGGGTCGAGGGCCTCCTCCACGTTCCCCCCGGGGGTCAGCCGAAGCCGCTCCTCGACGCCAGGACGCCGCGCTTCATCGCCATCACCCGGGCGAAGGTGACCGGGCCCGGCATCGAGGTCGAGGCCTCCTTCCTGGCCGTCCGGCGGGGCGCCATCCAGTTCGTTCAGGTGCTGGGGCCCGATGCCACGGCGGCCGCGGAGACCGAGCCAGCCCGCTGACCGGCTCGGGGGCGTGCCGGCCCCGGCCCCGGATCAGCGGTATCCCGGGAGGTCATCCGTTCGCGGGCCGTGCGCCCTGGCCCACGATAAGACGCCAGTGCTGGGGGTCGGTCGCACCTTCGGTAGACAGCAGGAGGACGCGGCTGTCGGCGTCGAGGTCCAGTCGCTCGCGCGCCTCCCGAGACCCGCTCCCCTCCAGCAGCTCCAACAAGCCCGCCAGGCCGGCTGCGCCGGTCTCTCCCGACTCGACCCCGGCCTGCGCCAGCAGCCGCATCGCCTCCAGGGCGAGCTCGTCGCGCACCGTCACCACGCCGTCGAGCCCGGCGCGCAGCCAGGGGAAAGCGACGGCCGAGGCGGTGCCGCAGTTGAGCCCCGCCATCACCGAGTGTTGCTCGCCCGGCAACGGCACCGGTGCGCCGGCCGCGAGGGCGGCGAGGACGCAGGCGGCGCTGTCGGGCTCGACGCCCACGAGACGGGGAGGCCGGGAAAGCCCGGGGCGCCGCCAGGCCATCACCGACGCTTGCGCCAGGGCGCCGACTCCGAGCTGCACCAGCGCCAGGTCGGGCAGCGCCTCGCCCGCCGCCCGCAGCTGATCTTCGACCTCCCAGAAGAGGGTGAGATACCCCTCCGCCACCCACTGCGGCACCGGCTCGCCGCCGCCCGCGCCGCCGTCCTGCACCAGCAGATGCCGGGCGTCGCTCTGCTGCGCCGCCCGCGCCACCGCCCGGTCGTAGCCGCCGTCGACCCCCTCGACGTCGGCGCCCTCGCCGGCGATGGCGGCGATCCGCGCCGGCGCGGTGCCGGCGGGCACGAAGATCCGGGCGCCGAGCCCCAGCCAGGCCGCCACCCGGGCGACCGCCCGCCCGTGGTTGCCGTCGGTGGCGGCGAGCAGGGTCAGCGGCAGATGGGGCCGCAGGGCCGCCTTCAGCGCCTCCAGGTCCGGCGTCGGCCCTCCACCCGGATCGCCCGCGCCCTCATCGATCCCGAGCCTCTGCGCGAGGAGCCGGGCCACCGCCCAGCTGGCGCCGAGCACCTTGAACGCCGGCAGCCCGAGGCGGCGCGACTCGTCCTTGACCCACAGGCCGCCGAGGCCGAGCCGGCCGGCGAGCTCGGGCAGCGGGCGCAGCGGCGTGGGGCGGTAGCCCGGCAGCGCGGCGTGGAACGCCAGGGGCGCCCGCGGCGGCGACGCGACGCAGGCTGCCGGCGCGACGCCGGTATTGGGGTGGAACGGCATCGGAGAGAGCCTACCTCCGGAGCGTGGAGACCGAGCGCGGCTCTCGACGGCCGTGGGCCCGTGGATTTGATGTGCCGCATCCCTAATTTTGTATAATCAAACTCCTAGAGACTCCCCGCCATGTCCGAGATCCCCTACCGCATCGCGTACGCGGTCCTGCTGCTCACCCTGTTGGCCGCCGTATCCGCCTATCGCCTCCGCGCCGAGCCGGCCGGAGGCCGCATCCCCGAGGCCGCGGCGCGCCGCACCGAGGGTCCGGCCCTCTACTTCACGCTGCGGCTCGGGGGGCTCGTGCTGTGGCTCGGCGCACTCGTCTACCCCTTCGCGCCCCGAGTGCTGGCGTGGGCGGCGCTGCCGCTGCCGGCCTGGCTGCGCTGGACGGGAGCGGCGGGCGCCGCAGCCGCCATCCCCCTCGTGTTCTGGGCCCAGCGATCGCTCGGCGGCAACGTGACCAAGACGGTGCTCACCAAGAATCGGCACTCCCTGGTGACCGACGGGCCCTACCGTTGGGTCCGGCATCCGCTCTACGCGCTGGGCACCGTCATCCTCACCGGGCTCGGTCTCCTGGCCGCCAGTGGCTTCGTGCTCGCTGCCCTCGCCGTGCTGGCCCTCCCGCTCGCCCTCCGTACCCGGCTCGAGGAGCGCGCCCTGAGCCATCGCTTCGGCGACGCGTACCGCCGTTACGCGGAGCGGACCGGGCGCTTCCTGCCGCGGATTTCGCGGTCGATCGGCGGCTGAGGACGGTCCGCCCCGGAGGACGGCTGAGGCGTCACGGCCGCAACGCCGCCCGCACGTCGTCGGCGCGCAGCACCCCCTTGCGCTCGAGGGCCTCGACCAGCGCGGTCAGCACCTGGGCGGCTTCGCGCACCAAGGGGTCGCGGGAGGCGGCGGAACCCCGGCGCAAGGCCGCCAACGGGTCGGTGGCGTCCGGCTCGCGCACCTCGGTCGCCCAGGAGCCGCTGGCCGCAAAGCCCGCGCCCAGTGAGGCGGCGAAGAACTCCGCCGGCTGCACGTCGAGCGCCGCCAGCGCCTGCAGCAGGGCGTCGAGGGTCAGCCGTTTCTCGCCGCGCAGGGCGTCTCCCAGGTAGCCGCGCGCCCAGCCGAGCTCCCGCTCCAGGCTCGCCACCGACCGGCCGCGCGCCGCCAGCAGCTCCCGCAGCTCCCCCAACACCCGTTCCACGGAGGTCTCGCCCGCGGCCATGATCGAAAGGTATCTTGGCAGCTCCTCGGCCAAACCCCGGCAACCGCAGACTTTGTCCGTCGTCCCGGGGTAGACTGTCGCCGTCGCGGCTGATATTCTCTGGCGTATCAGACATGTGCTGTAGCAAGTGCTCCCAAGGCCCTCCCCGGCGCCCGGTGCTGGTAGTGGACGACGACGATGCCATCCGCCGGCTCCTCGCCCGTATCCTGACGCTGCGCGGCCTCCCCGTGATCGTGGCCGGCGCCCGCCGGGCCGCCGAGCGCGAGTTGGCGAGGGCCCCGGCCCTGCTGCTCACCGACCTCGACCTCGGCCGCGGCGAGGAGACCGCCGGGCTGACGCTCATCGCCCAGGCGGCGCGGATGGACCCGCCGGTGCCCGCGGTGCTCATCACGGCGGCGGCGACGCCCGAGACGCGCGCTCGCGCCGTGGACCTCGGCGCCGCGGTGGTCGCCAAGCCCTTCGCCGCCGCCGATCTGCTCCGCGCCGTCGCCGGCGCTCTCGGCGACCCCTGACCCCCTCATGGGCGGGGGGCCAGCCGCTTCACCTCCTCACCGAACCCGACGACGACCCGCAGCTCGGTGGCTCGCGGCGCGGTGTCCTCCGGGGCCATCAACAACCGCTGGCCGTCGGCCGCGACGTCGGCGAGGCTCCCGGCGAGGCCGGACGCGAAGACCCGGGGCTCGCCGACGCGCAAGCCCGGCTCCGCCTCCACGGCGGCCACCAGGATGTCATCGCCCCATTGGTAGAAGAGCTCGCGGCCGTCTCGCCCCCACCGCGGCTCGCGGCCGCCATCCGCCGAGACCTGCGCGCGGGGGCCGGGCCCGGGGAACGGCTGGACGTAGACGTTGGGGCGGCCGCTCTCGTCGGACACGAAGGCGACGAACCTCCCGTCCGGCGAGACATCGAGGCTGTGTTCCGAAAAAGGGCCGGTCATCCATGGAGACGCCTCGCCATCGGCGAGCAGCCACACGTCGGAGTCCCCGCGCGCCGAGCCTTCCGAGAAGAGCAGGAGGCGGCCATCCGGCGTCCAGTCCTGGGGGAAGGGCCTGGCGGCCCTGGCGACCAGCAGATCCTCGTTGCCGGTGCCGTCGGCCCGGCGGCGAAAGATCCCCTCGGTGGCCTCGCGATTGGACTGGTAGACGACGAACCGCCCGTCGGGGGTCCAGATCGGCGAGCGGTTCTCCCCTTCGGCGGCGATCAGGCGCCGGGTCCCTCGCTCTAGATCGAAGATCCACACCTCGCGCCGCAGGCCGTCGGCAAGGGAGACGGCGAGCTCACGGCCGTTCGGCGACAGCCGGCCCAGGCCAAAGAAGGACCCCCCGGTGCCCGGGATCGCGGCGCTGCTCCCCTCGCGGTCCACCCAGGCGTACCCGGCACCCATATCCGCTTCCGCCGGCAGGTAGACCAGCACTCCCGTGGGGGATAGCTCGAAGTAGGGGAACCACCCCAGGGGGTTGTAGACCCCGTTCAGCACCGGAACCGGCTCGGCGAGGGGTTCGAAGGTCGCGGTGTCCACCGGCAGCGCCAGCAGAGCCGGGCCGCTGGCGAAGACGACGTAGCCGTCGGCGAGGTACCGCGCCCCGGCGGCGAGCCCGCGAGCCAGCCGGCGTCGGCCGCCGGGGCTCGCCGAGACGATCTCCAGGAACGTCTCGTCGGCCCTCTCCGTCAGGGCGAGGATGTCGCCGTCCGGGAGCATGCCCATCGCGGAGACCCGGGCACCGTCGGCCCAATCGAGCTCGGAGAAGCCCCTGGCCTCGCCGCCGGCGGCCGGGATGCGCCAGGGGCCGGGCGGTCGCGCCGAGAGGAGGATCTCGCCCCGCGGCGACCACAGCCCGGTATTGAAGTAGCCGATCCGCCCGATCTCGATCACCGTGCCGTCGGCGACGGAGACCTTGCGCAGGCGCTCGCCGTCTCCGAAGGCGATCCAGCGCCCGTCCGGGGAGAAGAAGGGCGGGGAGCCGGCGCCTTCGGTGCCGGGGATCGCCCGCACCTCGAAGCGGTCGAGCTCGCGCAGATAGACCCGCGGCGAGCGCGCGCGGTCGGTGGCGACGAACGCCACCCGGCGGCCGTCGGGAGAGATCGCGAAGGGGACGAAGGTGCGGCTTCCCGCCAGGGTCCTGCGCTGGGAGGGGTCCTCGCTCAGGGCCAGGGTGAGACGGGTGACCCCGGGCGCCGCCGCGGGACGCCGCACGGCGGCGACGACGCCGACGATCAGGGCGGAGGTCAGGAGCAGCACCACCGCGGCCGCGGCGACCAGGTGGGAGCGGCGAAACGCACCAGCCGGGAGGGCCGCCAGCTCCCCGACGGCCCCCTCGTCCCCGGTCTCTTCCAGCACCAACCGAGCGTCGCCTACGTGGCGCAGCCGGCGCGCGGGGTCCTTGCGCAGGCAGCGGTCGAGCAGGCGCCGCAGCTCGCGGGGCGTTTCCGCCGGCAGCTCCTCCCACCGTGGCTCCCGCTCCAGGACGGCCGCCACCGCCTCGGTCGCCGTCCCTCCGGGGAACGGCCGCGAGCCGGTCAGCATCTCGTAGAGGACGCAGCCCAGGGCCCAGACGTCCGCCTGCTCGTCCGCCGGCTGGCCCTTGAGCTGCTCCGGGGCCATGTAGGCGGGGGTCCCGACGAGGGTCCCGCGGGCGGTGAGGCCCGCCGTCCAGGTGGCCTCTCCGTCGCCGCCCTCCCTCCTTCCGGGCAGCGCCCGGGCGAGGCCGAAGTCCATCACCTTGACCTCTCCCTGCGGCGTGACGACGACGTTGCCCGGTTTCAGGTCGCGGTGGACGATCCCCTTGTCGTGCGCCTCCTCGAGCGCCGCGGCGATCGCCGCCCCCCAGGCCAGCGCCCGCGGCACCGGCACCGGGCCGCGGGAGAGCCGCGCCGCCAGCGTCTCCCCCTCCAGGTACTCCATGGCGATGAAGTCGCGGCCCTCGACCTGGCCGAGCTCGAAGACGCGGCAGACCGCGGGGTGGCGCAGGGCGGCGGCGGCGCGCGCCTC
>DATKEH010000279.1:0-9332 GCA_035546355.1 Thermoanaerobaculia bacterium
GCCGCGCCCCCGCCGGCCGCGCCCGCCGCCGCCTCCTGGGGCGGCTGCGGCACGCCGTCGCCGCCGGGCCACCGCGGCAGGCCGCCGCCGACGTCGAGACGGCGTGGCGCGACTTCCTGGGCGAGCGCTGGGGGATCCCACCCGGCGTCCCCTCCACCCAGTGGGGGGAGCAGCTGCGGCGGCGCGGCGTGACGGCGCCGGCGGCCGAGGAGCTGGTGCGGCTGATGGACGACGTCCACTACCTGCGCTACGCGCCCCAGCTCGCCGCCACCGAGTGCATCCAGGGGGAGCTGTGGGAGCGCTGCCGGCGCCTGGCGCGCCTGATCTAGCGGAGATCTAGCGGCGTCGCCATCTGCTATCGTCTACGCCGCGCAACGACTCGCATCGGAGGCTCCGCCTCGCTCTCCCGGGCGCCCGCCGAGGCCCTCGGAGGGCAGCCGGAGAGAGCCGCCGCCGGCCCTCCGCTCGGGATCGGAAGCAGCAGATGATCCAGTACCACTGCCTGGACCCCCACGATCTCGAACGCTTCCTGCTGCGGCGACGGGCCAGCCTGAACTTCCCGTCGGAGATGAACCTGGCGGAGAACCTGGTCGAGATCCTGCGCAAGGCCAACGAGTTCGTGCCCTCCTCGGCGGGCTCGATCCTGCTCGACAACCCCACTGCCAAGCTCGCCGACCGGCGCCGCAACGAGCTGTACTTCATCGCCTCCTTCGGCTCGGGCGCCGCCGGGCTGATGAGCCGCTCGCTGCCCGCCGCCAGCGGCATCGCCGGCCACGTCTACGTCACCGGCCGCTCCTACTTCTCCTCCGACGTCGCCGGCGACCGCCACTTCTACTCCGAGGTCGACAAGATGACCCGCTACCAGACCGAGTCGCTGGTGGCGATCCCGATCCGCATCGAGAAGGAGGTCTGCGGCGTCCTCGAGCTGATCAACCGCCACGGCGCCCCGGGGTACAGCCAGCTCGACCTCGACCTGCTGGAGATCTTCGCCGGCTACATCTCGGTGTCGATCCAGAACGTGCTCGACGCCCGCCACGCCCAGGAGATCGCCAAGCGGGACAACCTCACCGGCCTGTACAACGACCGCTACCTGCACCTCGGCCTCGCCCGCGCCATCGAGCGCAGCCGCGAGCAGCGGCGGGACCTGGCGGTGCTGTTCATCGACCTCGACTTCTTCAAGCGGGTCAACGACGCCCACGGCCACCTGGCCGGCAGCCAGGTGCTGCGCGAGGTGGGGCGGCTGCTGCTCGCCGAGGTCGCCGATCCCGACGCCGTGGCCGCGCGCTACGGCGGCGACGAGTTCGTGCTGGTGCTGCCGGCCCTGTCGCTCGCCGCTGCCGTGGCGACGGCCGACGCCACCCGCGCCCACATCGAGCAGCACGTCTTCATCGACGGCCGCGGCGACATCCACCCCCAGCCCCTCCACCTCTCGGGCATCACCTGCTCGGTCGGCGTCGCCACGCTGTACCAGCATATCGACGAAGACCTGCCGCTGGCGGAGACCAAGAGCAGCCTGCTGCGCCTCGCCGACACCGCCATGTACGCGGCCAAGGAGGAGGGGCGCAACCGCACCAAGATCGGCGCCGAGGAGCTGCTGCACGACCAACGGATGCCGCTGGGAAGGACCTTCCAGAGCTCGGATTGACCCCCTTTCTCGGGCGGTGCTAGGATCGACCGCGCGTTCCCGGCGGTCCCGGGCGCGCCTCTCCGTTCCCGACACCGCTGGGCCTCTCGGCCACCCCTCTCACTCCTGCCCGGCTCCCCCCTCCCCGGGAGACCCGGGACCCGGAGAGACGGCCCGACGCTTCGTCTGGAGGTTGCCCATGACCACCGCCCTGGAGACTTCCCTGCGCGTTCCGCCGAGCCAGGTGCACGAGGTGATCTCGCGCCACATGCTGGCCGACGGCATGGCCCTGGTGCTCGACCTCGAGAAGAGTCACGGCGCCTGGCTCTACGACAGCCGGCGCCAGCGCGAGCTGCTGGACTTCTTCACCTGCTTCTCGAGCTACCCGATGGGGTACAACCACCCCAAGATGACCACTCCCGAGTTCCGCGACCGCATCCTGCGGGCGGCGGTGGTCAAGCCGGCCAACGCCGACCTCTACACCACCCTGATGGCGGAGTTCGTCGCCACCTTCGCCCGCATCGTCCCCGAGCCCTATCGCCGCCACTTGTTCTTCGTCTCCGGCGGCTCGCTGGCGGTGGAGAACGCGCTCAAGGCCGCCTTCGACTGGAAGGTGCGCAAGAACCTCGCCGCCGGCAAGGGGGAGAAGGGGCAGCAGGTCATCCACCTGCGCCAGGCCTTCCACGGGCGCAGCGGCTACACCCTGTCGCTGACCAACACCGCCGACCCCAACAAGACCCAGTACTTCCCCAAGTTCCCCTGGCCGCGGGTGAGCAACCCCAAGCTCTCCTTCCCGGTGACCGAGGAGGTGCTGGCGCGGGTCGAGCGCGACGAGCGCCAGGCGATCGCGGAGGTCGAGCAGGCGCTGCGCGACCATCCCGACGACGTCGCGGCGCTGATCCTCGAGCCGATCCAGGGCGAGGGCGGCGACAACCACTTCCGCCGCGAGTTCCTGCAGGCGCTGCGCGACCTCGCCGACGAGCACGACTTCCTGCTCGTCTTCGACGAGATCCAGACCGGCTTCGCCACCACCGGCAAGTGGTGGTGCTGCGAGCACTTCGACGTGCTGCCCGACATCTTCGCCTTCGGCAAGAAGACGCAGGTGTGCGGCATCGCCGCCACCTCGCGCCTCGACGAGGTGGAGTCGGTGTTCCAGGTCTCCAGCCGCATCAACTCCACCTGGGGAGGCAACCTCGCCGACATGGTCCGCTGCCAGCGCTTCATCGAAATAATCGAGGAGGACGGCCTGTTGGACAATGCGAGCCGGATCGGGCAGCACCTGCTGGACGGCCTCGCGCGACTGGCCGAGGTCTTTTCGGGGAGCGTCTCGAACGTCCGGGGTCGCGGGCTGTTCCTGGCCTTCGACCTGCCTTCCGGAGAGATCAGGGACCGGGCGCTCAGGGTCGCCAACGACCACGACCTGCTGGCCCTCAAGTGCGGGCCACAGTCGCTGCGCTTCCGGCCGCCCCTGATCCTGTCGCGGGAGGAGGCGGACGAGGGGCTGCGGCGGATCGAGACATCGCTCCGCCAGGTGCTGGCGGCGGGCTGACCCGCACCCGACGGGGGGCGAGCCGCTCTCGCCTGCGCTCGGCCGGCTCCCGCGCGCCCTCCGCGGCACGCGGTCGGAAGCCTGACCGCCTCGCGGCGCCCGCGGCGCCGGGGAGGCCCGGAGACGCGATGAAACCCACTGCCCTCACCCTGCTCCTCGCCGCGCTGGCGCTCGCCGCCGCCGTCCCCGCCGCCGCCACCTCCTACGTGCCGGTCTCCGACCAGGACCTGCTGCGGCAGGCGCCGCTGGTCGTCGAGGCCAGGGTGGCCGCAGTGGCCGCCGCCCCCAGCGAGCGGCCGGCCACCGACTACACGCTCGAGATCGACGCGGTGCTCAAGGGGCAGGCGGGCGGGACGCTGGTGCTGCGGGTCCCCGGCGGCGAGCGCGCCGACGGGCTGCGCCTCTACATCTGGGGCGCGCCGCAGCTGGTCGCCGGCGACCGCGGCCTGTTCTTCCTGCGGCCCGCGGCGGACCACACCCACCGCTCGCTGCACCTGATGCTGGGGACGTTCCAGCGGGTGCGGGTCGACGGCACGGCGCTGGCCGCCCGCAATCTCGAGGGAGTGGCCGAGGTGCGCCCGGACGGCACGCTCGTCGAAGCAGGGGAGCGGCAGGGGCGCCTCTACGACCGCTTCCGCGACTGGATCGTCGAGCGCGCCGCCGGCCGCCCCGCGGCCGCCGACTACTTCGTCACCCTCTCCGCGGAGCAGGAGCGGCAGGTGCACGAGCAGTTCACCCAGCTCACCATCCAGGGAGTGCCGACGCGCTGGGTCGAGTTCGATTCCAACCGCACCGTCACCTGGCAGATGCACCAATCCGGGCAGGCCGGCGTCCCCGGCGGCGGCGCCGCCGAGCTGCAGCGCGCCCTGGCCGCCTGGAACGACGAGCCCAAGACCCCGCTGCGCCTGGTGTGGGGCGGCACCACCTCGGCCAGCGCCGGCTTCAGCAGCCCCGACGGCAAGCAGGTGGTGCTGTTCGACGACCCCAACTCCGACATCGACGCCGGGCCGTTCGTCTGCGGCGAGGGCGGCGTCCTGGCCATCGGCGGCCCCTGGGGGGACCCCTCGCGGCGGATGACGTTCAACGGCCAGCAGTTCATCGAGATCCTCGAGGCCGAGGTGGTGATGAACCGCGGGCTGGAGTGCTTTTTCCTCTTCAGCCCCGACCCCTCCAGGGCGGCCGAGGAGATCTTCGGCCACGAGCTCGGCCACACCCTGGGGCTCGGCCACTCCTGCGGCGACGGCCGCTCGGGTAGCTGCGCCGAGCCGGCCAAGCGCGAGGCCCTGATGCGGGCGTTCGTCCACAACGACGGTCGCGGCGCCCGGCTCAGCAGCGACGACGAGGCTGGCCTGCACTTCCTCTACCAGCGAGCCGGCGGCAGCGGCCCGGCGGCGCCCGGCAAGCCGGTGCTCGCCTTCGCGGGCGACGCCGTCACCCTCGGCTGGTCGGACAACTCCAACGACGAAGACGGCTTCCGCATCTACCGCGGGGTCGACGACAGCGCCCTCGAGCTGCACGCCACCCTGCCCGCCGACGCCACGACGACGGTCGACGGCGCGGTCGAGCCCGGCCGCACCTACACCTACCTGGTGGCCTCCTTCCACGCCGGCGGCGAGAGCCGCAGCGGCAGGTCGTCGATCAGCATCCCCCAGATCGAGCCGGTCACCGCCACCCTGGCCCCGACCAGCACCACGCTCACCGGCGCCGCGGTCGCCTTCAGCGCGCAGGTCTCGGGGCCGGTGGTGCGCACCGAGTGGCGCTTCGGCGGCGACGGGCGCGGCTTCGCCGAGCTGCCCTGCGCCCCCGGCGTCTTCTGCGCCTCGCACCTGTTCACCACCCCCGGCGTCTACACCGTCACCGTCACCGCGATCGGCGACCGCGGCCAGACCGCCACCACCTCGGCCGAGGTCACCGTCGACGGCGGGCCGGTGTCGCTGGTCACCCGCCGCTCCTTCCTGCAGAGCGTGCTCTTCGCCCCGCGCGGCGCCACCGACGTCTTCGAGAGCGACCTGTGGCTGCTCAACGAGGGGAGCGCCGCGGCGCTGGTCGAGGCCCGCTTCGTCCCCCGCGGCGCCGGCGACCCGCAGGCCCCCAGCAGCCGGGTGACCGTGCTGCCGGGGCAGATGGTGCGCGTCCCCAACCTCGTCGGCTCGCTGTTCGACCTCGAGCGCAGTCAGGGCTCCGTGCTGCTCACCACCATGGGCCTCGGCGGCCAGCCGCCGCGGGTGCGGGCGATCAGCCGCTCGTTCGTCGAGCTGGCCGGCGCCGGCAGCTTCGGCCAGCTGGTGCCGGAGGACCCGGAGGCCACCTGGTCGGCGGCGGAGAAGCTGGTCACCGGCATCCTCGAGGACGACGCCTTCATCGCCACCCTGCTCGCCGTCAACGTCGACGCCACCCCCGGCGCCGTCACCGTCGACCTGTTCGACGCCACCGGCGCCTTCGCCGGCCGCGGCACCCTGGCCCTGGACGGCCTCAGTATGCGCTTCCAGACCCTCGGCGCGCTGGTGCCGGCGGCGGCGGGGCGCCCGTCCCCCTTCACCGCCCGCTTCTCCTCGGGCGGCACCCGCTTCCTCGCCTCCGCCACCCTGCTCGAGCTCGGCTCGGAGGACCAGATCTTCCTGCCGGCGCGCGACCTCGCCCCCACCTCCGCCCTCGTCGTCCCGCGCGTGGTGCACAGCCGCGGCCTGTTCGACACCTTCCTGGTCAGCCAGCTGGCCGTGCTCAACCCGGCGACCACCGCCACCACCCTCACCATCGAGCTCCTCGAGCGCGGCGCCGACAACTCGGCCCCGCGCGCCGTCACCCGCACCCTCGGCGCCGGCGCCATCCTCCACGTCGAGGACGTCTTCGCCGACCTCTTCGGCCTCACCGGCGACAACCTCGCCGGCGCCCTGCGGATCACCTACGCCAACGCCCAGGGCATCGCCCCCCGCGCCCTCAGCTACGCCCTCGCCCGCAACGCCGACGGCAAGCGCTTCGGCATGCTGGTCGACAGCCGGCCGCTCTCCGACGGCGCCCTGCGCAGCGGCGAGTACGTCGCTCACCAGGACGCCCTCTTCCGCGCCAGCTACGGCGCCGTCAGCCTGTCCCCCGGCTCCAGCCTGGTGCGGGTGACCCTCAAGGACGCCGCCGGCGCCACCCTCGCCACCGCCGAGCTGGGCCTCAAGCCCTACCAGCACCTCGAGCGCAACCTCGCCGGCATCTTCAGCGGCCTCGGCGAGGGCAGCAACTGGCGCGTCGAGACCGAGGTGCTCATCGGCGGCCCCGTGCTGACCTACGTCGCCAACATCAACGCCTCCGGCGACGTCTTCTTCGTACCCGGCAAGGCGCTCGAGTAGGGCTCGCGAGCGGCGCGGCGGGGCCGGGGGGGCGGGGGGCGCGGCGTGAGCTGGGCTGGGTGCGCGGCGCGGGTCCCCGGGGCAAGCCGCCGGCTGGGCATCCACGCGCCGGATGCCTTGCCCCTCTATGGCGGTACATCGCCCTCCCGGACCGCCTCCCCGCGCCTCGAGCCCTGCGCCTCACCAATGAAATCAATCACTTACGTAGCGTGCACAAAGCCTTGTGCAAAGTGCTGACGGAGGCCGATTGGCGCGCCACGCCGCCCCGTTTACGCCTGGAATTCCACAGAGTTCTCCGCAACGCCTGCGGAAACTCCGCGGAACGCCAGGCGGGAAAATCAAGCCCCGCGTCCGTCTATATACTTGCCAGACGAATCCTCGCACGCGGCAGGCCACGCCGGCGGGCCACGGCTCCCAGCGTGACCCCGCGTCGAGGGCTTTCAGCCATGCCATCGGTGCTGCAACCGAATGTCACCGAAGGGCACGGAGTGTGCCCGCGGCCAGCCTGCGAGCCGGCCGCGATCATCAATCCCCCCCGGCGCTTTTCCGTCTTCAGAAGTGTGGAGCACCTAACCGCCGATGAGCAGCCTCGCCTGCTGGATCGCATCCGCCTCACCGCTCGCCTGCACCAGCTCAGCAAGCGGACGGAGCACGCCTACGCCCTCTGGATTCGCCGCTTCATCCTGTTCCACGACACACGCCACCCCCTCTCGCTGGCCGAGCCCGAGGTCAACCAGTTCCTCACCCACCTCGCCGCGCAGCGAGGGGTCGGCCGTTCGACCCAATCGCAGGCTCTGGCCGCCATCCTCTTCCTCTACCGCCAGGTGCTGGCCCGGCCCCTCGCCGACGTCGGCCAGCTGATCCGGGTCAAGCGCCACCGGCGCCAACCCCTGGTGCTCACGCCCCAGGAGGTCGACCGGGTCCTCGCCAAGGTCGAGCCGCCCCACGACCTGGTTCTCACCCTCCTCTACGGCACCGGCATGCGCCTCATGGAGGCCCTCCGCCTCCGCGTCAAGGACGTCGACCTCGACTACGAACAGATCGCGGTGCGTGACGGCAAGGGCTTCAAGGACCGCCTCACTGTCCTGCCCGCCCGGCTACGTGAGCCCCTGCGCAACAAGATCGAGCTGGTGCGCCGCCTCCACGCGAAAGACCTCGCCCAGGGCTTCGGCCGCACCTGGCTCCCCCAGGCGCTCGCCCTCAAGCTCCCCAACGCCGCGATCGACTGGCGCTGGCAGTACCTGTTCCCGGCCGACACCATCTCCAAGGACCCCCGCTCGACTGCCTGGCGCCGCCACCACGTCGGCGAGCGCGCCGTCCAGCGTGCCTTCAAGTCGGCCCTCGAACGGGCCAACCTCTCCAAACCGGCCACCTGCCACACCCTCCGCCACTCCTTCGCCACGCACCTCCTCCAGGCCGGCTACGACATCCGCACCGTCCAGGAGCTCTTGGGCCACAAGCACCTCAAGACGACCCAGATCTACACCCACGTACTCAACAAGGGCCGCGGCGTCACCAGCCCCCTCGACCTCCTCTAACCGCGCCCACACGACACCCCACGCCGCCTTGCCCCCACTCCAATTTCTCCCAACTCGTTCCCTCTGGGGATCTTACCCCTCCCCACCCCCAACCCAACGCGACACCCCTCCGCCGCCTTGCCCTCGCAAAGCGCGTCGTCCAATTACTGGTTAGACGTCTCGGCTCCTGAAAAGGGCTCCCCGACCGATGATCAAGAAAGCTGGAATCCTCCTGTTACTGAGCACGCTCGGTATTCAGGCGTCGGCCGCCGCGAGACTCGCCGATCTCAAGGCCGCCATCTCCTCGCAGAGCTGGAATGCAGGTCTTGAAAAGTGTGAAGCGCTCGCACGGGGAGAAGGGCGTCGACCAGACGTACGCCAGCTTCCCGCGTCTCACTATGCGAGGCTGGCGACTCACTGCGCTGCCCTTGCGAGCGGTGCAGGCGATCAATGGCTGGCGAGCTGGTGGTGGTTTACGGCGACAGCCATGGACGTCGAGACGGCACTGCCTCTCCTCGACGAGTTTCGGCGCAGCGGTTTGCTCACAAACCTTCAACCTCCGCGCACACCAATGAGAACGGCCGAACAAGCCATGGAACCGAGAGAGCCGAACCAGGTCAGGCTCCTCAACGGCGATATGGTCGAAGGGCTAGCGCCAGTGCCACAGAAGACCAAAATGCCTACGTGGCTGCTCCGTCCCATCGGCAGGGTGGCGCGCGCGAAAATCGTGATCGAGGTCGTCGTGGGCGCAGACGGCTCACTGCGCCAACCTCTCGTGCTCTCAGCCCAGGCCCCTCCTCTCTACGGTTTCCAGGCACTCCATCATCTGCGCCAGATTCCAGTGCAGCCGGCCATAGTTGATGGCGAACCTGTCGACTCCCTCTACACAATCAGCTTCAGCATGAACAGCAGTAGGTGACGAGACGTCTAACCCCTCGTTGCAGCGGACGCCACCCGAGTACTCGCAGCGGCCGACATCGTGTCTTGGCTCACCAGCTCACTTCGAGCGACCACTTTGCGCCGGTGGCGCCGCTGAACTCATAATCCGTTAGACGGCGCTCGGAGGGTAGGAGGCTAAATGAACCAAGTAGTGAAGATGTTGCTCCCAGCCGTCCTCGTGGTCACACCGGTGATAGCGCAGCCCATCTCCCTGGCACCATCACGCTGCGGGCCTCCACGCTCGGAGGATTCCGTGAGCGTGATTGACATCTCGACCTACCCAGATCCCAACACCGTTGGCGACGCTATACGGGAACAGATGGGCCCCTATCGAATAGTCCGGCAAGAGGAAATCACCGCGAAGA
>DATKEH010000280.1:0-2197 GCA_035546355.1 Thermoanaerobaculia bacterium
GTCGACTCGGTGTGGGCCAGCAGCGCCGCGGACGAGCGCAGCTACTCCGAGGCCGCCTACGAGCTCGACGGCACCTTCCGCGACGGCGGCGACTGGATGCAGGGCTTCCTCGAGGACTGGCGCGACGCGCCGCGCGGCGACGCGCTCGCCGACGCGTTGCAGCGCAGCTCGGAGTCGGCCGAAGAGAAGATGCCCGAACGCTTCACCGGCGACCAGCACCCCACCGGCTGGCGCCGCGGCGAGCTGCCGGTGCTCGCCCACGTCGAGCGGCCGCCGCGCAGCGGCAAGCTCGAGCTGCATTTCTTCGCGCCGGAGTTCCTGCGCTCGCGCACGCTCGAGGTCGACGTCGCGGGGGTCGAGCTGCCGGCGAACCTGGTCGCCTCCAACTGGGTCGGCTTCACCGGCGCCTTCGACCGGCCGGCCGACCCGCCGCGGGTGGCGGGGCCGGTGACCCGCTCCGAGCCGCCGGCGCAATCGATCCTCGCCCACGTCGAGACCGTCGGGCGCAAGCGCGGGCGCCGCTACTTGAAGGTACACACGGTGCGCCCCAAGTGGCTCTACTCGAAGAAGCAGCGGCTGTGGCTGGACGACGGCGCCGAGCTGCCCGCCGACCTGCGGGTGTGCAGCTGGCTGGAGGGCGACGTCCGCATCGAAGACCCGGAGGCGACGATGAGCACGGCGGGGCCGCTGCGCCGCGCCACCCCGACCTTCTCCGCCAAGGTGCACGCCACCGGCACCATCAACCACCAGACGGGCGTCTTCCGGGCGCACCTTCTCGACCCCTCCTGGCTGCGCTGTCAGCGGCGCGACATCCAGCTGCCGGAGGCCGAGCGCGGGCTGCTGCGCAACCTGCGCTCCTGCGACAACGTGCTGCTCGAGCTGGACCTCGGCGACTTCGCCGCCGGCCGCTACCCGGGCAGCCGGGCGGCCATCGTGCGCCGCGACCGCGGTGAGTGGGGGCCGACGCGCGACGTGGCCACCAACCTGCCGGGGGAGCGTACCTTCGTGGTCGGCGGAAGCGACGAAGGGGAGGAGCGCCGCGTGGTACCGGCGGTGGGGGTCACAAACGTCGGCGAGGAGGCGGTGTCCCTGCCGGTGCGCGCGGTGCTCGGGCCGGCGGCAGCCGAGCCCGCGCTCCGCGCCTGGCTGGAGGCGGAGGAGACGGCGCCGCCGAAGGAGGCGCTGTGGAGCGGCGAGTCGGAGGTCGCCGATCTCGCGCCGGGTGCTACCGCCGAGGCCCTTTTCGACTCCTGGCTGCCGCCGGAGGAGGGCGGCCGCTTCTGGGTCGGCTTTCGCGCCGCGCTGGCCGGCGACGAGAATCCGGCGAGCGACGTGCGCGGGGTGGGCTTCGAGGTGCCGCCGGCTCCGGAGGCGGTCGAGCCGCCGCCGCGGCAGGGGCCGCCCGAGCAGGCGCCGGCGGAGCAGCCGCCGGAGCAGGCTCCGGCGCCCGCGCCGCCGGCGGCCGAGGTGACCGTGCCGCCTGGGGCGCAGGTGGTCGACATGGGCACCGTGGCCCGCGGCGCGCACCCCTTCCCGATCACCGCCGTCAACGAGTCCTGCCGCGGCAAGCACGACTTCCGCGCCAGCTTCGAGCCGGCGGCCGGCTCCCCCGGCGGCTGGTTCCGCATCGAAGGCCCCGACACGCTACGCCGCATCGGCGTCGGCGAGAGCAAGACCACCCAGGCCACCGTCGACCTGCGCAGCGTGCCGGCGGGGCCGCTCGCCGGCATCCTGCGCGTGGTCTGCATCAGCTGCCCGCCGCCGCCGGTCTGCACCCAGAACGAGAGCGTGTTCGTCCTCCGGCTGGCCGTGCCGGAGTGAGCGCGCGGGCGCCGCGCCCCTCCCACGGGCCCTCGGCAGCGGCGGCACTCATCCGCCGGCGGTAGGTCTCCGTACCCCAGATGTCGCCGCGCCGATGGACGGCCGGCGAACCGGAGGAGGAGCCCATGTCCGCGACCGCATCCGTTTGCACCCTGCCGCCGGCGAGGTGGCACGCGCCGCTGCCGGCGTCGTTGATCCTCGTGCTGGCGGGCCTCGCGCTGGCCCTGCCGGCGGCGGCGTCGAGCCACCGCGAGGCGCCGGCGATCACCCGCACGCCGCAGGTGGACGCCACCGACTTCTACCTGTTCCGCAGCTACGAGGCGGGGCGGGAGGACACCATCACCATCATCGCCAACTACCACCCGCTGCAGGACCC
>DATKEH010000281.1:0-3031 GCA_035546355.1 Thermoanaerobaculia bacterium
GGCGCGGCGGCAGCTCGAGGCGATCCGCCACTTCCTGGTCGACGAGCTGCTGCCCCACGACCAGGCCGAGGACGCCACCATCTACCCGCTGGTGGCGGAGATCATCGGCGGCGAGGACCCCACCGGCCCGATGAGCCGCGCCCACCTCGAGATCGCCCACCTGGTGCGCGTCTACGAGCGGCTGCTGGGGGAGCTGCCCCGGCGCGGCCCGGGTGCGGACGACCTGCGCGAGCTGCGGCGGGTGCTGTACGGGCTCTACGCCATCCTGCAGCTCCACTTCGCCCAGGAGGAGGAGTCCTACCTGTCGCTCATCGACGAGCGGACCCCGGCTGGGCGGGAGGCGTAGCGACCGCCGACGGCTACAGCCGCGAATCCGGCGGCGCCATCAGCTCTCGCCGCGCCGGCGTCCACCGCAGGCCGAGCTCGTCGCAGCGGTCGCACAGGATCGTCTTCGGGCAGGACGTGCGACGGCAGGTGACCTCACCGATCAGGCCGAGGTAGATGCGCGACAGGTGATGGTTCCCCTGCCCCTTGATGAGCACCAGGTCGCCTTCCCCCAGCTCGCGTCGCAGGAACCCGGTCGCCTCGGCCAGGTGATGGAAGGCGTGGGCGTTGGCTGGCGCCATGCCCTCGTCCACCGCGCCCTTCACCCCGCGCTCCGCCCGCTCGCCCACGAAGACCGCGACGTCCGCCAGCCGCGCCGCTTCCTGGCCCAGGCGGCGGGCCCGCTGTCGCGGGCTCCTGTTGCTGTCGGAGTAGTCGCTGGCCACCAGGATGCGGCGCCGCGCCCGCGCCTCGCCCAGCAGCCGCAGGGCCGGCTCGAAGGTGTCGATCGAGCCGTTGAAGTCGTCGCGGATCACCGTCGCGCCGTTGGGCAGGGTGATCGGTTGCGTGCGCGCCCAGACGGGCTCGACCGCCTCGGCGCGCGCCGCCGCCTCCGCGAGGGGAACGCCGCACGCCCGCGCCGCGGTGAAGGCAGCGAGGAAGGCCGTCAGCCAGTGGGTACCGGCAAAACGCGTACGCACCGGATGGCTCTGGCCGTCGGCGTGCACCCGAAAGCTCAGGCGGTCGGGCCACTGCGCCGAGACCTCGTCGGCCCACAGGTCGCAGGCGGGGTCGGTGCCGAAGCGCAGAGCGCGGAGGCGGCCGCCGGCGGCCATCGCCGCCACCCGCGGGTCGTCCCCGTTGAGCACTGCCACCCCGTCGGGCGGCAGGGCGCGCACCAGCGCCGCCTTCTCGCGAGCGACCCCGTCGACGTCCTGCAACTCGTTGGTGTGACACCGCTTGACCGCCAGCATCACGACCACGTCGGGACGCACCAACCGGGCCGAGGGCGCCATCTGCCCCGGTGCCCCGATGCCGATCTCGACCACGGCATAGCGGTGCCACGGCCGGACCTGCAGGAGCGTCCGAGAGAGGTTGCCGCTCGCCAGCGAGTTGGCGTTTCCGCGACTCTTGGCGGTGCTGGCGTGAGCGGAGAGGATTGCGGCGAGGACCTCCTTGGTCGTGCTCTTGCCGACGCTGCCGCCGACGGCGACGAAGGTGGTGCGGGTCAGCAGGCGCCGCCAGACCGTGGCCGCGGCCCGCAGCCATGCCAACTGCAGGGCGCGGAGCGGGCGAGTGACCGGCCTGAGCGCCGCGCGAACCCGCGGGCTCGCCAGCAGCGGCAGCTGGCCCTTCAGCCTGCGCCCCCGCGGCTGCGGTAGAAGCGCACCTCCACCCGCTCCACCGTCGCCACGCCCTCCAGCACGGCGTGGTCGAGCGCCACCGTCCGGTGCACCCAGCCGGCGAGCAGGTAGCGCAGCGCGGTGCCGGGGAACCCGCCGAAGCCGACCAGCGCCAGCTTGCCCATCAGCCCGGCAGTCTAGCGGAATGGCGGGCTCGGGAGCTTGCGGTGGAGGTGTCCGGGGGGTCCTCGTCCGCTGGAGGCCGGTCGAGTGCACCCCGAGCTGGCGCAGGTCCGCGCCCGCCGCCGGGGGGGCCGGCGACGCGGTGGGGCGGCGGTCGGTGACTCGCATCGAGCCGGAGGGGCTGCGAGGTCGGCGCTCAGGCGCGGTTGCGCAGCCCGGGGAACGCTGGTCCCAATGGCCGTTTGCGGGCGCGTTACCCGAACCGCGGTCGGCGAGCTTGCCGCGACGACGAAATCCGTTAGGATTCGTTGGGAGCGTCGGATGAAGAGTCGCCTGCCTGTCTTTGCCGCGATCCTGACCGTCCTCGCGCCGGGCGCTGCGGTCGCCGTCGATCTCGACATCGACCAGGATCCGCTCTATGGCGATGCCGCGGCGGAGGTGGTCCTGGTCGAATTCGCGCACTACCTCTGCTCAGCGTGTGCCTATGCGCAGGAGGCGCTCCTGCCGTTGGTCGAGACGGAGTTCCTCGATAAAGGCACGGTGGCGCTCGTCCACAAGGATCTGCCCTTCGGTCGCTTCGCCTTCGAGGCGGCCGTCGCCGCGGGCTGCGCCGCGGAGCAGGGAAGGTTCTGGGAATACCACGACGCCCTCTACGCTGACCGCAAGGCATTCACCAGTGAGGATTTCCTCGGCTACGCCCGCGAGCTGGAGATGGACGAGGGAAACTTCGCCACCTGCCTCAAGCGATCGCGCCCGGCGGCGCAGATCCAAGCGGACCAGCGGGTGGCCCGGTTGCTCGGCATTCGGTCCACGCCCTCGTTCCTGGTGACGCGGCGGGAGGGGAAGAAGGGAAGGGTCAAAGTGATCGAGGTCGTGCGGGGATTCGTCCCCTTCGAGGTCCTGGCCGAGAAGCTGCACGCGGCCCTGGCGGCGGAGTAGGGGCGAGGCGCTGTCCCGCCCGGGCCAGGGCGGTGGCCGGCCACACCGCCGGGTGGCCCAGCGGGCGGGCGCAGTCGAGAGCCGGCTCCTACTCCGCCTGTAGCGCCTCGATCGGGTCGAGGGCGGCGGCGCGGTGGGCCGGCAGCGCTCCCGCCAGCAGCCCCGTGGTGAGGCTGACGGCCAGCGCCGCCAGCACGAACCGCAGGGGCGTGTGCACCGGCAGCCCGGCGATCAGCAGGCGC
>DATKEH010000282.1:0-3641 GCA_035546355.1 Thermoanaerobaculia bacterium
GGCAGCACCAGGTAGGCGGACTGGCGTGACACCTCGTTCTTCTCCTCCGCCGCCTCGAGGGTCAGCGGCAGGGTCGCCGAGGAGGAGGCGGTGGAGAAGGCGGTGAGCAACGGCGTGCCCATGTTGAGGAGATAGCGGATCGGGTTGCGGCGCCCGAAGAGCCAGAGCAGGAGGGGGAGGACGAGGAGGCCGTGGATCCCCAGGCCGAGGATGACCGTCCCCATGTAGCGCCCGAGGGCGCCGATCAGCGCTCCGAGGTCGCCGGCCTCCGCGAAGCGTGCCGCGACGAGTCCGAAGACGCCGAACGGGGCGAACAGCATCAGCAGGTGGACGATCTTCATGATCGCCTCGTTGAGGCCGAAGAAGAAGGCGATCACCGGTTCGCCGGCACGGCCGATCGTCGTCAGCACCCCGCCGAGAACGAGGGAGAAGACGATCACCGGCAGGATCTCCATCTCCGCCATCGAGCCGAAGATGTTGTCCGAGACGAAGGAGAGGACGATGTCGGTGAAGCCCATGTCCTCCTTGCCGGCGACGGCGTCCGGCCGCACCACCCCGGCGAGCTCGATCCCGTCGCCCGGGCGGATGATGCTGACCAGCAGGACGCCGAGGGCGACCGCCAGCGCCGTGGTCACCGAGTAGTAGGCGACGGTCAGGCCGCCGACCTTGCCCAGCCGACGGACGTCGCCGAGGCCGGTGATGCCGACGATCATCGAGGCCATGATCAGCGGCACGATGATCATCTTCAGGGCTTCGAGGAAGAGGGTGCCCATCCAGGCGACGGCGAGCATCCGTTCCCCGAAGAGCTCGACCGAGACGAACGCCAGCACGATGCCGACGACGATGCCGAGCAGGATGAAGTTGCTGGTTCGTGGGCTCATCGTCGGGGCCTCGCCGTGCGCCGCCGTGGCGGAATCCTGCTGCCGAAACCGGGTGGAAACCGAGCGGGTTATACCATAGCGCCCGCCCGATGCTCACCCTCCGCGATCCCGTCCACGGCTTCGTCCGCGCCGACGACCTGGAGGCGGCGCTGCTCGACAGCCGACCGCTCCAGCGGCTCCGCTTCGTCCATCAGTTGGGGCTCGCCTCGATGGTCTTCCCGGGCGCGGAGCACAGCCGCTTCTCCCACGCGGTCGGCGCGATGGAGCTCGCCGGCCGCGTCTACGATGCCCTCGCCGCGCATCAGCCGGATCTGCTGCCTCCGGAGCTGGGCTCCCGGGAACGCCGCCTGGTCCGACTCGCCGCGTTGACCCACGATCTCGGGCACGCGCCCTTCTCCCACTCGGCGGAGGAGCACTTCGAGGACGGCCTCGACCACGAGGCGATGAGCCGCCGCCTGCTCGCCTCGCCGGAGCTGACCGTCTGCTTCGAGCGCCATGGCGAGGGGATCGGGCCGGACGACGTCGCGGCGCTGTTGGCCGGCGGCGAGGGGGCGGTCGGGCGCCTCCTCGCCCGCGTCGTCTCCGGCGAGCTCGACGTCGACAAGATGGACTACCTGCTGCGGGACAGCCTCTTCTGCGGCGTGCGCTACGGCAGCTACGACCTCGACCGCCTTCTCGACACGGTCCGCGCGCTGCGGCAGGACGAGGACGACGATTGGGGGATCGGCGTCGAGGAGGGGGGCGTGCACGCCCGCGAGGCGCTGGTGATGGCCCGCTACTACATGTTCACGCAGGGCTACTTCAACGTCACCGGCAAGGTGCTCGAGCTGCACCTCAACGGCTGGCTGCTGGACGAGGGGCGGCGCTGGCCGAGCGACCCGCAGGCGTTCCTCGAAGAGGACGACGTGGCGGTGCTCGCCCGGATGCGCGCCTCCTCCAGCCAGCACGCCCAGGCGGTGCTGCACCGCGACCGCTTCCCCCTCGCCTTCGAGACCCGCGAGCACCTGGCCCCCGAGGAGCGGCAGCGGTTCAGCGGATTGCTGCCGGAGCTCACCGCGCGCTTCGGCGCCCACCGACTGCTAATCTCCAATTCGGCCAAGGACCCGCACCGCCTGGCCAAGGCGCGGGTGCTGGTGGAGCGCTACGACGGCACCCTCGAGCCGATGGAGGAGGCGAGCCAGTTCATGCGCCACCTGACGCGCATCGACACTTTCCGGGTCTACGCCGCCCGCGAGGTGCGCGACGCGGTGGCAGAGCTGCTGCGCGAGCGTTGGGGGGATTAGCCTCCGAGCAGGTCCGCCAACGCCTGATCGAGACGGGGAAAGCGAAAGCAAAAGCCGAGCTCGAGCAGCCGCGCCGGCAGCGCCCGCTTGCTGCCGAGCGCCAGCTCTCCCATCTCGCCCAGCAGCAGGCGCACGGCGAACGCCGGCGCCGGCAGCCAGACCGGACGGCCCAGCGCCGCTCCCAGGGCGGCCACGAAGGCGCGGTTGCGAGCCGGCTCCGGCGAGCAGAGGTTGAACGGCCCGCTGGCGGTGGGGTGCTCGAGCAGGAAGCGGATCGCCCCCACCTGGTCGGCGAGGTGGATCCAGGGCATCCACTGCTCGCCGCTGCCCACCCGGCCGCCGGCGAAGAGCCTGACCGGCAGCGCCATGAGGGGGAGCAGCCCTCCCTGGTCGGAGAGCACCGGCGCGGTGCGGATCACCGCCCGCCGCACCCCCAGCTCCTCGACCGGCGCCGAAGCCCCCTCCCACTCGACCGCCACCTCGGGCAGGAAGCCATCCCCCGCCGGGCAATCCTCGGTGAGCACCCCGTCACCCCCCTCGCCGTAGTAATCGATGCCCGACCCCTGCACCAGCACCCCCGGCCGCTCGGCCGCCGCCGCGAAGGCATCGGCCAGCAGGCCGCTGGTGCGCACCCGGCTGTCGCGGATGCGGCGCTTGCGGGCCCTGGTCCAGCGGCCGCCGGCGATGCTCTCGCCGGCGAGGTGCACCACCCCGTCACAGCGCCCGAGCTGCTCGGCCCACGGGCCGAGGGTGCGGCTGTCCCAGCCGACCACCGCGACACCCTCGGGGAAGCCGGCGGCCCCCTCGGGGCTGCGCGACAGCACCACCGCCGCATGCCCGTCGGCGGTCAGCGAGTCGCACAGGGCGCGGCCGATCAGGCCGGTGCCGCCGGTGATCAGGATTCGCATCGCACGCAGGCTAGATCGCCGCCAGCTCCTCCTCGAGCTGCTGGCGGCGGTACAGGTCGGCGTAGACGCCGCCGAGCGCCACCAGCTCGCGGTGGCTGCCCCGCTCGCGGATCCGCCCCCGCTCCAGCACCACGATCTGGTCGGCGTCGCGCACCGCGGAGACGCGGTGCGACACCAGGAATACGGTGCGGCCGGGGAAGACCCGCCGCAGGTTGCGCAGGATCCGCTCCTCGGTCTGCGTGTCGACCGCCGAGAGGCAATCGTCGAGCAGCAGGATCTCGGGGCGCCGCAGCAACGCCCGCGCCAGCGCCACGCGCTGCTTCTGGCCGCCGGAGAGCGTGATGCCACGCTCCCCGACCAGGGTATCGAGCCCCTGCGGGAATTCGGCGAGGTCGGGCTCCAGCCCGGCCAGCCGCGCCGCCTCGAGGACCTGCTCGCGGCCGGCGTCGGGCCGCCCCAGGGCGATGTTGGCGGCGACGGTAACCGAGAACAGGAAGGTCTCCTGCGGCACCATGGCGATGGCGGCGCGCAGCTGCTGCAGGGGGATCTGGTGGATCGGAAGGCCGTCG
>DATKEH010000283.1:0-4979 GCA_035546355.1 Thermoanaerobaculia bacterium
GGGCACACCGCCGCCTCCGCCTCGGTGCGGGCGGGGCTGCCGGCCTTGGCGGCCTCCTCCGGGAGGCGCTCGGGGTCGAGGGTGAGCAGGGCGGCGATGAAGTTGCGGCGGTCGCCCAGCAGCACCGCCTGGCCGACCACCGGGATCCCCTTGAGCAGGGCCTCGATCGGCTGCGGCGCGACGTTCTTGCCGCCGGAGGTGATGAGCAGCTCCTTCTTGCGATCGGTGACCGAGAGGAACCCCCGCTCGTCGATCGAGCCGATGTCGCCGGAGTGGATCCAGCCCTCGGCGTCGATGGTCTCGGCGGTGGCTTCCGGGTTCTTGTAGTAGCCCAGGCAGACGTGCGGCCCGCGCATCAGGATCTCGCCGTCCTCGGCGGTCTTCAGCTCGCTCCCCTTCATGGCGAACCCGGCCTTTCCCAGCTCGTAGCGGTCCGGGAGGGAGAGCGTGGTGGGGCCGGTGCACTCGCTCATCCCGTAGACCTCCAGGATGGTGATGCCGAGGCTGGCGAAGAAATCGAGTGTGTCGCGGGAGATGGGCGCCGCCGAGGTGGTGCAGATGCGCGACGCGTCGAGCCCGAGGCGCTCGCGCACCTTGGAGAACACCAGCTTGTTCGCCAGCCCGTAGAGCGCCGGCCTGGGCCGCCCCTCCTGCTCGGCCTGGCTGCCGGCGAGCCCCTGTTTGCGCGCCCAGGCGGCGATCTTGCGTTTCAGCGGCGGGTTCTGCGCCCCGGCCGCCTGCATCTTCGCCTGGATCTTCTCCCACACCCGCGGCACGGCGAAGAAGAACGTGGGGCGCGCCTCGCGCAGGTTGTCGCCGAGCTTCTCGAGGCTCTCGGCGAACCAGGTGCAGGCGCCGCCCTTCATCGGCCCGTGCAGCGACACCACCTGCTCCGCGATGTGCGACAGGGGCAGGTAGGAAAGGGCGCGGTCGTCGGGCCCGAGCTCGAAGCTCTCGGCCAGCACGTCGCCGACGAAGAGCAGGTTGCGATGGCAGATCATCACCCCCTTCGGCGGGCCGGTGGTGCCGGAGGTGTAGATGAGGGTGCAGAGGTCCTCGGGGCCTTGCGCGTCCAGCCGCCGTTGAACCTCGGCGGCATCCTCGGCGGTGCCGAGGGCGAGCAGGTCGCGCCACGACACTACCCCTGGCGGCGCGTCTCCGTCCATCAATACCAGGGCCTTGAGGTGCGGGAGGCGGTCGCGCAGTCCGAGGAAGACGTCGAGATACTCGCGGTGCTCCACCACCACGATCTGCGCCTCGCAGTGGTCGGCGACGTACTGGCACTGGTCGACAGAGTTGGTGGTGTAGATGCCGGTCGGCACGGCCCCGGCGGCGATGGCCCCGAGGTCGGCCAGGAACCACTCCGGCCGGTTGAACCCCATGATCGCCACCCCCTTGCCGGGATCGACGCCGAGCCGCACCAGGCCGGCCGCCACCGCCAGCACCTGGTCGCGATACTCCCGCCAGCTGGTGGTGTGCCAGTCGGCGCCGCGCTTCACCTTGAGGGCTGGATGCTCGGGGTAGGCCGCGGCCGTCGCTGCGAGTCGCTGGAACACGGTCTGCGCCATGGCGGGTCTCCTGCCGGCAGTTTCGGCCATTCTACGGGACTCGCGGGGCCGGCGCCTCTTCCCGGGGCGGTCCAGTCGGCGGCGGCCGATTCACGCTACAATCCCGGCGATCCCGAATTCCGTCGCCCATCCGCTTGTTGTAGGACGCAGAGGAGCCGCATGACCCTGCCGATCGTCAGCGACGACAGCGAAGAGCGCCGGCCCCGTACGCCGCCGGCTCAGGAGCCGTTGCACGAGGTGGTGATCCGCTTCGCCGGCGACAGCGGCGACGGCATCCAGCTCACCGGCACCCAGTTCACCGCCACCTCGGCGCTGGTCGGCAACGACCTGTCGACGCTCCCCGACTTCCCGGCCGAGATCCGCGCTCCGGCCGGCACCCTGCCCGGCGTTTCGGCGTTCCAGGTGCGGATCGCCGACCACGACATCCACACTCCGGGTGATGCGCCCGACGTGCTGGTGGCGATGAACCCGGCGGCGCTCAAGGCCAACCTCGGCGATCTGCGGCGCAATGGCGTGGTGATCCTCAACAGCGACGAGCTCAACGCCCGCAGCTTCAAGAAGGCGGGGATCGAGGCCGACCCGCGCAGCGACGGCACGCTCGACGGCTTTCGCGTCTTCGAGGTGCCGCTGACGACGCAGACCCGCCGCACCCTCGAGGACAGTGGCCTCGACGTGCGCTCCCAGGATCGCTGCAAGAACTTCTTTGCCCTGGGGATGTGCTACTGGCTGTTCTCGCGGCCGCTCGACCCCACCATCGCCTGGGTGCGCAAGCGCTTCGGCAAGCGGCCCGAGCTCGCCGAGGCCAATGTCAAGGCGCTGCAGGCGGGGTGGAACTACTGCGACATCACCGAGCTCTTCCAGGTGCGGTACGAAGTGCACCCGGCGCCGCTGGCGCCCGGCCTGTACCGCAACATGAACGGCAACCTGGCCCTGGCGCTGGGGCTGGTGGCGGCGAGCAAGAAGAGCGGCCTGCCGCTGTTCCTCGGCTCCTACCCGATCACCCCGGCGAGCGACATCCTGCACCACCTCTCGGGGTACAAGCACTACGGTGTGACCACCTTCCAGGCGGAGGACGAGATCGCCGCCGTGTGCGCCGCGATCGGCGCCGCGTTCGGCGGCGCCCTCGGCGTGTGCAGCACCTCCGGCCCCGGGCTCGCCCTCAAGGCCGAAGCCATCAACCTGGCGATGATGGTCGAGCTGCCGCTGGTGGTATGCGACATCCAGCGCGCCGGCCCGTCGACGGGCATGCCGACCAAGACCGAGCAATCCGACCTGCTGCAGGCGCTGTTCGGGCGCAACGGCGAGTCGCCGCTGCCGGTGATCGCGCCGTCTTCGCCGGCGGACTGCTTCCGCGCGGCGATGGAGGCCTGCCACGTCGCCGTGCGCCACATGGTGCCGGTGATCCTGCTATCGGACGGCTACCTGGCCAACGGCGCCGAGCCGTGGAAGCTGCCGGCGCTCGAGGAGCTGCCGGAGATCCCGGTACGCTTCCGCGAGCAGGCCGGGGAGGGGTTCCTCCCTTACGCCCGGGATGGTGAGACGCTGGCGCGCCCCTGGGCCCTCCCCGGGACTGCCGGCCTCGAGCACCGCATCGGCGGCCTCGAGAAGCAGGATGGCAGCGGCAACGTCTCCTACGATGGGCTCAACCACGAGACCATGACCCGACTGCGGGCCGAGAAGGTCGAGCGGGTGCGGCAGGTGGTGCCGGAGGTGGCGGTCGACGGCCCGCCGGCGGGGAGGCTGCTGGTGATCGGCTGGGGGAGCACCGAGGGCGCCATCGTCGGCGCCGTCCACGCGGCGCGGCAGCGGGGGCTCGAGGTGAGCCGCGCCCACCTGCGATGGCTGAACCCGCTGCCCGGCAATCTCGGTGAGGTGCTGGCGCGCTTCGACCGCGTGCTGCTGCCGGAGATGAACAGCGGCCAGCTCGCCCTGCTGCTGCGGGCGAGGTTCCTGCAGGACATCACCAGCTACTCCAAGATGCAGGGCAAGCCGTTCTTCCGCCACGAGATCTACAGCCGGATCCTGGAGATGCTCGGGGTCCCGGAGGAGAGCGATGTCCATTGACGCCGGTGCGGCCGCCGCCCCTGCGGCGCTGACCAAGAAGGACTTCCAGTCGGACCAGGAGGTGCGGTGGTGCCCCGGCTGTGGCGACTACGCCGTGCTGTCGGCGGTGCAGGGGCTGCTGCCGGAGCTGGGCATCCCGCGCGAGCGGCTGGTCATCGTCTCGGGGATCGGCTGCTCGAGCCGCTTCCCGTACTACATGAACACCTACGGCTTCCACACCATCCACGGTCGGGCGCCGGCCATCGCCACCGGCCTCAAGACCACCCGCCCGGACCTCGACGTCTGGGTGGTGACCGGCGACGGCGACGCGCTGTCGATCGGCGGCAACCATCTGATCCACGCCCTGCGCCGCAACGTCGGGCTCAAGATCCTTCTGTTCAACAACCGCATCTACGGCCTGACCAAGGGGCAGTACTCGCCGACCTCGGAGGTCGGCAAGCGCACCAAGTCCACTCCGGCGGGGTCCCTGGACAACCCGTTCAACCCGCTGTCGGTGGCCCTCGGCGCCGGCGCCACCTTCGTCGCCCGCAGCGTCGACATCTTCCAGGGACACCTGCGCGAGACCCTGCGGCGGGCGGCGACGCATCGCGGCTCGGCGTTCGTCGAGATCTACCAGAACTGCAACATCTTCAACGACCGCGCCTTCGCCTACATGACCGAGAAGGAGCAGCGGCAGAGCCAGGTGCTCTACCTGGAGCACGGCAAGCCGCTGCTGTTCGGCGACGAGGGCAGCGCCAAGGGCATCCGGCTCGATCCCCGGAGGTTCGAGCTCGAGATCCAGCCGCTCGGCGAGCGCTGCGCGCCGGAAGACTGCCTGGTATGGGACGAGAGCCGCGCCGACCCCGGTCTGGCGTTCCTGCTGGCGCAGCTCGGGCCGCCGGCCTTCCCGACGCCGCTCGGCGTGTTGCGCGCGGTGGAGCTCCCGGCGTACGAGGAGGGCGTCGTGGCGCAGCTGCGCGAGCAGCGGGCACAGCGGGGCGAGGGCACGCTCGAGGACCTTCTCTACGGCGGGGAGACCTGGCGCGTCGGCGCCGGAGGCGCAGTCGAGAGGTAGCTCTCGGGCCTCTGCCGCGGGAAGCGCTGCCGGCCCTGCCGCGTTATAGTCCCCGAGCCAACAGGGAGCCCACGCGCATGATCGCCACCGACACGCAGCAACGACTCGGCACGCTCCAGGAGCAGATCACCACTCTCAGGGGGTATCTTTGACGGCGCTCGCCTCGAGGAGCAGCTCGCCGAGCTCGACCACCTGATGCAGGCGCCGGGGTTCTGGGAGGACCCCGAGCGCAGCAAGCCGATCCTCCAGAAGCGCCGCCACCTCGAGCGGCGCCACCAGTCGCTGCAGCGCCT
>DATKEH010000284.1:0-4388 GCA_035546355.1 Thermoanaerobaculia bacterium
TCCGGCGGTGCTGCGCACCGTCAGCCAGCACCAGGTGGCGCTGCTCGCCGAGCGCTTCGATGCCCTCGACCTGCCGCCGGAGCGGGTGCGGCGCGACCGCTCCCAGCCGCTCGAGCGGCTGGGCGGTTTCCTGGCCCTGCAGGCGCCGGACGCCCCCGAGCTGGCGCGGCGGCTCGGCGCGGCGGGCGTACGCGTCGACGCCCGCGGCGAGCTGCTGCGGCTCGGCCCGGCGCCCTATCTGAGCGACGCGCAGCTGGTGGAGGCGGTGGCGATCCTGGGCGAAGTGGCAAGCCGCTGAGCGGTGAGCAGCGGGCACCCTGCGGAGGGAGCGACGGCGCGACTCGGCGCTCGTCCGCCGGTCACCCGATCAGCCCGTCGAGCAGCGCCGCGTAGGCGGCGGCGAGCCGGCGCGTCACCGGGCCGGGAGCCCCATCCCCCACCAGCCGACCGTCCACTCGCACCACCGGCATCACAAAGGTCGTGGTGCCGGTGAGGAACACTTCCCGGGCGGACTCCAGTCCTCGCGGCAGCACACCCTCGCGCAGCGGCAGCTCCAGCTCCGCGGCCAGCCGCAGCACCTGCCTGCGCGTGACGCCGGGCAGCACGTAGTTGCACTCCGGGTAGGTCCACAGGACGCCGTCGGCGGCGACCAGGAACAGGTTGCTGTGGCTCCCCTCGAGGGGGACGCCGTCGCGCACGAACACCGCCTCCCAGACCCCTGCCGACACCGCTCGCTGCTGCGCCAGCACGTTGGGGAGCAGCGCGATCGACTTGATGTCGCAGCGGGCCCAACGGGTGTCGGCAACGGTGATCACGGCCACACCCCTTGCCCACAACTCCGGCTCGACGGCAGCGAGGCGCCGGGCGGCGACGTACACAGTGGGGGGGACGGACGGGACGGGGAAGGCGTGGCTGCGCGGCGCGGCGCCGCGGGTGACCTGCAGGTAGATCGTCGCGTCGCCGCCCGCGAGGTCGTTGTCGCGCAGCAGCCGCCGGCCGACGGCATGCAGCACCGGCAGGTCCACCGGGGCGATCGCCAGAGCCTCGAGGCCGGCGGCGAGACGCTGCATGTGCTGGTCCCACAGCAGGGGCGCGCCGCGGCGGGCGAGCACCGCCTCGTAGACGCCGTCGGCAAACAGGAAGCCGCGATCGTCGGGGGCGATGCGAGCCTCGCCGGCGGGGAGGAACGCGCCGTTCAGGTAGACGAGGTCGCGCGGGCCGGCAGACACCGGGAGGATTCTAGGCCAGCCGCCGCGCCATCTCCTCGCGCGGCGACACCAGGACGGCGGTGGCCGCACTCCCTTCGCGAGCTTGTATGCTCGCCGACCGATGGAGGTGCCCACCTTCGCGCACGTGCAGGCCGCCGCCGGGCGCATCGCGCCCTTCGTCCATCGCACGCCGGTGCTCACCTCCGAGACGCTCGACGCCGTCGCCGGCGCCACCCTGCTGTTCAAGGCCGAGCCGCTGCAGAAGAGCGGTTCCTTCAAGATGCGCGGCGCCGCCAACGCCGTGCTGTCCCTGCCCGAGGCGGAGGCCACCCGCGGCGTCGCCACCCACTCCTCCGGCAACCACGGCGCCGCCCTGTCGCGGGCGGCGACGCTTCGCGGCATCCCCTGCTGGGTAGTGATGCCCGAGGGAGCGCCGGCCGCCAAGCGGCAGGCGGTGGCAGCCTACGGCGGCAGCATCGTGCCGTGTGCGCCGACCCTGAAGGCGCGCGAGGAGTCGGCGGCGCGTCTCCTCGCCGAGACCGGCGCCCGCTTCGTCCACCCCTACGAGGACCCCGCGGTCGTCGCCGGGCAGGGCACCTGCGCCCTCGAGCTCTTGGCGCAGGCGCCGGCGATCGACCTGCTGCTGGTCCCTCTCGGCGGCGGCGGCCTGCTGTCGGGAACGCTCATCGCCGCGCGCGAGCTCGCACCGGCAGTCGAGATCGTCGGCGTCGAGCCGGCCGGCGCCGACGACGCCGCCCGTTCGCTGGCCGCCGGCGTCATCACGCCCCTGCCCCGCCCCGAGACGGTGGCCGACGGGTTGCGCGCCACCCTCGGCGAGCTCGCCTTCGCCGTGTTGCGCGAGCATCGCTGCCGGGTGGTCACCGTCGCGGACGACGCCATCGTCGAGGCCATGCGCCTGATCTGGCAGCGGCTCAAGCTGGTGGCCGAGCCCTCGGCGGCGGTACCGCTGGCGGCGGTGTTGAGCGGGGCCGTGGAGGCGGCCGGGCGGCGCGTGGGTGTGGTGCTCTCCGGCGGCAACGTCGACCTGCCGCGATGAGCCGCCGGCCGGTAGTGGTGGTGGGCGCCGGGGTCTCGGGTCTCTCCTGCGCCGTGCTGTTGGCCGAGGCGGGCCACCCGGTGCGGGTCGTCACCCGCGATCCGCCGCTGGCCACCACCTCGGCGGTGGCGGCGGCGCTCTGGTACCCCTACCTCGCCGAGCCCCGGGGACGGGTGCTGGCGTGGGCGGCGGCCACCGCCGCCGAGCTCGCCGCTCTCGCCGCGGCCGGAGCGCCCGGGGTGCGGCTGCGCCAGATGCTGGAGGTCTCCCTGGCGCCCCTCCCCGAGCCCTGGTGGGCCTCGGCCCTGCCGGGCGGCGTCCGCCGTGCGACGGCGGAGGAGCTGCCCCCCGCCTGCGCCGACGGCTACTTCGCCCTCGCCCCCGTGGCCTCCATGCCGCACTACCTCCCGTGGCTCGCGGAGCGACTGGCTGCGGCCGGCGGGCGGCTCGAGCTGGTGCCGGACGGAGTGCGCTCGCTCGCCGAGCTCGGCCGCGAAGGTGCCGTGGTGGTCCACTGCAGCGGCCTGGGAGCGCGCGAGCTGGCCGCCGACAGCTCCTTGCTGCCGGTGCGCGGCCAGGTGGTGCGGGTCGCCGCCCCTGGCGTCGCGCGGGTGACGGTGTGCGAGTCCCCCGACATCACCTACGTCGTGCCGCGGGAGGACGACTGCATCCTGGGCGGTACGGTGGAGCCGGCGGTGCTCGACCGCCAGCCGGACCCGCACGTGGCCGAGGAGATCCTGGCACGCGCCCGCCGCCTCGAGCCGCGGCTGGAGGATGCGCGGCTGCTGGAGAGCCGTGTCGGCTTCCGCCCGGGACGGCCGGCGGTGCGGCTCGAGCGCGAAGAGATCGACGGCGTGCCGGTGGTCCACGACTACGGCCACGGCGGCGCCGGCGTCACCCTCTCCTGGGGTTGCGCCCGCGAGGTGGTGGGCCTGGTGGCGGAGACCGAGTGACCTCGGGCCGCGAGGTGGCGCGGAGTTAGAATGGCCTCTGCACCACTCCGGCCTCCATGCGCTGCCACGCCTCGCTCTGGTTCTCGACCCTCGCCGCCCCCGCGCTGCTCGGCTGCGCCGGCGGCGGGAGCTCGCCGGCCGCGGCGCCCGCCCCCGCCTACGACGTGATCCTGCGCGGCGGCACCGTCTACGACGGCAGCGGCGAGCCGCCGGTGGTGGCCGACGTCGGGTTGCGCGGCGATCGCATCGCCGCGGTCGGCGACCTCTCCGGCGCCGCCGGCGCCAGCGAGCTCGACGTCACCGGGCTGGCGGTGGCGCCCGGGTTCATCAACATGTTGAGCTGGGCGACGGAGAGCCTGATCGAGGACGGCCGTGCCCAGAGCGACGTGCGCCAGGGGGTGACGCTGGAGGTCTTCGGCGAGGGGGTCTCCATGGGGCCGGTGAACGAGCGGGTGCGCGAGATGCTGGTCGACAGTCAGGCGGACATCCGCTACGACGTCAGCTGGACGACCCTCGACGAGTACCTCGAACACCTGGTGGCGCGCGGCGTCTCGGTCAACGTCGCCTCCTTCGTCGGCGCCACCACCGTGCGCATCCACGAGGTCGGCTTCGCCGACCGCCCGCCCACTGCCGAGGAGCTGGCGCGCATGGAGGCGCTGGTGGCCGAGGCGATGCGCGACGGGGCCCTGGGAGTGGGATCGTCGCTGATCTACGCCCCGGCCTTCTACGCCGACACCGACGAGCTGGTGGCGCTCGCCCGGGTGGCGGCGCGCCACGGGGGCCGCTACATCACCCACATGCGCAGCGAGGGCAACCGTCTGCTGGAGGCGGTCGACGAGGTGCTGGAGATCGCCCGCCGCGCCGAGATACCGGTCGAGATCTACCACCTCAAGGCCGCCGGCCGCGACAACTGGGGCAAGCTCGAGGCGGTGATCGCCAAGCTGGAGGCGGCGCGCGCCGAGGGTGTCGACGTCACCGCCGACATGTACACCTACACCGCCGGCGCCACCGGCCTCGACGCCGCCATGCCGCCTTGGGTGCAGGAGGGGGGCCTCGACGACTGGATCGAACGCCTGCGGGACCCCCAGGTGCGGGCGCGGGTGGCCCGCGAGATGACCACGCCCACCGACGCGTGGGAGAACCTGTACCTCGCCGCCGGCCCCGAGCAGA
>DATKEH010000285.1:0-3471 GCA_035546355.1 Thermoanaerobaculia bacterium
ACGGAGGAGGAGATCTCCATCGACGGCTCGCTGTCCGAGGCGACCTGGGCCCTGCCGCCGACCTTCACCCTCGACTACGAGACCCGCCCGGGCGACAACGTGCCGCCGCCCGTCACCACCGAGGTCTGGATCACTCACGACCAGCGCCGCCTGTACGTCGCGGTGCGCGCCCACGACCCCGAGCCGGAGGCGATCCGGGCGCGGCTGCGCGACCGCGACGATGCCTTCCAGGACGATTTCGTCGGGGTGGTGCTGGATACCTTCAACGACCAGCGGCGGGCGTTCGAGTTCTTCGTCAACCCGCTCGGCGTGCAGATGGACCTCACCCAGAACGACGTCAGCGGCGGCGAGGATGCCTCCTGGGACGCGCTGTGGGACTCGGCGGGCCGCCTGACCGCCGAGGGTTACGAGGTCGAGATGGCGATCCCCTTCTCGTCCCTGCGCTTCCCCGCCACCTCCGGCGAGCAGACCTGGGGCATCGACGCGGTGCGCATCTGGCCGCGCGACCAGAGCCGACGTATTGGCCTCAACCCGCTGCCGCGGGGCAGCAACTGCTACCTCTGCCACGGGTCGAAGCTCAGCGGCTTCGCCGGCATCAGCCCGGGCAAGAACTTCGAGCTCGCCCCCACCGTCACCGCCACCGACGTCTCGTCCCGGCCCGATCCTACGCAGCCCTTCCGCAGCGACAGCGAGGTCGAGGCGGGGCTCACCGCCCGCTGGGGTATCACTCCCGGGACCACCTTCAACGCCACCCTCAACCCGGATTTCTCGCAGGTCGAGGCGGATGCGGGGCAGCTCGACGTCAACACCCAGTTCGCCCTCTTCTTCCCCGAGAAGCGCCCCTTCTTCCTGGAGGGCGCCGACTTCTTCGACACCCGTATCAACGCCGTCTACACGCGTACCCTCGCCGATCCCGACTGGGGCCTCAAGGTCACCGGCAAGTCGGGCAGGAACGCCTACGGCGCCATCGTCGCCGAGGACAGCCGGACCAACCTGCTGATCCCCGGCAGCCAGTCGTCGCGGCTCGCCTTCCTCGACGACGACAACGTCTCCTCCATCCTGCGCTACCGGCGGGATCTCGCGGGCTCCTCGTCCCTGGGAGGGCTGTTCACCAGCCGCGAGGGGGACGGCTACTTCAACCGGGTGGTGGGCGTGGACGGCCTGTTTCGCTGGGGAGAGGGGGCCACCACCGCCGTGCGCCTCGAGGCGCTGGGTTCGCAGACCGAGTATCCGCTCGGGCTGGGGCTCGGCCTGCCCGGAGGCACGCTGGAGGGCACCGCCCTGCGCGCCGCCTACCAGCGCCAGTCGCGCGGCGGCATGGTGTACGGCCTCTACAACGACGTCTCGCCGGATTTCCGCGCCGACCTGGGGTTCGTCCCGCGGGCCGACTTCCGCAGCGGCTTCGGCATGGTGGAGAAGTACTGGTACTCCGACGACGGCGAGCGCTGGTGGAGCCGGCTGACGGCCGGGCTCGAGACCACCTGGACCTACGACCACGACGGCGAGCCGCTGCAGCGGCAGGTGGCGCCCTACGTCTGGTTCAACGGCCCCCGCCAGTCTTTCGCCCACCTCTACCTGGGGCTGGGCCCGAGCTGGTTCCAGGGGCGGGAGCTCGATCGCAACTTCGTCGTCCTCTACGGCGAGATGCAGGCGACGCCCTCGATCTACGTGGGTCTCGACAGTCGCGTCGGCGAGGAGATCGACTTCGCCAACGCCCGCCAGGGCGACATCGTGCGGCTGATCCCGCGGGCGCGGTTCGACGTCGGCCGGCACCTGCGCCTGACCCTGATCCACAGCTACGAGACCCTGGACGTCGACGGCGGCAGGCTGTACACCGCCAATCTGAGCGAGCTGCGGGCGAGCTACCAGCTCAACGTGCGCACCTTCCTGCGCCTCATCACCCAGTACAGCGACCTCTCCCGCGATCCGGCGCTCTACACCTTCCCGGTGCGGGCGCAGGCGACGGACCTGTTCAACCAGCTCCTCTTCTCCTACAAGCTCAACCCGCAGACGGTGCTCTTCGTCGGCTACTCCGACGCCTATCTCGGCGCCGAGACGGGGTTCGACGACCTGGACCGCTCGAACAGGACGCTGTTTCTGAAGGTAGGCTATGCGCTGGTCTTCTGAGACCCGCGCCGTGCCCACACGTCCGACAGACGCCGCCGCCTGGCCGAGCCTTCCCCTGGAGGGGTGGAGCGACACCTGCGCCACGCTGCACCGATGGCTGCAGATCGTCGGCAAGGTGCGCCTGGCGCAGGCGCCCTGGATCAACCACTCGTGGCACGCCACTTTTTACTTGACCGCGAATGGCTTGACGACCTCGCCGATCCCATACGGGGACAGGACCTTCCAGGCGGACTTCGACTTCATGCGCCACCGGTTGGCGCTGCGGCACAGCGGTGGGGCCACCACCCAGGTGCCTCTGGAGCCGCAATCCGTCGCGACCTTCTACGGTCGGTTCATGGCCGCCTTGCGCGAGATCGGCGTCGAGGTGCGCATCCACATGTGGCCCAACGAGGTGCCCGACTCCGTCCGCTTCGACCAGGACGAGGTCCACGCCAGCTACGACCGCGATTCCGCGCACCGCTTCTGGCGCATCCTGGCGCAGAGCGAACGGGTGTTCGCGCAGTTCCGCGCCCGCTTCGCCGGCAAGTCCAGCCCGGTGCACGTCTTCTGGGGCGCTCCCGATCTGGCGCTGACGCGGTTCTCCGGCCGGCGCGCCCCGGAGCATCCCGGCGGCATTCCCAACCTGCCCGACAGGGTGGTGCGCGACGCCTACTCCCACGAGGTGTCGAGCTGCGGCTTCTGGCCGGGCGGCGGGCCCGTGCCCTACCCCGCGTTCTACGCCTACGCCTACCCCGAGCCGGAGGGTTTCGCGACGGCCGCGGTGCAACCCGCCGAGGCGTTCTACAGCGAAGACCTGGGAGAGTTCATCCTGCCGTACGACGCCGTGCGCACCGCGGCGGCCCCGGACGAGGTGCTCCTCGCCTTCCTGCAGGCGACGTACGAGGCCGTGGCGACCCTGGGGCGGTGGGATCGAGAGGCCCTGGAGTACAGCGGTCCCGGGTACGGCTGACGGTCCCGGGTTCCGCTGACGGCTGCCGGGCGAGACGACCTCGACCACCAGGTCGGGGGCGCCGAGAGGCGCCGCTCGGGTTGGCGTCAGCCGGCGGTGGGGGCCTCGGTGGCGGCCGCGCGGCGGCGGGTGGCGCGCGCGCGGCTCCAGGCGAGGCTGCCGGAGAGGTGGGCGCGCAGGTCGTCGAACAGCGTGTAGAACACCGGCACCACGAGCAGGGTGAGCAGGGTGGCGGTGGCGAGGCCGCCGATCAGGGAGATGGCGAAGCTGGTGTAGGACATGCCGATCGAGGTGGCGCTGGACAGCAGCATCGGCACCATGCCGAACATCGTCGTCAGCGCCGTCATCATGATCGGGCGGAAGCGGCGGTGGGCGGCGAGCAGCAGCGCCTCGGC
>DATKEH010000286.1:0-5810 GCA_035546355.1 Thermoanaerobaculia bacterium
GGAAGTGCTCGACCGGGCCGGTGTACGGACGCCGCGGCACCGCCGGGCGCGGACGGCGCGTGAGGTCCTGGAGGCAGCCGAAGAGGTCGGCTACCCGGTGTGCGTCAAGCCGATCGCCGGCGCCGGCTCGGCCGACACCCATCGTGCCGCGGGCGCCGCCGAGCTCGAGGCGCTGCTGCCGCGGCTGCGGCACGTCGAGGAGGTCTCGGTCGAGGAGTGGATCGAGGGGGAGGAGTACACCTTCGACACCGTCTGCGCCGGCGGTGAGGTCCTCTACCACAACGTCGCCTGGTACCGCCCCAAGCCGATCGTCGGCCGCTCCGTCGAGTGGATCAGCCCGCAGACGGTGACCCTGCGCGACGTCGACCGCGCCGACCTGCAGCCCGGCGTGCGGTTGGGGCTGACGGTGCTGCGGGCCCTACGGTTCCAGACCGGCTTCACGCACATGGAGTGGTTCCTCCGGCCCGACGGCGAGGCGGTGTTCGGGGAGATCGCCGCCCGGCCGCCGGGAGCCCGTTCGGTGGAGCTGATGAACTACGGCTGCGACATCGACGTCTTCCGCGGCTGGGCCGAGGCGGCGTGCCGGGGGAGCTGGAGCCAGCCGATCTGGCGGCGGTACAACGCCGCGGTGATCTTCAACCGCGCGCGGGGGGAGGGTCGGATCCAGCGCATCGAGGGGCTCGAGGGGATCCTCGGTCGGTACGGCAGCTCGGTGGTCTGCGTCGACCTCCTGCCGCTCGGCGCGCCGCGGCGCGACTGGCGCCGGACGCTGATATCCGACGGCTACCTGATCGTCCGCCACCCCGACCTCGACGCCTGCCTCGAGATGGCCGACCGGGTCGGCACCCATCTACGGCTCGAGGCGGGCTAGGGCCGGGCTAGGGCCGGCGGTCAGTCTGCAGGCCCGGCGGCGTAGTCCTCGGGCGTGTCCACGTCGCGCACCGCGCCGGGGTCGTCCACCGGCACTTCGACGACGTCCGCGGCGCGCTGGCGCAGCAGCTGCCGCAGCCCGACCGCGGGATCCAGGCCGAGGATCGCGGCGAGCAGCTGCGGGGCGATCCACAGCGGGTGCCCGCGGCGCGAGCCGTGGCGCGGCAGGGCGAGCAGCGCCCGCCGCTGCCTGGCCACCGCCACCAGTCGGCGGACGGTCTCGGGCAGCAGCTCCGGCAGATCGGCGGGGGAGACCAGCAGCGGGACGCCGTCGGCGGCCATCCTGTCGGCTCCGCCGAGGGCGGTCAGGCCGCAGCGCACGGAGGAGAGCATCCCCTCCTCCGGACGCGGGTTGACCGCCAGCTCGAGGCCCTCGCCGCGCACCCACTCCTGGAGCGCCAGGTCGTCGCTGCGCGCCACCACCACCAGGGGGTAGGCGCCGCCGTCCTGCAAGGCGCGGACGACCCCGCCGATCAGCGTACCGCCGGCCCACGGCAGCAGCAGTTTCGGCCGCCCCATCCGGCGCGCCGCGCCGGCCGCCGGGAGCACCGCCGCGGGGGGGAGGAGGTGCCGCTCCACGGGTGGGCTGCTATCCTATCCCGCCGATGAACCCACGCCGGGTGCTCGTGGTCGACGACAGCGAGCTCAGCCGGTCCTTGATCCGCCAGCTCCTCGAGCGGCAGGGCTACGAAGTGCTGACCGCCGGTGACGGCGCGGAGGGGGCCGTGGTGGCGCTGCGCGAGCACCCCGACGTGGTGGTGACCGACCTCGAGATGCCGGTGATGGACGGATATCAGCTGGCGCGGCTGCTCAAGAGCGATCCCGCCACCACCGACATCCCGCTGCTGCTCATCACCGCTCACCAGGAGGCGTCGTCGCGCTTCTGGGGGCTGGAGACCGGCGCCGATCACTACCTGCCGAAAGACGAGCTGGACCGCCGGCTGCTCCCCGCCGTGGAGGCATTGCTGGTCGGTACGGGCGACCGGGGCGGGCAGGCCGTCACGCCCCCGCAGACCGCTCTCGAGGTGCTGGCGCGGGTCAGCCGCCACCTCGATGCTCGGCTGCTCGAAGCGGTGCTCGTCAACCGCATCCTGGAGAGAGGGATGCAGGCCGAGGGCGTCGAGGAGGCGGCGGATGCGGTGCTGCGGACGGTGTCCGACTTCATCGACGCCGGCGTCGTCGGACTCGCGCTCTCCGAGCCCGAGGCGGCTCTGGTCTTTCTGCGGCAGAGCGTGGCGATCGAGCCGGCGCTGCGGGACCGCCTGGTGGAGACTTGCGTCGGGCGCCTCGGGGTCCCGCCGGAGGTGCCGCGCCAGGTGGTGGTACAGGACGAGCGGCCGGATGCCTCCGGCGCGTTCGACCCGGCGCAGCTCGAGCTGCTGCCGCTGCCGCTGCGCGGCGCCCGCGGCGTCCTGGTGATGGCGCCGAAGCGGCCGTTCGGACCGGGCTCGCGAGCGGCATCCCTGCTGCGCCAGGTGACCAGTCACCTGGCCCTGGTGGTCGACAACGCCCGGCTGGCGCAGCGCCTGCGCGAGCTGTCGATGCTCGACGGTCTGACCCGGCTGCTCAACCGGCGGACCATCCATCAGCGCCTGTGCGAGGAGATGGAGCGCGCCCGCCGCTACCGGCAGCCGCTGTCGGTGGTGCTGTGCGATCTCGACCATTTCAAGCAGATCAACGACAGCCACGGGCATCTCGCCGGCGACGCGGCGCTGACGGCGGTGGCGGAGATCCTGCGGCAGCAGGCGCGGGCGGAGGATGTGGTGGGCCGCTACGGCGGAGAGGAGTTCCTCCTGCTGCTGCCCAACACCGACCTCGAGGCGGCCTCGCTGGCGGCGCGCCGGCTGCTGGCGAGAGTCGGCGGCGAGCCCATCGCCGTCGGCGACGGCATGTGCTTGCGGGTGACCGCTTCACTGGGCACCGCCTCGCTGTCGGAGCTCGGCGCGGATTCCGGCCCCGAGGCGCTGCTGGCGATCGCCGACGAGCGGCTCTATCGAGCGAAGGCCGAGGGGCGGAACCGGGCCGTTCCCTGAGCCCGGCCTCGGCCCACGGTGCGCCGCGGGGAACTCGCGCGTCGCGCCGACCGGCGGACGCCGAGTCGCCCTCGGCGGTCCCGCTACGCTCTGTCCGTCGCGCGAACGCCTGCTGGGACCTGGGCGAGCTTGCGGCTCGCGGGATCCCACTCGTCCTGAGAATCGGCGTGACCCATGGTGTCCGGCGGTGGGGCCTTCTCGGCTTCCGGCCGCTGCAGCGGCCGGGCGCGCGAGCCCTCGTCGGGGGTATCGGCGGCACCCCGCGAGGTCGCGCTCGGCTCGACGGCCACCTCCCCGTGGAAGCTCTCTCCGGCCGGCACGCAAGGGGTGATCAGGATGGCGATCGCCGCGACGGAGAGCAGCTTCCAGGGAATGAGAGTGCTCATGGTGTGGTCCGTCGTGGTAGGTGGTAGGTGATATTTCTCGGGTCGCTTCGATCTCGGTGGGGGTTGCGGCCCGCGATCGCGGCCCGCCCCCGCGTGCCCTCGTGGGTGCAGCTGCCATGCCAGCTGTGGCCGGATCGCGGCGAGAGACCCTGTGTCGGTTCGCAAGTCGCTGTGGGAAAAGGGCTTGGGCGGGGCGCCCCGGGCGCCGTCGGCGATGGGTCGCCAGCGGTAGCGCTTACGACGGCGGGGGCCAGATCGCACCGGGGACGGGAGCGTTCGGGGGCGGCGATCGCGGTGTAGACTGTCGCTGGAGCGCGCGGCGGTGAGCGGCACGTCGCCACGCCTCCCCCTGCGTCACGATGTCGTCCAAATCACCGCTCCTGGCTCGCCTGGCCGGAGACCCCGTTCGGGCGGGCGACCTCTACTACCAGCGGGGCCAGCTCGCCCAGGCCGCGCGGATGTACGCGCGTGCAGGCCAGTACGAGCAGGCCGCGCGCGTGGCCCTGGAGCTGCGGGACACGGCCGCCGCCCTCGGTTACTACCGACAGGGCGGCAACCATCTGCGGCTCGGTGAGCTGCTGTTGGAGGAGGGCGATCTCAGGCAGGCGATTCCGGCTTTCGAGCGGGCGCGGGCTTTCGACAAGGCCGGCGAAGCGAGCGCCGAGCTCAAGCAGTGGGAACCGGCCGGGCGTTACTTCGAGAAGGCGGGCCTGTTGATGCGCGCCGCGTCCTGTTTCGAGAAGGCCGGCGCACCGGCCCAGGCGTTGCGGGTGCTCGAGCGGGAGGCGCGGAGCCTCGAGCACCGGTTCCGGGGCAGCGGCGACGAGGCGATCCGGGAGCAGCGCAAGCAGCTCGACCTGCACCGCAGCGGCCTGCTGGCGCGCCTCGAGCGCTGGGACGAGGCGGTCGACCTGCTGCTGCTGTGGGGCTCCAAGGCCAGGGCCGCGGAGCTCTTGGAACGGGCGGGGAGGTTCGACGCGGCGGCGCGTACCTGGCTCGACGCCGGCCAACCGGAGCGCGGCGTGCGGCTGCTCGACAAGACGCGATTCCTGGAGCCGGAAGTGAAGGCGCGCATCCATCGCGCCAGCGGCAACCACCTCGCCGCTGGCGAGCTGTTCGCCAAGGCCGGCCATGCGGCCGACGCGGCGGAGTGCTTCCAGGCGGCGGGGGACTGGGAGCGTTCCGCCGGCTTCTGGGAGGCGGCAGGGGAGCTGAGCCGGGCCGCCGAGCAGTACTACCGTCTCGAGCAGTGGCGGCACGCGGCGCGCTGTTTCGAGGCCGACGAGCGGCCGGAGCTCGCCGGACAGGCCTACGCGCAGATCCCCGACCATGCCGCCGCCGCCGCCTGCTTCCAGCGCGCCGGCCGGCCGCTGAAGGCGGCGCGCCACTTCCTGCAGGCCGGCGACCGCTCCGCCGCCTCCAAGGCGCTGCAGCAGATCGACGAGAGCTCGCCCGACTTCGCGCGTGCCACGCTGTTGCTGGTGCCGCTGCTGATCGACGAGGGCATCCTGGAGGGGGCCCTGCTGCGGTTGCAGGGCCTGCGCCAGGACGCCAGCGCCACCGGCGCTCTGGCCGTCGAGCGCCACTACTGGGAGGGTCGGGTCCTGGAGGCACAGGGGAAGGCCAGGGAAGCGGCGAGCTGCTTTCAAAAGGCGGTCGCGCTGCGCCGCGACCATCGTGACGCCGGCGAGCGGCTGGAGCGGCTGCAGCAGGCGGCGCGGGATGCGGAGTCGCGGCCCAACACCTCCGATACGGCGCCCCTGGCGCAGGCGGACGTCGAGGCGGCGGCGCAGAAGCCCGGTGCGCTACGGCTCGGCGCCACTCTCGCCAACCGCTATCGCATCCTGGACGAGCTCGGGCGCGGCGGCATGGGGCGGGTGTACAAGGCTCATGACCGCGAGCTCGGCGAGACCGTGGCCATCAAGACCCTGGTCTCGCACGGCGGCGACGGCTCGAGCGAGGAGGAGCGTCTCCTGCGCGAGGTCCAGATCTGTCGCCGCATCACCCATCCCAACGTGGTGCGGGTCTACGACATCGGCCGGTTCCCCGGGGGCATCTTCGTCACCATGGAGTACCTGCAGGGCGCGACCCTGGATCGCGTCCTGCGCGACGAGGCGCCGCTGCCGCTGCAGCGCGTGCGCGAGCTGCTGGCCCAGATCCTCGCCGGGCTCGCCGCGGCCCACTCGCTGAAGGTGGTGCACCGCGACCTCAAGCCCTCCAACATCGTGCTCAGTGACGGGCGCCCGAAGATCCTCGACTTCGGGATCGCCAGGGTCGAGGGGGGGGACGTCAACCTGACCATGACCGGCGAAGTGCTCGGATCGCCGAAGTACATGTCGCCCGAGCAGATCCAGGGGGAGCCGCTGGATGCCCGCTCGGACCTCTACTCGGTCGGCGTCATCCTCTTCGGCATGCTCACCGGCAAGGAGCCGTTCACCGGCAAGACGCCCAGCATCATCGC
>DATKEH010000287.1:0-13951 GCA_035546355.1 Thermoanaerobaculia bacterium
ACTGCACAACGTCCTGGTGGTGGTGAGCGCCGCCGGCGGCGCGCCGCAGCACGTCGCCCGGCTCACCATCTACGTCACCGACCGCCAGGAGTACCTCGCCGCGACGCGCCGTATCGGCGAGGACTACCGGCGGCAGATGGGCAGCCACTACCCGGCGATGGCGCTGGTGGAGGTGTCGGCCCTGCTCGAGCCGGGAGCCAGGGTGGAGATCGAAGCCACCGCCGTGATCCCTCCCGCCGCAGAGGCTGCCAAGTGAGCCTGGCGCCGCGCAGCTTCCGCTGCGACCTCGACGCCGACAGCGGCGTCGCGACCCTCACTCTCGACCGTCCGCAGCGGCTCAACGCCCTGACCTTCGAGGTGTACGAGGAGCTGCGCGAGGGGTTCGAGGCGCTCGACCGCGAGCCCGGGGTGCGGGCGATCCTGTTGACCGGGTCCGGCCGCGCCTTCTGCTCCGGCGGCGACGTCGAGGAGATCATCGGCGCCCTCTTCGCCCGCGACTACCAGGGCCTGCTCGACTTCACCCGCACGACCGGGGCGCTGATCCTCTCCATGCTGCGCTGCCGGCGCCCCATCGTCGGCGCTCTCAACGGCCTGGTCGCCGGCGCCGGCGCGGTCATCGCCAGCGCCTGCGACGTCCGCATCGCCGCGGAGTCGGCGAAGATCGCCTTCCTGTTCACCAGGGTCGGGCTGTCCGGAGCCGACATGGGCGCCTCCTGGCTGCTCCCTCGTCTGATCGGGCTCGGCCGCGCCATGGAGCTGCTGATGAGCGGCGACTTCGTCGCCGCCGGCGAGGCGCACCGCATCGGCCTCTACAATCGCGTCGTGACCGACGAGCGGCTGGCGGCGGAGGGGCGGGAGTGGGCCGAGCGCCTGGCGCGCGGGCCGTCGTTCGGGCTCGAGGTGACCAAGAAGATGGTGCTGCGCGAGGCCGCCCTCGACCTCGAGACCGCGCTCGCCGCCGAGGTGGAGATCCAGGCCGCCTGCATGCAGGACTCCAACTTCCGCGAGGCCTACGAGGCGTTCCGGGCCAAGCGCCCGGCGCGCTTCGCCTGAGGCGGCGCGCGATGTCGCCGAGCCCGCGGCCCTGCCCCGCTGCCGCGGGCCGACCGTCTTGCCCCGCGAGGCCCTGAGCAACGCCTGCGATGCCCCTCGTCGACCCGGCCCCGATTCGCGCCTTCCTCGAGCCCCGCCACCTGGAGCTGGCGGCGCGGGCATCGAGCTTCGCCGAGGAGCAGCTGCTCCCCCTCCCCGAGCCGGCCGACGACGGCGGCGCCCGCCGCGAGGCGCGGCGGCTGCTCCGCCTGCTGGGCGCGGCGGGGTGGTACCGGTGGGCCGTGCCGGCGGCCTGGGGCGGCGGCGACGAGGCGCCGGACCTGCGTGCCTGCTGCCTGATCCGCGAGGCGCTGGCGGCGGCCTCGCCGCTCGCCGACGCGGTGTTCGCGTTGCAGTGCCTGGGCTCGATGCCGCTGACGCTGGACGGCACCGACGAGCAGCGCCGCCGCTGGCTGCCGGCGGTGGCCACCGGCGAGGCGATGGCCGCCTTCGCCATGACCGAGCCCGAGGCCGGCAGCGACGTCGCCGCCATCGCCACCCGCGCCACCCGCGACGGCGACGGCTGGACGTTGGAGGGGCACAAGTCCTTCATCTCCAACGCCGGCATCGCCGACTACTACCTGGTCTTCGCCAGCACCGACCCGCAGGCCGGGCGGCTCGGCCTCTCCTGCTTCCTGGTGCCGGAGGGGACCGCGGGCCTGCGCTTCGCGGCGCCCCAGGTACTGGCTGCGCCGCACCCGCTGGGCGAGCTCGCCTTCACCGGCTGCCGGCTGCCGGCGGAAGCGCTGATCGGCGGCGAGGGGGAGGGGTTCGCAGTGGGGATGCGCACGCTGGACCGCCTGCGGCCGACGGTGGCGGCGGCCGCCTGCGGTATGGCCGCCCGGGCGCTCGCCGAGGCGCTCACCCACGCCCGCGACCGCCGCCAGTTCGGGCGGCCGCTCGCCGAGCAGCAGATGATCCAGGAGAAGCTCGCCCTCTCCGCCGGCGAGCTGACGGCGGCGCGTCTGCTCACCTACCGTGCTGCCTGGGAGGCGGACCGCGGCGACCGGCGGGTGACCCTGCCGGCCGCCATGGCCAAGGCCTTCGCCACCGAGGCGGCGCAGCGGGTCGTCGACCGCGCCGTGCAGGTGCTCGGGGGCCGGGGCGTGCTGGCGAGCTCGCCGGTCGACCGCCTCTACCGCTCGGTGCGCGCCCTGCGCATCTACGAGGGCACCACCGAGATCCAACACCTGATCGTCGCCCGCGAGCTGCTGCGGAAACCCGGCTAGCCTGCTAGCGCCGCTCGCCGCCGCCTGCGCGGTAGGATCGCCGCGCAGTGCCGGATGGTCTCACCCCGCCCCTCGCCAACCGGAAGCGAGGACGCCGCGCCGCCACAGCGCGCCGGCGCGCCGCGCGATGAAGGTCGCGGTCGTCGGCGGCGGGCCCGGGGGGCTGTACTTCGCCCTCCTGCTGAGGAAGCGCTTCCCCCGGACCGCCGTCACCGTCTACGAGCGCAACCGCGCCGACGACACCTACGGCTGGGGGGTGGTCTTCTCCGACGAGACCCTCGGTGGCTTCCGCGAGGCGGACTCCGCGAGCTACGCCGAGATCACCCGCCGCTTCCGCTATTGGCAGGACATCGAGACCTTCTACCGCGGCACGCGCACCGTGTCGACGGGGCACGGCTTCGCGGCGCTGTCGCGCCAGGAGCTGCTCGCCATCCTGCAGAAGCGATGCGAGGAGCTGGACGTGACCCTCCATTTCGAGCAGGAGGTCGCCGACGTCGAGGCGCTGCGCGCCAGCCACGACCTGGTGGTGGCCGCCGACGGCGTCAACAGCCCGGTGCGGCGGCGCTACGCGCGGCAGCTGCGCTCCTGGGTGGACTGGCGGCAGTGCCGCTTCTGCTGGCTGGGGACGGACCTGCCCCTCGCCGCGTTCTCTTTCATCTTCGAGGAGACGCCGCACGGGCTGTTCCAGGTGCACGCCTACCCGTTCGCCGCGGGGCTCTCGACCTGGATCGTCGAGTGCCGCGAGGAGGTGTGGCGCGCCGCCGGGCTCGAGGGCGCCTCGGAGGAGGACACCGTCGCCTTCTGCGAGGAGCTGTTCGCGGAGCACCTGCAGGGGCACCGGCTGCTCGCCAACCGCTCGATCTGGCGCCGCTTCCCCACCGTGCAGTGCGAAACCTGGCGGGTGGGCAACCTGGTGCTGCTCGGCGACGCCGCCCACACCGCCCACTTCTCGGTCGGCTCCGGGACCAAGCTGGCGATGGAGGACGCGATGGCCCTGGCGGCGGCGCTCGAGGCGCACGCCGGCGGCGCGGCAGGCATCGAGGCGGCGCTCGCCGCCTACGAGGACGAGCGCTGGGTGGAGGTGATCAAGCTGCAGAAGGCGGCGCAGACCAGCCTGGAGTGGTTCGAGAACGCGCCGCGCTACATGGGACAGCACCCCCTGGAGCTGACCTTCAACCTGATGACCCGCTCCAAGCGCATCACCTACGACGAGCTGATGCAGCGCGACCCGGCGCTGGTGGCGCGGCTGAACGAGTGGTTCCAGCGCGAGGTGGGCGATCGCCCGGCGCCGTGCCTGGGGGTCGAGGCCGGGAGCCGACCGCTCACCCCGGCCGTCTCCCCGCCGACGCGAAGAGGGGGTCGCGAGGAGCCGACGCAAGCCGCGTCACGGCACCCTACACCCCGCAGCGGCGGCTCGCCGGCGCCGCCGCCGATGTTCGCGCCCTTCCGGCTGCGCGAGCTCGAGCTCGCCAACCGTATCGTGGTGAGCCCGATGTGCCAGTACTCCGCCGCCGACGGTTTGCCCGACGACTGGCACCTGGTGCACCTCGGCAGCCGCGCCCTGGGCGGCGCCGGCCTGGTGATCACCGAGATGACCGACGTCTCGCCGGAGGGGCGCATCACGCCCGGCTGCACCGGGCTGTGGAACACCGAGCAGACCGCCGCCTGGCGCCGCATCGTGCAGTTCGTCCACGCCCACAGCGACGCGAAGATCGCCATCCAGCTCGCCCACGCCGGCCGCAAGGGGTCGGTGCGCCACCCCTGGGAGGGGGAGGACGTCCCGCTCGGGACCGACGAGGGCGCCTGGGAGACGCTGGCGCCCTCGCCCGTGTGCTACCGCCCGGGCTGGCCGGTGCCGCTGCAGATGTCCCGCGACGACATGGACCTAGTGCGCGAGCAGTTCGTCGCCGCCGCCCGCCGCGCCGAGGCGGCGGGGTTCGACATGATCGAGCTGCACATGGCGCACGGCTACCTGCTGTCGAGCTTCCTGTCGCCGCTGTGCAACGCCCGCGACGACGAGTACGGCGGCTCGATGGAGAACCGCATGCGCTTCCCGCTCGAGGTCTTCCGGGCGATGCGGGAGGCGTGGCCGGCGCCCCAGCCGATCGGGGTGCGGGTCACCGCCACCGACTGGATGCGCGACGACAGCGGCACCACCCCCGAGGACACGGTGGCGGTGGCGCGCGCCCTGCGGGACGCCGGCTGCGACGTCGTCGACGTCTCCTCGGGGGGGAACTCGCCCGAGTCGGAGCCCGATTTCGGACGCATGTACCAGGTGCCGTTCGCCGAGCAGGTGCGCTACCAGGCGCGGGTGCCGGTGATGGCGGTGGGGGCGATCCTCGGCGCCGATCACGCCAACACGGTGTTGGCCGCCGGCCGCGCCGACCTGGCGGTGATGGCCCGCCCCCACCTGCACGACCCCTACCTCACCCTGCACGCCGCCGAGCGCTACGAGTTCTGGAACTTCCCCTGGCCGGGCCAGTACCTGCCGGCTCGTCCGCGCCCACCGCGCGAGGGGCGGCGGCCGCTGCGCCCCTACGGCGAGCCGGAAGGGTGGGGGGACCGACTCAGCGCAGCGCCGCCGCCTCGCGCTTGAGCCGCCCGCGGTCGACCTTGCCGAGGTGGGTGCGGGGCAGGGTCGCCAGCACCACCACCCGCCGCGGGTGCTTGTGAGCCTCGAGGCGATCCAGGGCGAGCTCCTTGAGCTCGGCTTCGAGCTCCGCCCCGGCCCCTCCCTCGGCGGCCACCACGAACGCCCACGGTTTGGTGAGGCCGTCGGCGTCCTCGACGCCGACTACGGCGCACTCGCGCACCGCCGGGTGGGCCAGCAGGCAACTCTCCACCTCCTGCGGCGCGCACCACTTGCCGCCCACCTTGAGCACGTCGTCGGCGCGGCCCTGGTAGCTGACCCACCCCTCGTCGTCCATCCGCACCAGGTCCCCCAGGGCCACCCACTCCCCGCGGAAGGTTTCGGCCGTCATCTCCAGGTTCCGCCAGTAGGCGGTGGCGCGGGAGCCGCCGCGCACCCACAGCCGCCCGAGCTCGCCGCGCGGCACCTCGCGCCCCTCGTCGTCGCACACCCGCACGTCGAACCCCGGCACCGCCCGGCCGAGGGTGCCGGGGCGCACCGCGCCGGGCAGGTTGGAGAGGAAGACGTGCCACATCTCGGCGGTGCCCAGGCCGTCGAGCAGCTCGACGCCGAAGACCTCCATCCACCGCTCGTACAGCGGCGCCGGCAGCGCCTCGCCGGCGGAGGTGGCCAGGCGCAGGCAGGAGAGGTCCTGCGCCGCCGCCGCGGGGTGCGAGACCATCTTGCCCACCATCGTCGGCACGTTGACCAGGATGGTCGGGCGATGGCGGCGGATCCTGTCGAACAGCACCTCCGGCGTCGGGTGCTCGGGGAACAGCACCGCCGAGGCGCCGACGGCGAAGGGGAAGAAGAGATTGGCGCCGGTGGCGTAGCCGAAGAAGAGCCGCGGCACCGACAGGGTGACGTCGTCCTGGTGGTAGCCGAGAGCCGCCTTGGCGTACAGCTCGGTGGTGTTGGCGTAAGAGCGGTGGCTCTGCACCACCGCTTTCGGCCGGCCGGTGGTGCCGCCGGAAAATAGCCACAACGCCGCGTCGTCGCGGTGGGTCGGCAGGGTGTCGAGCTCGGCAGCGACCCCGGCGGCCTGGAGCGAGAAGCTGGGGCGGCCGTCGCCGTCGCCGTCGGCCACCAGCACCTGCCGCAGCCAGCTCCCCTGCTCGGCCACGGCTTGCTCGGCGACGGCCAGCGTCGCCGCGTCGGTGACCAGCAGCCGGGCACGAGTGTAGTCGAGCAGGCCGGCGAGCTGCTCGGCGGGAAGCCCGGGATTGGCCATCACCGCCACCGCGCCGATCTTGAAGCTGCCGAACAGCGCGCCGACGAAGTCGGGGCCGTCGCGGAGGGCCAGCATCACCCGCTCCTCGGGTTGCACCCCCAGCCGGCGCAGCACCTGGCCGTAGCGGTTGGCGAGCGCCAGCACCTGGCCGTAGGTCAGGTCGCCTCCGTCGAGCCGCAGTGCCACGCGGTCTCCCCGCCCCTCCCGCACCCGGGCGTCGAGGAAGTAGTCGGCGATGTTGAAGCGCTCCGGGGGGTGAAACACGGCGGCCTCCGCGGGTGGTGGGTCGAGGTTATCGCAGGGTAGCGGGACGAGAGTCCGGGACGGGCTCCGCGCTGCGCTATCCTACGCACCCCTCCGAACCCGCCGCCCCATGCGCCGCTCCCCTGCCCCCCGAACCGCGCCCACCGTCGGCAGCAGCTGGTGGGGCTCGGCGCTGCTCGTCCTCGGGGTGGCCGCCTGCGGCGGCGATCGCGCAGCTCCGCCGCAGGCCGGCTCCCCCGCGTCACCCATCCAGGTGGCGGTCGCGGTACCCCCTCTGGCCTGGTTGGTGGAGGCGGTGGGCGGCGACTCGGTGACGACGACCATCATGGTCCCCGCCGGCACCTCGCACCACGGCTTCGAGCCGGCGCCCCGCCAGCTGTTCGCCCTCGAGACTGCAGGCCTCTACGTCGGCGTCGGCCACCCCGCCTTCCTCGCCGAGAGCGAGGCGCTGGGGCCGACGCTGGCGCGGCGCGGCGTCCCTCTGGTGACGCTCACCGACGCCGCTCTCGCCACCGCGGCGCAGGTGCCGCCGGACGACCCGCACCTCTGGCTCTCGCCGCCGGTGATGGAGGCCACCGCCGAGTGGGTGGCTGCGGCCCTCTCCCGGATGGACGCGGCCGGCGCCGACTCCCGGGCTCATCGGCTGGCCGCTACCCGCGCCGAGATCGACCGCGTCGACCGCGAAGTGCGCCAGCGGCTGGCGCCGCACTCGGGGCGCGCCTTCCTCGTCTATCATCCCGCCTGGGGGGCGATGGCGGCGCGCTACGGCCTGGAGCAGCTGGCGATCGAGAGCGAAGGGCGGGAGCCGGCGCCGCGGCAGCTGGTGTCGCTGCTCGACCGGGCTCGCCGCGAGGGGATCACCACCATCTTCGTGCAGGAAGGGTTTTCGGACCGCGGCGCCCGCGTGCTCGCCGCCGAGCTGGGCGGCCGGGTGGTGCCGCTGGACCCGCTGCCGCGCGATTGGCCGGCAGGGATGCGGCGCACCGCCGAAGCGATCGCCGCCTCCTTGGGATCGGCGCCGACCGGCGCACCCTCGCCATGACCCGCACGCCTCCGCTCGTCGAGCTGCGCGACGTCGTCTTCGGCTACGGCGCCGAGGTGATCCTCGACCGCGTCTCGCTGCAGATCCACGACGACGACTTCCTCGCCATCATCGGGCCCAACGGCGGCGGCAAGACCACCCTGCTGAAGGTGATCCTCGGCCTGCTCGACCCCTGGTCGGGGGAGGTGGTGCGGCGGATACCGGGGGGCGGCGCCTGCGGCTGGGTGCCCCAGTTCGCCACCTTCGACAAGGACTTCCCCCTGCGGGTCCGCGACGTCGTCCGCATGGGGCGCCTCAGCCAGCGGCGCGGCCGGCGCCGCCGCGGCGACGGGGACGACCGCGACGACGAGACGCTGCGCCGCCTGGGGCTGATCGAGGTCGCCGACGAGCCCGTCGGAGAGCTCTCCGGAGGGCAGCTGCAGCGCACCCTCATCGCCCGTGCCCTGGTCGGTGAGCCGCAAATCCTCTTCCTCGACGAGCCGCTCGCCTCGGTGGACCTCGAGCTGCGGGAGAGCCTGATCGACGTGCTGGTCGAGCTGAACCGGACCATCCCGGTGGTAGTGGTCACCCACGATCTGACTCCCTTCGCCGGCGCCGTCCGCCAGATCGCCTGCGTCAACCGCCGGCTCCACTACCACCCCGAAGGGCGTCTCACCCCCGCCATGCTCGAGGAGGTCTACGGCTGCCCGGTGGAGCTGATCGCCCACGGCGTGCCGCACCGGGTGCTCGAGCCCCACGCCCACGAGCCGGGGACGGGCGGGCGGGAGTGAGGGGCGGGAGGCGATGACCGGCCTCGCCGAGCTGCTCTCCTACGAGTTCGTGCGCAACGCCGCCTGGGCCGGGTTGCTCGGGGCCGTGCTGTGCGGCGTGGTGGGCACCTTCGTGGTGGTCAAGCGACTGGTCTTCATCAGCGGCGGCATCAGCCATGCCGCCTTCGGCGGCCTCGGCGTCTGCTACTTCCTCGGTCTCGACCCCAGGCTGGGTGCGGCGGTGGTGGCCGTCCTCGCCGCCCTGCTGCTCGCTCGCAGCGGCAAAGGGCGCGGCCGCTCGCACGACGCCACCATCGGAGTGCTGTGGGCGGCCGGCATGGCGATCGGGTTCCTGTTCATGCACCAGACGCCGGGCTACGCGCCGAACCTGATGACCTACCTGTTCGGCAACATCCTCACCGTCGGCACGAGCGACGTCCTGCTGACCCTCGGCCTGACGCTGGCGGTAGTCGGGGCGCTGTGGCTGTGGTTCGACGAGCTGGTCGCCGTCGCCTTCGACGAGGAGTTCGCCGCCGTGCAGGGGGTACGGGTGCGGACGGTGAACGCGCTGCTGCTGGTGGCCATCGCGCTGTCGGTGGTCTTCCTCCTGCGGCTGGTGGGGATCGTGCTGGTGATCGCCCTGCTCACCATCCCGCCAGTGATCGGGCTGCGGCTGGCCAAGGGTTTCCTGCAGGTGGTGCTGCTGGCGGTGGGCAGCGGCGTGGCGATGGCGCTGGGCGGGTTGTCGCTCTCCTATGCCTACGACCTGCCCTCCGGCCCGGCCATCGTGCTGCTGGGTGCGGCGGGGTTGGGCGTGATCGGGCTGGCGGGACGGTGGCGCGGGCGGCGGCGCGCTGCCGGCGGGCGCGGCCTCGCAGCCGCCGCCGCCGGGTCAACGGTCGACCCACCGTAACGAGATTGACCCGCTTCAGCGGGTCTTCACGGGTCATCTGCTGCCCCTCCCGCTGCCGGTCCTATCGGCAGCCCTCCTCACAACTCACTCACCTGTAGAGAGTTGGCCGCGCCTCGTCGGCCTGGTCCGGGGCTTGCTCCCGTCCGCCGCCAGCGCACCGTGCTGCCGACCCGTCCGATCCCCTTTTTTCGGAGGAACCATCCCGTGATACGAACGCTCCTCGCCGCCATCCTCATCCTCGTCCCCGCCGCCGGCGCGGCCTGGGCCCAGGCCGGCTCCGTAGAGGTCCGCGCGCGCGACGCCCGCGGCGTGCCGACCTTCCTCGCCGGCGATCTCGGCACCCTCGGCGCGGACGCCGCCTCGGGGGCCCGCGCCGCGGTACGCTCCCACGCCGGGCTGCTCGGCGCCAGCGGGCGCGAGACCTTCGAGGTGCGCTCCGTCACCCACGACGAGCTCGGCCAGGCGCACGTCAGGCTGCAGCAGACCCTGGCCGGCAGGCGCGTGTACGGGGGCGACGTCGTCGTCCACGGCGACGCCGCCGGGCGGGTCTTCGCCCTCAACGGCCGCATCGCTGCGGAGGACGGGCTGTCCAGCCGCCGCCCTCGACTCGACCCGGCGCGGGCGGTGGTGGACGCGGCCGCCGAGATCGGCATCTACCGCTGGCAACCGGCCGACGAGCCGGAGCTGGCGTACTGGGTCGACGCCGATACCGCGGCGACCCTGGTGTGGACCGTCCTCGCCCGCTACCGCGACGGCGAGGGCAATCCGCGCCTCGACCGCCTGTTCGTCGACGCCGAGAGCGGCCGGCTGGTGGCCACCGACTCGGTCTACCAGTACGCCCGCAACCGGCGCACCTACACCGCCAACAACGGCACTTCGCTGCCCGGCAGCCTGGTGCTCACCGAGACTTCGGGCTCGACTTCCGACGCCGCCATCAACGCCGCCCACACCTACGCCGGCGTCACCTACGACTACTACCTCGGCGTCCACGGCCGCGACTCCTTCGACGGCGCCGGCGCCACCATCACCTCCACCGTCCACTACTCGAGCAACTACAACAACGCCTTCTGGAATGGCTCGCAGATGGTGTACGGCGACGGCGACGGCACCACCTTCACCCACCTGTCCAAGGCCCTCGACGTCGATGCCCACGAGCTGACCCACGCGGTCACCGACTACACCGCCGACCTCGTCTACCAGAAGGAGCCGGGGGCGCTGAACGAGGGGATGTCGGACGTCTTCGCGGCCGCCGCCGAGGCCTGGTACCGGGGAGGCATCGACGCCAACACCTGGAAGATCGGCGAGGACATCTACACCCCCGGCACCGCCGGCGACGCCCTGCGCTACATGGACGACCCCACCGCCGACGGCTACAGCCGCGACTACTACCCCGAGCGCCTCTACTCGGGCAGCTGCACGCCGTCGCAGAGCAACGACTACTGCGGCGTGCACGGCAACTCGGGCATCGCCAACCTCGCCTTCCAGCTGCTGGTGTCCGGCGGCACCCACCCGCGCGGCAAGACCTCGGTGAGCGTGCCGGCCCTCGGCATGGCCAAGGCGGAGCGGATCTTCTATCGCGCCCTTACCCTCTACATGACCTCGTCGACCACCTTCGAGGGCGCCCGCACCGCGACGGCGCAGGCCGCCACGGACCTCTACGGGAGCACCGAGACGGCGGCCGTGCACAAGGCATGGGACGCCGTCGGCGTGCCGGGTACGAGCGGCGGCGGCAGCGCGGAGCTGCAGAACGGCGTGCCGGTGAGCAACCTGTCGGGAGCCAGCGGCAGCGAGCAGCGCTGGACGATGGCGGTACCCTCCGGCGCCAGCAACCTCGTCTTCCAGATCTCCGGCGGCAGCGGCGACGCCGACCTCTACGTCAAGTACGGCACCGCCCCCACCACCTCGAGCTGGGACTGCCGCCCCTACAGGAACGGCAACAGCGAGAGCTGCAGTTGGGCCTCCCCCAGCGCCGGCACCTGGCACGTCATGCTGCGCGGCTACACCAGCTACTCCGGCGTGACCCTGCAGGGGTCCTACGCGACCGCCGCGCCCAACAACCCGCCCACCGCGAGCTTCACCTTCACCACCAGTGGCCTCACCGCCAGCTTCACCGACGCCAGCAGCGACTCCGACGGCACCATCGCCTCGCGTAGCTGGAGCTTCGGCGACGGCACCACGTCGACGTCGACCAACCCCAGCAAGACCTACGCTGCCGGCGGCATCTACACGGTGACGCTGACGGTGACCGACGACGACGGCGCCACCGCCAGCACCTCCAAGAGCGTGACGGTCACCGCACCGGCCCCGAGCTGCGACGGCACGCTGTACACCGGCACCCTGTCGGGCACCGGCGACTACGACCTCCACCCCGACGGTACCTACTACTACAGCAGCCGCTCCGGCTACCACACCGGCACGCTCGACGGTCCGTCTGGGCCGGACTTCGACCTGCGCCTGTACAAGTGGTCCGGCTCGTCGTGGGGCCTGGTCAAGAGCTCCCTGGGCTCGACGGCGGACGAGTACATCAACTACTACGGCTCTTCCGGGTACTACTACTGGAAGATCGACTCCTACAGCGGCTCGGGCAGCTACACGTTCTGCCTGAAGAGGCCCTGAGCCGCCGCCCCACAGGTCCCGCGCCAGGAGGGGGCCCGGCCGCCGGGCCCCCTCCGCCTTTTTGCCGCGCTCAGCTGCCCACGGGCTGCTGGGGCAGGGCGACCGGGCGGTGGCGCCACAGCGGCACCAGCAGGCCGAGGAAGGCGACCGACAGCAGGGTCGCCAGGCCGAACAGGAAGGGGTAGGAAGTGGCGTCGGCGATGGCGCCCGACACCCAGCCCGCGAGGAGCTTCCCCCACACCTCCACCGAGGCCAGCAGGGTGTAGTGGGTGGCGCCGATGCGGCGGTCGACGCGGCTCATCATGAAGGCGAAGAGCGCCGTGGTCAGGGCGCCGCCGAAGAAGTGCTCGGCGCAGGTGACCCACAGCACGCGCTCGGGCGTAGGGGTGACCAGGGTGAGCCACCACTCCCCCGCCACCGGCACCACCCGCAAGCTGGCGGTCACGGCGAGCGCCGTGAGCAGCGAAGTACGCCCGGCGAGGATGCCGCCGGCGAACGAGCCGACGATCGAGAACAGCATGCCCCAGGTTCCCACCCACAGGCCGATCTGCTCGCGGCTGAAGCCGGCGTCGAAGAGCAGGGGCTTGAACATGGTGTCGGCCATGGTCTCGCCCAGCTTGTAGGTGCCGATGAACAGCAGCATCCACAGCGCGGGCCGCGACGCCAGCGCCCGCCGCAGCACGGCCAGCACCTCGCCCAGGCGCGGGTGTACCAGCGGCGACGACGGCAGCCGCGGCTCCTGGTGGTACCGCTCGCGGAACCCGAGGCTCACCGCCAGGGTGGCGGCCACCAGCACCGCCATCGCCAGGAACAGACCCTGCCAGCCGATCCGGCCGCTGGCCCACACCAACAGACCGCCACCGGTGAGCATCCCTGCCTTGTAACCGACCACCTGCGCGATGTTGCCCTGCCCCAGCTCGGGCAGCTCCAGCAGGTCGACCGCCAGGCCGTCCACCGCCACGTCGAGAGTGGCGGCGCAGAAGTTCATCGCCAGCACCAGCAGCAGCAGCCCGAGCAGGCCCCGTTCCGGAGGCACCAGGGCCGCGGCGGCGCAGCAGGCCGCGAGGGCCACCTGCAGCGGCACGATCCACGACCGCCGGCGTCCGAAACGCGGGGAGCCGAAGCGATCGACCAGCGGCGCCCACAGCACCTTGAGCGACCAGGGGAGGGCGAGGGCGGTGGCCAGGCCGATGCCGGTCAGCGAAACGCCGTGGGCGCGCAGGTAGAGGGGCAAGGCGGTCGCCTGGAAGCCGAACGGCAGCCCCTGGACGAAGTACAGCGACCACAGCACGCCCAGCTTGGCGGCGAGTCTCCGGCGGGAGGGCACCGCGGGTGATTCTACGGCTGTCGGGGGGTATAGAGTACGAGGGCTCGATGGCCGACGATCCCCAGCGTCTCACCCGCCGCAGGCTGATCGGCGGAGGCGCCTTGGCGGCGGGGGCCGCCGCTCTCACCGCCTGCGATGCGCGACGCGAGGCCGACGTCGGCCCGGCCGTGCACACCCGCCGCCGCCTGCAGTGGCGGCTGGTGTCCAGCTTCCCGCGCGGTCTCGACACCATCTTCGGCAGCTCCGAGGTGCTGGCGGAGCGGGTCTCGGCGCTCACCGAGGGCGACTTCCGCATCCGCGTCTACCCCGCCGGCGAGATCGTCCCCGGCTTGCAGGTCCTGGATGCGGTGCAACAGGGCACGGTGCAGATGGGACAGACGGCGAGCTACTACTTCATCGGCAAGAGCCCGGCCCTCGCCTTCGACACCTGCTTCCCGTTCGGGCTGACGGCGCGGGCGCAGGACGCCTGGCTGGACGAAGCCGGGGGGCGCGAGCTGGTGGACCAGCTGTTCGCGCCGTTCGACGTCGTCACCATGCCGGCCGGCAACACGGGCGCCCAGATGGGTGGGTGGTTCAAACGGCCGATCGAGACCGCCGCCGACGTGCGTGGGCTCAGGATGCGCATCCCGGGACTCGGCGGCGAGGTGATGGACCGGCTGGGTGCGACGGTGCAGGTGCTGGCCGGCGGCGACATCTTCCCCGCCCTCGAGAGCGGCACCATCGACGCCACCGAGTGGGTCGGCCCCTACGACGACGAGAAGCTGGGCTTCCACAAGGTGGCCAAGCTCTACTACTACCCGGGGTGGTGGGAGCCGGGGCCCTCGCTGTCGTTCTACGTCAACCGCCGGCAGTGGGAAAG
>DATKEH010000288.1:0-7928 GCA_035546355.1 Thermoanaerobaculia bacterium
GGCCGGAAGGTGCCGCCGTCCTGGACCCCGGAGAGGTTCTCGACGCTGGCGGGGACGGCCTCGAGACGGTAGTAGGCGACCTTGCCCGTGCTCCTCTGGCGTATCCAGACCTCGACGAGCGAGGGGGTGAAGCGGACGAGCTGGACGAGGAGGAAGCCGTTCGGGCGGGGGCCGATGACCTTGGCGAAGATCTCGGGCCGTCCCTCCACCGCGCCCTGGACGCAGAGGGTCTCGGCGATGCAGGCGTTGACCTTCTTGCCGGCGAAGGTCTGGGCGCCGGTGATGTCGACCCAGAACTCGAAGTCCCGCTGGGCGGACGTGGTGAGCGGCGCCCGCGCCGGCGGGGTCGAGTCGTTGCCGCCGCCGCCGCCGCCCGCCGCCTTGTAGACCGCCGCGATCGCATTGCGGTCGTCCTGGCCCAGCTTGGCGCCGCGGCGGTCGTTGTGCAGCCCGGAGCGCATCACGGCCTCGTCGGCGGCGCTGCCGGCGACGCAGGCGCCGGTCGCCACGTCGCCGCAGGAGTGGGCGAGGCCGAGGGCGTGTCCGAACTCGTGGGTGAACAACTGGGCCATACCGCTCGAGTTGCCCTCGGCGAAGCAGGCGATGCCGTCCTGGGTGATGAGGTCGGCTTCGACGATCCTGCGCCAGATCTTGCCGTTGAAGTCGGAGACGATCTGCGAGCTCGTCCAGGGCCCGGCGATGGCGAGGATGCCGCCGCCGCCGGGGCCGCAGACGAAGGTGCCCGGCACCTCGCCGTTGGGATCGTCGAAGAGGATCGCGTTGACGCCGTCGCTGCCTCCGGCGAAGCCGTTGGCGGAGCTGGTGACGCCGACCAGCTCGAAGCGGATGGGGGTGCCGGGATCGCCGTTCCAGGCGGTCATCGCGGCCCCGATCTCGTTCGCGCCGCCGCCGGCCAGGCCCGGCTGGCCGGCGACGTGGCGGCGCCAGGAGACCTCGCCGCCGTCGTCGAACTCGGTCCAGCGCGGGTTCCTGCCGCCGATCTCCATCAGATTGAACCTCTCGGCGACCGCCCGCAGGTCGCCCCGGGGGTCGCTGAGGAGGTAGTCGGGCTCGGCCCGCTCTCCCCGTGCGCGCGCGGCAAGCCACTCGGCGAAGCCCGCGAAGTCGCGCAGCGCCGCGGGCTCGCTCCAGTCGCGGCCGTTAGCGGTCGCGGGATCCGCGACGGCGTGGGCACCGGCGAGCTCGCGCAGGGCCAGGACGTGGCGCCCGACCCGCCTCTCGTGGAAGGCGCCGAGCATCAGGTGGAGGGGCGCCCAGGCGCCGTCCGGCCGGGGCTCGAGGAAGAGGAGAGCCCGCTCGCCCTCCGCGAAGCGCGGCGCTCCCCAGAGGACGAGCTCGAGCCCGTCGGGCCCCTCGCCGCCGGGGACATGGACGACGAGCGTGCTCGCCAGCGGCTCGCCCTTGAGCACCCGCTCGATCTCGAAGCTGTAGCGAGTGGCGGCCTCCCTGGGAGCCGGCCAGCGGCCGGTGATGTGGCCCAGGGCGATGACCGGCGCCTGATCGGCCAAGACCGGGTCGGAGATCATGACGTAGATCGTGGCGGCGGCCGGCGCGGCCGTCGAGGCCGGCAGGGCGGCTCCGAGCAGCGCCAGGGCGGGGGCGAGACGGAAGAAGTCGAGGCTCTTCATGGCAGGAACCCTTCCTTGTCGGCGAGGCCGTCGAGGGCCAGCAGCTCCTCGCCCGGCGCCACCGGGTCGAGGCGGTAGTAGCGAACGTCTCCGCCCGACAGTTGCTCGATCCACACCTCCACCTGCGAGGTGGAGAACTTGACCAGTGTGGGCCACAGGCGGCCGTTGGGCTTGGGCCCCACGACGCGCACGAAGACCTCGGAGCGGCCCGCCAGCGCGCCGCTGGCGCACAGCGTCTCGGCGATGCAGTCGGCCTCCGCCCGGCCCGGGATGCTGCCGCCGCCCGCCGTGACGCGGATCTTCACGCGATAGCCGGGCAGGCGGCCGCTGGTGAGCCAGGGGCCGTCGGGCGGCGGCGGGTCGCCGGCGGCGCGCGGGGTGGCGCCGTTCGCCGGCACGCCGACCGCCAGCTCCCGGCCGCGAGCGGGCTCTTCGGAGAGGACCGCCACCGCGGCCTGACCGGCGGCGGCGGTCTGCGAGAGCGGCGGCAGGAAGCCGCCGCGGTCGGCGACTCCCGACAGCGCCAGGCGCTCCGCGCCCTCGGCGACAGCCGGCAGCAGGTGGTAGGTGACGACGCCGGTCGCCTCCTGGTGATTCCAGATCTCCACCTGCGAGGTCGAGAACTTGACGTAGGTCGGCCACAGATGGCCGTTGGGCTTCGGCCCCACCACCCGCACGAAGACCTCCGCCCGCCCGGCGAGGGCGCCGCTGACGCAGAGCGTCTCCTCGATGCAGTCGCTCTCCAGCCGGCCCGCGATCGGGCCGCCGCCGCCGGTGATCCGCACCTTCACCCGGTGGCCGGGCAGCAGCGGGCTGGAGAGCCAGGGGCCGGGAGGCGGCTCGGGGACGATGCCGATCGGCAGCAAGCCGAGGAAGGGCCCGGCGGCACGGGTGCTGCGCTGGAAAGAATCTTCCCTGGTGAAGTGGCCGATGAACGCTCCCTCGAGCTCATTACCGCCCGATTTCGTGATCTCGTTGATCACCCCTCCCTTGGTGCCGCCAATCTCAGCTTCGAAACCAGGAGTCTTGAATTCCACCTCGCGCACGAACTCTGTTGCGAAGGGGTCGGTCACCCTGCCGAGGACCAAGGCTCCTTCTGCGACATAGGAATAGACGAGAGCCTCGCCGAAGAAGGCGCAGCCGATGCTGACGAAGCTCTCGCTCGCCTTCGGCACCGCTTCGAGATCGACCGGGTCGAAGTATCCCTGCTCGGGTACGTAGCGCAGGGCGCGCAAGACTCCGGCCGCCTTGTCCGGAAAGATCGTCACGCTGCGGCCGCTCTGGTCGGTGGTGACGCAGGGATCGACCACCACGAACGGGTCGTCGGCCTTGGCGATCGGGGCCGAGCCGATCACCACCCCCTCTGGGGCGGGCGCCAAGAGATCCGGAAAGAGCACGACCGCGCCATCGTCGCGATGCACGACCAGCGACCATTCGTCGGCGCTGGGCTGATTGTGGCCGTAGTACGCGTGACCGAAGACACCAGGGAAGGCAGCCCCTGGCATCAGGCTGCCGCCAGGATTGAGGCCAAAACGGGAGATGATTCCCGTGTCGCCACGCTGCGCCATGATCGTGAAGCGGTCGCGAGAGTCGGGGACGGTCTCGACCGCGGTGGCGAGCGGGGTCGGCAGCCCCAGTTGTGCGATCGCTGCGCGGCTTTCCCCATCGTAGTCGATACCCCAGCTCCAGCCCTTTAAGTTACCATCGATCGCCACCACGTTGACGTCGCCGGAACCGTTGCTCGCGATGTCGACGCTGAACCCTTCCGCGAAGGGCATGTAGAAGGGTTCGGGAACCAACGGCGGGCGGTCGCGCCGCAGCCAGGCACGGCCGATACCCAGCTGGCGTGTGTCGGCGTCGCCGCCGAGAAAGGCGAAATCCAGATAGACGTCGGTGCCGCTCGCCGGCGTAATCGTCGTCGTGATCTCCAGCGGATTCAGGCCCACCCCTGTGATCAGCACCTGAGGCTGGCCGAAGTCGAAGCCGAGCTTGATGGGGGGGCAGCCGTCGCCGGCGCGGACATCGACGAAAGCGAAGGAACGGCCCGGCAGGATGGGCTCCATGGAGAGGTCCATGCTGCCGAACCCGTCCGGGTGGAAGCTGGCCTCCATCGTCCCCCATTCTCCGGCCGAGCTCAGGCGGTGGAGGTCACCGTCTCGGGTGATGACGCCCCCCCCTGTCACGACCACGTTGGCGGCCCCCGGGGCGAGAGATACCAACGCCGCCCACTGGCCCGTGCGGCTGTTGATCTGCAGCGCGGCAAGCTCTTCGCCGGTAACACTCGTTTGTTGAATGCAAACGTCTTTGTCGACCGCCGCGGCAGGCGGGGCGAGCACCAGAGGTGCCGCGATCGCGAGGACCAGAAGCAGCGCTCGCTGCGCCCTGCGCGGCGCGGGAGCCGGGGACGACCTCGCGCTCACCCGCCTCCTCGCCCCCGGCGGCCGCGACCGCACCGCACAGTCCACGACCACCCGGCCACCCCCCGATCCAACCACTGAGGAACATGCTGCGAAGCTCCACATGGCCCACCTCCGTCGGCAAGCTCGAGACCGGGACGGTGCCGAGCCGTTACTACTCAATGCGCCAAACGAGCGAAAGTGCGCCAGATCACGGGCGCCTTGCCCGCGCGCGGCCCGAGTACCGCATTTGGTGAAGGCGGGGCTCATCAGGAGGGGTCGAAGGGTTCGGCACATGGCGAGTCTCCTTTTCGTCTACCTCTCCATGCGCCGAAACGCCGGCGATCGCGCCAGACGGTGGGGAGGCGGCCATGACGGCGAGAGTGGAGCGAGCGGGCGAGGAGCGCGCGGGGCGGGCGGTTCCTGGGGCTGCGGTGGCCGTTACCCCTATAATGCAGGGAAGTGGAACCCCGTTTGAACGTTCCGCCATCGCGCGTCGCATGGGATCGGCTGTGGGAGCTCTTCCACGCGGCCCTCGAGCGGGAGGGCACCGAGCGGGCTGCCTTTCTGGCGGGCGCCTGCGCCGGCGAGCCCGCCCTGCGCGCCGAGCTCGAGCGGCTGCTCGCCGCGCACGGGCGCGAGGCACTGCTCGACCGGCCGCCGCCGCTTGCCGCGGGCTCCGCCGCGCCCTCCAGCCTCGAGCCGACCGCCGAGGCGGGCGAGCTGCCACCCGGTGAGCTGCTGGCCGGCCGCTTCGAGATCGTCGGCTGCCGCGGCGCCGGCGGCATGGGCGTGGTCTACGAGGCGCAGGACCACGAGCTCGGCAGCCGCGTCGCGCTCAAGATGCTGCTGCCGGGGATCGCCGCCGACCCCGGCGCCCGGCAGCGCTTCCGCCGCGAGATCACTCTCGCGCGGCGCGTCAGCCATCCCAACGCCTGCCGGGTGTTCGACCTCTACCTCCACCACGGGGAGGCGGGTGAGGTCGCCTTCGTCACCATGGAGATGCTGCGCGGCGTGACACTCGCCGAACGGCTGGCGGAGCGAGGCCCGCTCTCCCCGGCCGAGGCGCTGCCGCTCGCCGAGCAGGTGGCCGCGGCGCTCGACGTTGCCCACCGCGAGGGGGTCGTCCACCGGGACCTCAAGCCGGCCAACGTGATGCTGGTCGGCGGCGCCGACACGCCGCGAGCGGTGGTGATGGACTTCGGCGTCGCCCGCGCCTTCGACGCCGCCGCCCCGGCGTCGCCGACGACGGCCGCGGGGCAGCTGCTGGGCACGCCGGCCTACATGGCACCCGAGCAGCTCCAGGGGAAGACGGTCACCCCGGCAGCCGACATCTACGGCTTCGGCCTGCTGCTCTACGAGCTGCTTACCGGCGAGGTGCCGCACGCGGGCGACACTCCGCTCTCGGCGGCATTGAAGCGGCTGGGCGAGGATCCGACGCCCCCACGGCGTCACCGGCCGGACCTCGACCCACGCTGGGACCAGGCGATCCTGCGCTGTCTAGCCCGCGAGCCGAGCGACCGCTTTCCCTCCGCGGGCGCCGCCGTCGACGCCCTGCGCGCCACCGGGGGAGCGCGGCGCCTCCGCCGCCTGTTGCCCTCTCGCGGCCGCACCGTCGCCGCGGTCGGGCTCGCCCTGGCGCTGCTCGGCGGCCTGGCCGCGTTCCTCCTCCCCCGGCTCGCCGTGCCGCCACCGGGAAGTCTCGGCGCAGGGGTGGAGATCGAGCCGCCGTGGGTGCTGGTGGGGGACTTCGACAACCGCACCGGTGAGGAGCTGCTCGATGGCACCGTGACCTACGCCCTGCGGCGCGAGCTCGCGGACTCGCGGTTCCTGCGCGTGGCGACGCCGGAGCGGGTGGGGGACGCCTTGCGCTTGATGGCGCTGCCGGCCGACACGTCGCTCGACCGCGATCTCGCCCGCGAGGTGGCGCTGCGCGACGGCGGCCTCTCGGCGGTGGTGAGCGGCCGCATCGACCGGCTGGGAGCGACCTACGCCCTGAGCGCCGAGCTCCTCGACCCGGCCAGCAGCCAGGTGCTCGCCGTATTCGTCGAGGAGGCTCCGCGCCAGGAGGCGGTGCTGGCGGCGGTGCGGCGACTGGCCTCGCGGCTGCGCGCAGCGCTCGGGGAGAGACCGGCCGGCAGGGGCGCCGGAGAGGAGCGCCTGGCCCAGGTCACCACCCCCTCCCTGCCGGCGCTGCGCCTGTTCACGCGCGGCGAGGCGCTCATCGCGCAGGGCAATCACGCGGCGGCCGAGGACCTCCTGCGGCAGGCCGTGGCGGCGGACCCGGAATTCGTTTCCGGCTGGATCTACCTCGCTTACGCCATCAGCAATCAGGGAAGTCGGCGCGAGGAGTCGAGCGCCGCCGCCGAGCAAGCGCTCGCCCTGTCCGCCGGCGCCAGCGAGCGGGAGCGCGCCTTCGTCCGAGCCAGCGCATCAGCCCTGCGCGGCGACTGGGAGCGGGCGATCGTTGGCTTCGAGGCGCTGCTCAGCCTCTACCCGGACGATTTCTGGGCGCACAGCAACCTCGCCTCCCTCTTCGAGCAGCTCGACCGCCACGGCGAAGCGGTGCCGCACGCCGTCGCCAGCGCCCGCCTGCGCCCGTATCTGGATTGGACCCAGCTGCGAGCCGCCCGGGCCCTGTCGATCTGGGCCAATCGGCCCGAGGCCGCCGAGCCGTACCTGCGGCGCGGCGAGGCCCTCCTCGCCGCGGTGCCGAGGGAGCCCGCGACGCTCGGGTGGAACGAGGCGTGGCTGCTGGGGTACCGCGCGCACCGCCACTGGGTGGCCGGCGACGCCGGCCGCGCCCTGGCTCGGGCTGAAGCCCTCGGGCAGCGGCTGCCGGAGCTCTCGGGCCGCGACCGGCAGCAGTGCGCCTGGACGATCGCCCATCTGCAACGCGCCCTCGGTCGCTACCGGGCCGCCGAGGCGCTCTTGGGGGAGAGCTTTCCCCCCTCGCACCGCGCGCACCTGCTCACGGCGGCGTATCTCGCCGGCGGCATCGACGGGGCGCTGCCCCACGTCGAGCGGTCGCTGGGCGACAGCCCGGTGAACAACCGGTTCGAGCCGTTGCGGCTCATGCTGCTGGCCAAGGCGGGTCGCGAGCAGGAAGCGGTGGCGGGACTGACGGAGTGGCTGCGGCAGCCCGATGCGTACGGGGTGGGACCCTACCGGGAGATCGGCAGGCCGCCCCCTTCCCACATCGCCCCTCCGGGCGCGGCGCGACTGGTGCGAGGCGAGCTCGCCCTGGCGGCGGGCGACCCGCGGGGCGCGGTCGCGTTGATGGAGCGCGGCCTGCGGGAGGAGCAGGCCGCGGGCTCATCGGTGTACTTCCTGGCGGCGACCTCGCTCGCCGACGTCTACCTGCGGCTGGGCGAGCCCGCACGCGCGGTGCGCGTGCTCGAGGCGGCCTCCGGCGAGCAGCACCGCGCCTATCTCGGCGGCGAGGCCTTCTGGGCGCTAGCGCGCTGGCGGCTGGCCGAGCTGTACGGGGAGCTGGGGCAGGCGGCCGAGGCGGCGGCCGTCGAGGCGGAGCTACGGCATCTGTTCCGGCTGGCCGACGACGACTTCTGGCTGTGGCGGTGGCTGCCGCGTGAAGGCTAGCGCCGGCGAGGTCACCCGCATCCTCGAGTCGATGCGGGGTGGCGACTCGGCGGCGGCCGAGCGGCTGGTGGCCGTCGTCTACGCCGAGCTGCGCCGCATGGCGCGGGCGCAGATGAGGGGCGAGCGTCCGGGCCAGACGCTTCAGCCCACGGCGCTGGTGCACGAGGCCTACCTGCGCCTGATGGCCGGTGGTCCCGCGCCCTGGGAGAGCCGTGCCCACTTCTTCGCCGCCGCCGCCGAGGCGATGCGCCGCATCCTCATCGAGCGGGCCCGGGCGCGCGGC
>DATKEH010000289.1:0-25734 GCA_035546355.1 Thermoanaerobaculia bacterium
GCTGCGCTCGGTGGATACCCGCGACTTCATGACCGCCGACTGGAGCCCGCTGCCGCACGCCCTGCTGGGGCACATCGCCGGCCGCATCGTCAACGAGGTGCGCGGCATCAACCGGGTGGTCTACGACATCACCAGCAAGCCGCCGGGCACCATCGAGTGGGAGTAGCCGGCGAGCGGAGGCGGGTCCGAGGAGGGGCGGTGGCACTCCGCCCCACATCCGTGTGAGGGCGGGCCTCCGTGCCCGCCCTCCGCTGAGGGCCTGCGCCCGGGTGCGTCCCGGGCTACGGCGTCGCCCCGCCGGAGGGTCTACGGCCGGGTGCGTCCCGGGCCACGGCGTCGGCCCCGCCGGGGCACGGCGCCGGGTTCGTGGTGGTCGGAAGCGGGCGGTTGCACGGACGCGGCGTCCGTGCAACCGCCCTCGCCGGCGCCTCCGCTCGCCGTCGCGCCGGGCCGGCCGTTGTCTGTCTCGTGACGTGGGCTCTGCGCTCGGCGAGAGGGCCCCTGCGATTCCGACGCCGTGGCCCGGGCCGCGCCCTCCATCGCATCGCCAGATGCCGCCGTAGGAGGAAACCGAGGAGCGGCACGTCCCCAACCCCTTTCCGCCAGGGTAAAGGGTGGGTGAGGGCGCTGCGACGTCTTGCGCCTGCGGCTAAGACGGCCGAAATCTCCTGTTTTTGCGGTCCGCCACGGTGCGAAATTTGCTGAGGCGGCGCCACTCGGGTATCGCGCAGGGCCGCGCCGGCCGTAGACCCTTCCTCGGCGAAGGCGCTCCATCCCCAGCGGCTCCTACCGGGCGCTGCCGCGCTTGGTACGATAGCCCCCACAGTGGGACAGCGGAGGCTCCCCGGTGGCAGAAAGGCGGCGATGGACCGTGAGCTGGGCCAGCGCATCCCGAGCACGCTCGCGGCGCTCGAACGGGCCGCCGCGGAGGTGCGCCAGTTCCTGGCCCGGGAGGGCGTCGACCGCGAAGCCTCGTTCGCCGTCGACCTGGCGCTCGAGGAGATCGGCTCCAACATCATCCTGCATGGGCTCGGCGGCGCCGCCGACCACGAGATCGGCGTGCGCGTCCGGGTCGAGCCGGGGCGAGTGGTGCTCGTCGTCGACGACGATGGCCCCCCGTTCGACCCCACGGCGCAGCCGCCGCCGGCGCTCGACCTGTCCCTCGACGAACGGCCGATCGGCGGCCTCGGCATCCACCTGGTGACCGCGACGACGACGAGTGCGGGCTACTCTCGCATCGGCGGCCGGAATACGCTCGAGCTGGTCGTGGCGCGCTGAGCTGCAACTCGCCCCACGGCGGACGAGGCACCCCATGCGGCCCTCTCTGGGCCCCTCTTCCCCCGAGAGGCTGCAGCCACCTCGGCGGTCCGGGTAGTGGCTCAGTTTGAAAAAGTTTGATTCAGCCGATTGATTCGCGGCGGTCGCATGCTACCGTCTGAGCATGCCTGACCGCACACGCAAACCAAAGTCACGCGATGCGAACCGCCGAGCGTGGGAAGTTGTACAGATCGCAACGGGCGAGGCTCCGCCAGAGAGACCGAAGGACGACGGGAAGAACCCCGCCGCCGTTGAGCTAGGGAGACTCGGCGGGTTGAAGGGTGGGAAGGCCCGCGCCAAGAGCATGACGAAGAAGCAGCGGAGCGAAGCGGCTAGGAAGGCTGCTCAGGCTCGCTGGCATCCGAAGGAGTAGGCAGCTTCGGTACTACTGTTTCGGGAAGCGCAAAGAAGATTCGATCGTAGGCTTCTATCTGTTGGCTAAGCAGATTCCGAAAAGCCTTGACGTGCAGAGCAGACACAAACACCCTCGCAACCTCTTGGATGGTGTTGTTGCCGTTGTCGTCAATCCCCAGCTGCTGAAAGCTGAAGGTGAAGTCGTTACTGGTGACCGTAACCATGATGCGATTCGAGTAGAAGCGCGGTGAATCGCTAGTTCCCCGAAGCGGTGCTCCTGCTGAACGCATCAGCTTGGCGCCCCCCAAAAGCTGCTCGATGTCCTCGGGTCGCGGCTGCACTTGCGGGGCCGAAGGCCCTTTCTTCTGCGCTCGTTTCTTCGCCATCAGATTGCCTTTCTCAGGACGTTGCCTTTCTCAGGACGACGTCATTGTCCCCGGATGACTGGTTGCAAACGGGTTCGGCGCTCACGTCTGTCGTAGCGGAGACGTCCTCGCCGTATTTCTTCTCATCTGGCCTGCGAAAGGGCCGAACGTTGTCGGTATTGGACGGCGGGAGATGGTCTGTACTGGTCGTTCCGCTCAATGACGACAAGTCATCAAAGCGGACTGGCTTCGCACTAATGGGATGGAAGCGCGCCTCAAACCAGTGATTCCTGGGGACGACCGCAATGTGGACTGTCGAATCCAGGGCGTCGGCAAACTTGACCATGGTTTCGAGCGTCGAGTTCTCGCGACCTGAGAGGAATTGACTGATCCGCGCCTCGGATGCTCCGTAGCGCCCTGCCAGCTTTCGGGCAGTAAGTCCTTCATCGCGCATCCGATCGTAGATTCCCTGCAGGAATTCGAGCGTTACCAGTTTTACCTGGTACTTCTCGCTCTTGCGAATCCTGTCGAGCGGAGACTTTTTCTCAACTGGCGGACTGCTGGCCGATTCTTGGTGTTTGCTCATCTTTTGCCGTAGCTGATTTGGTTGCGGGCTCTGTCTCTATCAAAACGCGTCCTAATCGCGGCGGCCTTTGCAAACTCGATATCGATTGTTCGCTGATGCGTCGCGGGACGTTTGACGAAGAGGTGAGTGCAGATGACCACTTGCTTCGCCTGGTCACCGTAGAACCAGGGAATTCGAACTGCTGGCTCCGCATCCGGGATGTGTTCGTGGACACGAAAGTAGAACAGCCCTCGCACATTCCCTACCGCTCCCGTGTCATGGATTCTAGGTCGCCTCTGTTCGGGATACCTAGGGAGCATAGGTCCCCGATTGGGCACAATGCTTTCAAGAAGGGCCATCACATCTTCCACAAGGTCATCATGCTGCAAGGCTAGTAGCGCCCTTAGTTCATCGTCGATGTAGCCGACGGAAGCCCTGCATGCCAAGACCGTGTACCTCGCTTGGCCGATGGTGACTAGCTCCAAGATTAACTCATAGGTTAAGCTCAGTCAATCTTAACTTGGAAGTTAAATCCCTTGACTTCGCCAGAGTGCTCACGCATAATGTTCAGTATGGCAAATGTACTGAGCGCAGAGGATCGGACGGCTGTGGTTTCCGCCCTGGTCGAGGGCAACAGCCTCCGCGCCACGTCCCGCATGACCGGCGTAGCCCGAAACACGGTCTCCAAGCTCCTATGGGACCTCGGTTTTGCTTGCGCACAGTACCAGGACAAGCACGTCCGTAACCTCACCAGCCGCCGCCTCCAGGCTGATGAGATCTGGTCGTTCGTCTACGCCAAGCAGAAGAACGTCAGCCCGATCCACGAAGGCAAGCTCGGCCAGGGTGACGTGTGGACCTTCGTCGCGATCGACGCGGACACCAAGCTGGTCGCGGCCTACATGATCGGTCTCCGCAACGGCGAGACCGCGACGGCCTTTCTGAACGATCTGGCGAACCGTCTAGCGACCCGCGTCCAGCTCACGACGGACGGTCACGCGATGTACCTGCCTGCCGTTGAGACGGCCTTCGGCCCCGGCGAGGTTGACTACGCGCAGATCGTGAAGATGTACGGCGCAGACCCCGACGCCGAGCGCCGCTACAGCCCCGCTATCTGCATCGGAGCCGAGAAGCGCCCCGAGGTTGGCGAGCCCGACACCGACCACATCTCCACCAGCTACATCGAGCGCCAGAACCTCACGATGCGCATGAGCGTGCGGCGGTTCACCCGGCTAACCAACGCTTTCTCGAAGAAACTGGAGATGCACGCGGCGGCCGTGGCGCTTCACTTCATGTATTACAACTACTGCCGCATCCATCAGACGCTCCGCGTGACGCCTGCGATGGCGGCCGGGATCGAGCGCAAGCCGTGGAAGGTTGCGGATCTGGTCGCGCTCCTAAATCCAGTTTCTTGAAACTGAGCCACTACCGCGGTCCGAGGCGCAGCCTCATTAGGGTAGACTTCACGATCTCGCTCATGTCGTTCGATGTCTCGGTCGATCGCCGCAGCCAGGGGGTGTGCGTTGTCACGCTCGGAGGGCGCCTCGACACCGCCGCCAGCGCGCAGTGCGAGGCGGCGCTCGCAGCGACCTTCCTCGACCCGCCGCGCATCCTCGTCTTCGACCTCGCCCGCCTTACCTTCATCGGCAGCCTCGGGCTGCGCATCCTCTTCCGAGCGCGGAAGATCGTCGAGGGCAGGGGAGGCGTCGTGGCGGTGACCAACCCGCAGCCGGCGATCGTCAAGGTCTTTCAGGTCGTCGCCGCGCTGCCGGCGGAGAGGGTGTTCGCCAGCGTCAACGAGGCCGACGCCTACCTCGCGCAGTTCCAGGAGTGGCGGCCGGGCGACGGTGGGAGCTGAGAGTCCACGAGCACGCCAACCAGCGACGCTCTCCACGCCACTTCTGAACAGATGAGTCAAGCTCTTTGGCCCGAGTCTCCCAGGTGCCGATTCTCGACGGCGGAGCTTCGTTAGGAGGCACCATGGAGTTCGTCCTGCACACCCACGACGAGGTCACCGTCGTCCGCCTCGCCGGCCGGCTGGACGGCACCGGCAGCGCCACCTTCGAACGCGACGTCGAGCCGCGGCTGGCAGAGGGGGCGCTGCGCGTGGTGCTCGACCTCGCCGAGCTCGAGTACCTGGCCTCGGCCGGCCTGCGGGTGCTGTTCAAGCTGGCGAAGCGGTCCGCCGCGGCGCGCGGCGGGCTGTGGCTCTGCTCGGCGCGGCCGGCGGTGCGCACCGTCCTCGACGTCGCCGGCGTCAGCCGCATCATTCCGCTCTTGGAGACCGAAGCCGAGGCGCTTTCCGTCGCCCGCGGCTGACTCGGATGCGCAGCCCGATCCCGAGTGACGAGCCGCAGGTCGCCGCGGTGGCGCACCGCCCGTCCTGGCGCTCGCTCGCCGGCGTTGCGGCGCTGCTCGCCGACCGCCGCTCGCGGAGCGCGATCGTGGCGCTGCTCGTCCTGGCGCCGATCCTCGCCTTGCTCCCCTACATGCGTGGCATGGTGTCGCGCAACGCCGTCGTCACCTCCTTCGTCTACACCGTCCGCGCGCCGATCCCCGGCCGCCTCGGCGGGGAGACGCTACGCCCGGGCGCGACGGTCGTCAGCGGCAAGACCGCAGCCTTCGTCGACGACCCGCGCTTCGACGACGACCTGGTCAACGAGCTGCGGGCCCGAAGCCGTGCCCACCAGAGCCTGGTCGAGCGGTTGACGGTGCAGGAACGGCGGCTCGACGAGCTCGGGACCCGCTTCGCCGGTCGCCTGAGCGGCGTCCGCGGCGGCGCCGAGCGCGAGTCCGACCAACGCCTGATGGCGGCGCGGGCGACGCTGCTCGGGCTCGAGGCGCAGCTGGTCGAGGAGCGCAGTCGGACCCGGCGGGCGCGGTCGCTGAGGGAAGCGGGGGTGACGTCGGCGGCCGAGCTGGATGCTGCCGAGGCCGCTCTCGAGCTCCTCCAGGCTTCGCGCGATGCCCAGGAGGCCGAGGTGCGGCGCCTCGAAGGGGTGCGCGCGGAGCTCGTCGCCGGGCGCTTCCTGGGCGATGGGATCGACGAGGCGGTGCTGCTGCAGGACCAGCTGTCACGGCTCGAGCTGGCACGTCTCGAGCTCGACCTGGCGCGGGTGCGCGCCGCGGCCGAGCTGGCCTCCGTGGCCTCTCGGCTGGAGCGGGCCGAGGAGCGTCTCGAGCTCGTCCGTCGGGCACCGGTGGAGGTGCCCGACGGCGTGCTGGTGTGGCAGGTCCACGCCGTCGCGGGGCAGCTCGTCGAGGCGGGCGCGCCGTTGTTCTCCTTCGTCGACTGCCGCGAGCTGCTGCTCGACATGCGCATGGACGACTCGGTGCTGTCGCTGGTGGACTCCGGTCAGCCGTCCTGGTTCCGGCTCTTCGGCTCACGTCGGCGCGATACCGCCCGCGCCCTCTACGTCCGTGGCTCCCGGGCGGTCTTCGGCGATGGGACGCTCGCCACCACGGTCGAGCGCGGCCACCGCGATGGCCAGGTGCTCTCCCGCATCGATCGCGCGCCTGCGCTCGCCGACGGCACGGACTTCTGCGGCATCGGGCGGACGGCCTACGCCCGGCTCGACGGCATCGGCCTCTACCGCGAGCTGCTGCGGCGCCTCTTGCTGTGAGCGAGCCGGTGCTGCTGCCGCACCAGCGGGCCCGCGAGCGGGCCGTGCTGCTCGTCATCGTGCTCGACGTCTTCGGCGCCGCCGGAGTCGTCGTCTTCGGCGCGCTCGCCGGCTCCCTGACCCTCCTCGCCGACGGCCTGCGCGGCAACCTCCTCAACCTCGTCGAGGTCTACGCCTGGGTGACGATGCGCCGCATCCATCGCCGCCAGTTCGTCGACTACGAGTTCGGCACCGGCAAGATCGAGCGCCTGGTCAACGTCGCCATCGCCCTCAGCCTCCTCGCAGCCGCCGCCTGGGTGGTGTGGATGGCCCTCGTCCACGCCGGCGGCGCGCCGCCCAGCTCCGCCCTCTTCTACGCCGTCGGCCTGCTCTTCGCGGAGCTCAACCTGGCGATCAACCTGTACGGGCTCGTCAGCTTCGTGCGCGCCAACGAGGGCGATCCCTCGCTCATCCTCAGCTCGCAGATCGACGCCCGCATGGTCAAGACCCTCTCCACGTTGGTCGTGGTCGGCGTCGTCGTCGCCAGCGGGCTGATCCCGGACCCCACCGTCGGCAGCTTCCTCGACGCCGTCGGCTCGCTCTTCGTCGCCGCGATCATGGTCAAGACGGCGGCCCGGCAGCTGCGCGAGAGCCTCCCCGATCTGCTCGACCGCACGCTCACCGACCCGAACCAGCACGCCGTCTACCGCGTGCTGGCGGAGAACTTCCACGCCTTCGACGACATCGTCGACGTGCGCTCGCGCCGCTCGGGCCAGCAGCTGTTCGTCGAGATCCAGCTCGGGTTCTCCGCCGAGACGACGATGGAGCGCGCGGCGATGGTGCAACGGTCGATCGCCGAGCAGGTGCGAACGGCCCTGGCCGATGCCCAGGTGAGCGTCGTCCCGGTGCTGTCGCGCTGGCAGCACCCGCCTGCGACGAGCTGACCGTCGCAGGGCGGCGGCCTGCCCTGATCTCAGGCCGCGCCGCGGTAGCGCAGGACCAGCAGCGTCAGGTCGTCGGCCTGGGGCGCCGCACCGACGAACGTGCGGACGTCGGCGACCGCCGCCGCGACGAGCTCCTCGGCGCCCGCACCATCGTGGGCCGAGAGCGTCTCCTGCAGGCGGTCTTCGCCGTAGAACTCCTCCGCCACGTTGGTGGCCTCGGTGACGCCGTCGGTGAACAGAGCCAGGCTGTCGCCCCGCTGCAGCGTCACGCGACCCTGCCCGTAGGTCCCGTCTTCGAGGATCCCCAGCACGGTGCCGCCGTGGCCGGGAAGCGGCATGACGCTGCCGCCCGCCTGCACGTGGTATGGGGGGTTGTGGCCGCCGTTCGAGAAGGTGACCTCGCCGCTCCGCACGTCGAGCCGCCCGCAGAAGACGGTGACGAACAGCGTCGAGGGGTTGTCCGTGCAGAGGTAGCGGTTCAACCTGGCCAGCAGCGAAGCGGGGTCTATCCCGGGCGTCACCGCGGAGCGGAACAGCGTCAGCGTGATGGCCATGAACAGCGACGCCGGCACTCCCTTGCCCGAGACGTCGCCGATGACGAAATAGAGCTCCCGGTCGTCGAAGAGCAGGAAGTCGTAGAAGTCGCCGCCGACCTCCTTGGCGGGTTGCAGGATGGCGTGCAGATCGAACTCGGGCCGGTTGGGGAAGGGCGGGAAGATCTTCGGCAGGATGCCCATCTGGATCTCGTGGGCCACCCGCAGCTCGCTTTCGATCCGCTCCTTGGCCGCCGTCGTCACCCGGAGGTCCTCGATCGATCGCACCAGCTCGTCGGTCATGCGGTCGAAGGAACGGGCGAGCTGTCCGATCTCGTTGCGCGAGTGGACCTCCACGCGGCGGGTGAGATCGCCTGCGGCGATGTGCGAGGTCGCGGCGGTCAGCGCGACGACCGGATCGGCGATCGACCGGGCGACGGACAGGGCCGCCAAGACGACCAGGATCACGCTCGCCCCCGCGAGCAGGAGCGCGAGCCCCTTCAGGTGGGCGATGGGCGCGAACGCTTCTGCGGTGCCGATCTTGACCACGAGCCCGGCGCCGAGCGCAGGGACGTAGCGCCAGACGGCCAGCACCGGGCGGCCGGCGTAGTCGATCGAGAGGCCTTCGCCGCGCTGGCCCTGCACGGCGAGCTGCTCGGGCAGGCCGTGCGCTCCGCCGATCGCGACGCGGCGGGTGAAGGGCAGATCCGGCGCATGTCGCAGCGGTGTCACGATCACTGCGTCGTCGCCGATCCGGCGGTCGAGCAGCGTCTCGCCGGTGTCGCCGAGACCGGTGTAATCGCTCAGGATGCGGAGGATCTCGCGGTCGGTGACGTGGACGATGGCGACGCCGGCGAAGGCGGTGTCCTCGAAAACCGGCGCCGCCAGGAACGCCGCGACCTCTCCTTCCTCGCCGTAGGGCTCGAGGTCGGATACGTCGAGATCCATCAACGTCCGGGCACGATCGAAGGATTCGCCCAGGCCCGTCTGGCGGTGCGGGTCGGCGCGCAGATTCGCACCCACGATCTCCGGGCGGTCGGCCGAGAAGACGACGCGGCCATCCGGCCGGACCAGATGGAGGTCCTCGTAGCCGAGCGCCTCGAGGTAATAGGACAGGAACGGGCGATGGTGGCGATCCGACGCCGCGTGCTCGGGGCGCCACTCGCCGTTCGGCCCGAGCGCGGCGGCGAGATCCCGCATCGCCTCGATCGTCCCCGGCATGCGGGACAGCGTCGTCAAGTCGCGCTCGCGCCCGCGGGTATAGCTGGCGAGCTGCGTGACCTGACGCTTGGCGATGGCGTACAGCCCGTTGGTGACCTCGCGGCGCAAGGCCCGTTCGGCGGCCAGATAGGTCAGCACGGTGGCGATGACGAGCGGCACCAGCGCGATGGCGACGAACCAGGCGATCAACTGGTGGGAGAGGCTGCGCATGCCCGCTACGAGCGCCCGCCGGGTTGGCCGCCCGGCTGGGCCCACTGCCCGCCCCACCGGTCGAACCACCCGCTCAGAAAGGCCTCCCATTCGGCGCGCGATCGGTAGGCTGGAAACGGCGTCGGCCGCACGGGCCGTCCGGAGGACCAGACGACGTCGAACTGGCCGTCGGGTCGTACCCGCCCGATCCGGACGGTCTTCCACGCGTGTTGCGTGACCGCATCCACGTAGACGACGCCTTCGGGCGCCGGAAAGCTCTGATCGGCCAGCGTACGCAGCACGTCGCGGGGCGCGGTCGATCCGGCTTCCTGCACCGAGAGGGCCCACAGGTGGACGCCGAAGTAGGCGGCCTCCATCGGGTCGGAGGCCACGGCCGTCGGCCCCAGGCGGCGGCGCAATCCCTGGACGAACCGCTCGTTCTCGGCCGACGCCACCGACTGGAAGTAGTTCCACGCCGCGTAGTCGCCGACCAGTCGCTCCGCGCCGATAGTCGCCAGCTCCGTCTCACCGATGCTGAAGGACACGGTGGGGATCGCGGCCGTCGAGATGCCGCTGGTGCGCAGCGCGTCGAAGAAGGCTGCGTTGCTGTCGCCGTTGATGGTGTTGAGGATGACCTCGGGCTTCGTCCGCTCGATCGACCCGGCGATGGCGGCCATCTCGCGGCTGCCGAGCGGAGCGTAGGCCTCGCCCACGACCTCGCCGCCTAGCGCCTGCACGGCGTGACGGATGATGGCGTTGGCCGTGCGGGGAAAGACGTAGTCGGATCCCACCAGGAAGAAGCGGCGGCCGAGGTGGTCGAACGCCCAGGTGACGGCCGGGATGATCTGCTGGTTGGGCGTCGCGCCCGTGTAGACGATGAACGGCGACTGCTCGAGCCCCTCGTACTGCACGGGGTAGAAGAGCAGGTGCCCGTGTCGCTCGACGACCGGCCGGACCTGCTTGCGGCTCGCCGACGTCCAGCATCCGAAGGTCACCGCCACCTGGTCGCCGGTGATGAGCCGCTCGGCCTCCCGGGCAAACGTCGCGGCGTCGGACTGGCCGTCGCGGACGACCGGCTCGAGGCGCCGCCCGAGCAGGCCGCCGGCCGCGTTCACCTCGTCGATCGCCAGCAGCGTGGCTTCGACGACCGACCGCTCGCTGATCGCCATGGTGCCGGAGAGCGAGTGCAGGACGCCCACCCGGATGGGGTCGGCGGCGCTCGGGCCGCGGCCGGCGAAACAGCCCGCGGCGAGGAGCGCGCCGGCTACGGCGATGGCAAGACTCGCAGGCCGCAAGATCGATCGAGTCATTCAGGCCGTGCGGAGTCTCATGGTCTGCAGCAGGCTCGTGCCGCGGCACCGCAGAGGCACTCGGGAACCCGGAGCTGGCGCAGGCACCGGCGTTCGGCGGCAGGGGGCTCGCAGGCCGCCGGCGCTGCTGGAGAAGCGGGAGCTGGCGGCTCGCCCCGAAGGCAGTGCGCTTGGCTCTGGCGGCATTGGAGTCGTGACCATGGTAGCGCACCTGGTGAGGGCGGAGCTCGGGGACCTGGCCTCGGCCGAGGATGCGTTGCGTGTCGCGGCGCAGCTCCAACTCCCTGGCGAGCAGCTCGCGAGGGTAATCCCCATGCCGCATCCGGCCATGGCCCTCGCCTCAGTCGTACACCCCGTCGGCGAACCAGTCCCCGCGCTCCCGATCCCTGTAGATGCGATAGATCCCGCTCCCCTCCAGCTCGACGTCCCAGTACTCGCGCGCCACCGGCTCGCCGCGCCACCATCCCTCCTCCAGCTCCCACGGCCCCGACGCCACCCGTACCCGCCCGTCGATCGCCAGGCGCCCGGCCTCCTCGCCCGGCGCCGGGCGCACCTCGACCGGCGTCTCGGCGCCGTCGCGGCCCGCCTCCACCAGCACCTCCAGCGGCACCGGCGGCCGCAGCACCCGCACCTGCAGCAGCCCCCTGCCGGCGGCGGGCGCCGGGCGCTCCCGCGGCGGCGGCGGCGGCGCGAACTCGACCAGCGCGAAGCGCTCGGGGCGGTGGCCGTCGGGGACCGCCGGCGTGCCGGCGCGCTCCGGACCGAGCAGGGCGAAGAGCCGCGCCAGCGTGGTGGCCAGCCGATCGGGGGGCACCTCGCGCGGCCCGAAGAGGGTGAGCTGCGAGCCACGCGGCCGATCGGGGCGGGCGGCGAAGGTGAACCCCCCCACCGGCGCCCCCGGCGGATCGCGCTCGAGGTCGAGGCGCACCAGGGTGAGCAGGGTCTTGACGTCGCGGCTGGGCGCGGGGAGGGTGATGGAGCGCTCGCAGAAGCCGTCCGGCTCGAGGCGCAGGGAGACCTCCAGCCGGGCGCACCCCAGCCCCTGCCCGTCGAGGCGCCGGCAGAGCCGCCCCAGGGAGGTGCGGGCGAGGAAGAGGAAGGGCTCGAGGGAGGTGAGCGGCCACTCCAGCGACATCCCCTCGCGGAAGTCGGGCGGCGGCACTCGCGCCACCAACGGCTGCGGGTCGAGGCCGCGCGCCCGGGCGTGCAACTGCTGGCCGGCCTCTCCCAGCCGGCTCGCCACCTCGGCGGCGGGGAGGCGGGCCAGCTCGCCGATCGAGCCGATGCCCCAGCGGTGCAGGGTCTCGGCCAGCTCCAGCTCGGGGGTCAAGCGGGAGAGGGGGAGGGGGGCCAGGAACAGCGCCTCCTCCCCGGGCGGCACGATCCGGGGCGAGGGGGTGAGCCCGGCCGCCACCCGCGCCGCCAGCTTACTGCCGGCGACGCCGGCGCGCGCCGGCAGCCCCTCGCGCTGGGCGGCGGCGAGCAGCGCCCGCGCCAGGGCCGCCTCCGGATGCTCGTCCCGGAAGTGATGCTCGCACCCCGACACCTCGAGGTATACCTCTCCCTCGCCCCCGTCCTCGACCCGCGGCGAGAAGCGCTCGGCCACCTCCAACAGGGCCTCCTGGGCGGCGCGTTCGCACTCCGGGTCGCGCGGGCGGGTGAGGAGGTGGGGGAGCAGGGCGCGCGCCTGCGGCAAAGTCGCGCCGGGGCGCAGCCCCCGTTGCCGCGCCCGCCGACTGGCTACCACCACGCGGGCGGTGGGGCCGTTGCCCGCGACCACCGCCACCGCTTCGGCGAGCAGCTCCGGCTCGCTGCGCAGCCGCGCCGCCAGCGGAAAGAGGGGGACGGCGAGGCAGGCGACCCTCACGGCCGCGCTGCGCCGGCGGGGCCGCGCGCGGAGGAGAGGGGACTGGCGAGGAGCCGGGAGAAGTGAGCGGGGGGCTCCCTCCTCTTTCCCGCGGACGGGGGAGAGGGCCGGGGAAAGGGCGTGGTGACGCGCCCCGCGAGCGAAAGAGGGCGCCGCCGGCGCTCCGCTGTCGCGGGATCGGCCGCCATCGCTTCCCATCCCGCGGCGCGCAGCACCAGCTCCACCGTCTCCGGCTGCGGGTGCCGGCGGCTCTTCTCCCGCTCGACGGCGAGGGCGAGGCCGCGCAGCAGGCGAGGGGCCGGCCCCGCGCCGTGCCACTCCCCCTGCAGCGGCCGCGCCGCCAGCACCTCGGCGGCGGCGGTGCCGCTGGCCCGGTAGGGGGCCGATACCAGCAGGGCGCCGCGGTGGCCGCGGGCGGCGCGGGCCAGGCGCAGCCACGCCGCCTCGGCTCCCCGGCCGCCGGGGATGGGCGGCAGCCCCAGCTCCAGGACCACCAGCGGCAGGGCGCCCGCCAGGGCGATCTCGGCTGCGGCCAGGGCCTCGCGGGTGGTGTGGGGGTGCACCCAGAGCAGCCGTGAGAGGTCGGCGCCGCAGGCCGTCGCCCGTTCGGGATCGAGCTGCCCGCCGAGGTCGATCAGCGCCGCCGCTTCGCCGCGAGCGGTGGCGGCGGCGAGGAGGGCCAGCACCAGCGAGAAGCGGCCGCTCCCCTGGCGCCCGCGCAGCTCGACCAGCATGCCGCGCGGCAGGCCGCCGGCCAGCAGCCGGTCGAGGGCGGGCAGGCCGCTGGCGAAGAGCTCCTCCTGGCCGCTCGGGGAGTCGAGGAGCTCGCGGGCCGGCGAAAGGTGCGCCCGCAGCTCCGCCGGCAGCCCGGCAGAGGGCGCCCGATGAAGCAGGCGATGACTCTTCCGCAGTGGCGCGCCCACGCCTCCAGTATGGCGTAAACGAGGCGTAAATCAAAGCCACTCTCCACGTCCCCCCTACGGGCTCCTCTCGGACCTCCCCACACCATTCCCCTCCCTGGCGGGGAGAGTTTCGGGGTGGGGGTGAAATCCCCCGCACGGGGGTGCGGGCGGCGCGTCTCGCCGCCGAGGTGGCGCAGTCGCCGACGGAGGGCGGTGCCGGGCGGCAGAGATCGAGCGCGCCAGGGGCCGTCAGGGCGAGCGCAAGGGCATCATCCGCCGCACTCAGCGGACCATCCGGCGCGAAGCCGTGTCGAGGCGCCGGCCTCTCCCGCCCACCACCTACCCGGCGCCGTGCCCAGGCGCGCTCGATCTCTGCCGCCCGGCACCGCCCGGCCCGGACCATCTATCCACGGTGGCGCGACCGCCGCCCGCGGGGCCTACTCGCGCATCAGGGCCCGCGCCGCCGCCACCACGTCGGACGAGCGCGGCAGGAAGTCGTACTCGAGAGGCGGCGAGTAGGGCACCGGCGTGTCGGGGGCGGTGACGCGGCGCAGCGGCGCGTCGAGGTGCCAGAACAGCTGGTCGGCGAGGATGGCGGCCAGCTCTCCGGCCAGGCCGCCGCGGCGGGTGTCTTCGTGCAGCACCAGCACCCGGTGGGTCTTGCGCACCGAGGCGGCGACCGTGAGGACATCGAGCGGCCACAGGCTGCGCAGGTCGACGACCTCGACCTCGATGCCCTCCGCCGCCAGCTCCTCGGCGGCGGCCAGCGCCGTCCACACCATGGCGCCGTAGGTGAGCAGCGTCAGGTCCCGCCCCTCCCGACGCACCGCCGCCACTCCCAGCGGCACCTCGTGCTCGGCGCCCAGCGGCACCTCCTCGCGCAGGTCGGTACGGAAGAAGCCGTACAACCCCTTGGCCTCGAGGTAGAGCACCGGGTTGTCGTCGCGCACCGCCGCCAGCAACAGGCCCTTGGCGTCGGCCGGCGTCGAAGGGGCGACGATCTTCCACCCCGGCGTGCGCAGGAACCACATCTCCGGGCACTGGCTGTGGTAGGGGCCGCCCCCCAGCAGCCGCTCGCCGGTGCCGGTGGCGGCGCCGTAGGGCAGACGCACCACCATCGGCACCGGCCGCCCCCAGCGCCAGTAGACCTTGGCGGCGTTGTTGACCAGGGCGTTGAAGCCGGTGGCGAGGAAGTCGGCGAACTGCATCTCGACGATCGGACGCATCCCCTCGAGCGCCGCGCCCACGGCGCAGCCGACGATGGCCGACTCGGCCAGGGGGGTGTTGAGGCAGCGCAGCGGGCCGAACGCCTTGGCCAGGCCGCGGGTGACGCCGAAGGCGCCGCCGTAGCGGCCGCCGACGTCCTCACCGAGCACGAAGACCCGGGGATCGGATTCCATCGCCTCGCTCAGGGCCTGGCGCACCGCCTCGTCGTAGGCCATGGCGCGGGTGGGGGGGGGCTCCGTGGGCTGCGGCACCGGCAGCGCCGGCGGAGCGTAGACCCGGTCGCGGTAGTCCGCCGGCGTCGGCCACTCCGCGCTCTCGGCGGCTCGCACCGCCTCCTGCACCGCTTCGTCCACTTCCTGGCGCATCGCGTCGAGCTCGCCGGGCGACACCACCCCCTGCTCGACGAGCCGCTCGGCGTACCGCTGCACGGGGTCGGCCGCCACCCAGCGCTGCCGCTCCTCGGGGTACTCGTACCCCGGGATCTTCGCCGCCGGGTTGCCGAAGAAGCGATCGTCGTCGTGGTGGGCGTGGCCGGCGTGGCGGTAGGTGACGAGCTCGAGCAGGCAGGGCCCGGCGCCGGCGCGCGCGCGCTCGGCGGCCCACGCCACGGCGGCCGCCACCTGCTCGGGGTCGTTGCCGAACAGGGTGACGCCGGGGATGCCGTAGCCGGCGCCGCGCAGGGCGAAGCGGGCGGCGGCGGTCTGCTCGCTGACGTGGGTGCCCAGAGCCCACTGGTTGTTCTCGACCACGAACAGCAGGTTGAGGCCCTGGGCGGCGGCGAAGTTGACCGTCTCGTGCCATTCCCCCAGGCTGGCGCCGCCGTCGCCGATGAACGACACCCCCACCCGGTCTTCGCCGCGCAGCTTCCAGGCGTAGGCGAGGCCGAGCAGGGTCTGGGTGGCGATGGTCAAGGGAGCCGCCGCCGGCAACACGCCGTGCTCGAGGTCGCCGACGTGCAGGTCGCGGCCGCCGACAGGCGTTCCCCGCTTGCCGTACTGCACCAGCATCGGATGCAATGGGTCGGGCAGGAACATCAGCGTCGCGCCGAGGTCGCGGATCAGCGGCGCGATGACGTCCCCGTCGTACCCGGGGCCGGGCGGGTGCCGTGGCGGGCGACGCAGGCGCAGCGCGGCGCCGACGATCGCCTCCTGTCCGCGGGAGCGGAAGCCCTTCTGCGGCGACGGGTAGCCCTCCCAGGCGACGCTCCTGGCGTCGAACGCCTGTTTCAGCGAGTCGTCCACCGCGCGCGTCAGCAGCATCGTCCGCAGCATCAGCCGCCGCTCCTCGGCCTGCAGCGAGGCGGCGACCTCCTGGCGGCGGAAGAAGCCGCGAATCAGCTCCTCGAGGGCCTCGCGGCCGCGGCCGGCCAACTCGCCCTGGGTGGTGCCGGGCCACAGCTCCTCCGCTCCGAGCCGGGGGTGCGGCTGCCAGCGGTCCCGCAGGCGGGCGATCAGCAGCTCTTCTAGCTCCTGCGGGGGCGCCTCCTCCGGGAGCCTGGAGACGAGGAACGGCGCCTCGACGGCGAGGAAGCCGTAGAGCTCGCGCAACAGCTGGCGCGAAGCGGCTACCGAGGGGGCCGGGGCCATGGGCGGGAAGTATATCGACGCGCGGAGCGGCTCTGGCGGTGGCAGAATCAACCGATCTCGCAACCGCAGGCTCACATCTTGCACGGCGGGGCGGGGAGGTGGAGGAGGGGTAGTCATGAGCGACCCACGGCGCACGCAGAGCCGCCGGCTCGATCCCGACAAGGAGGCCGCCTCGTTCGGAGAGAGTCTCCGTCTCTTCCGCGACAAACGGCTCTTCGTCCTCCTCGTTCTCTACATCTCCCAGGGCTACCCCTGGGTGCTGATCGGCTCGGCGATGACCGCCTGGCTCCAGGAGTCGGGGCTCACCCGTTCGGCGATCGGCCTTTTCGGCGTCGTCTTTACCGCCTACACCATCAACTTCGTGTGGGCGCCGCTGGTCGACCGCGTGCGGCTGCCGCTGCTGGGCCGGCTCGGACAGCGCCGCAGCTGGATCCTCGCCATGCAGGGCCTGATGGCCCTCGCCACTCTCGCCATCGGTAGCACCGACCCGACGATCACGGTGCAGTGGCCGGCCCTGCTAGCGCTCGCCATCGCCTTCTGCGGGGCCACCCAGGACGTCGCCATCGATGCCTACAGGGTCGAGCTCATCCCGCGGGAGGAGACGGCGATGATCTCCCACGGCTCCGCCATCGCCACTGGCGGCTGGTGGACGGGATACGGGCTGATCGGCGCCATCCCCTTCTTCATCGCCGACCTCGAGGGTTGGAGCTGGAGCCGCGTCTACCTGGTGCTGGCCGCCATATGGGTGCCGTTGATGCTGTTCGTGCTGTTCGTGCCGGAGGCCCCGCAGCGGCGGGACCGCTTCAAGGAAGCGGAGGAGCGTTACGAGAGGGCCCTGGCGGGGAAGGAGCGGCCCGGCGCCTGGGCGCGGTTGACCGCCTGGCTGGCGGTGACGTTCGTCGAACCCATCGGCGAGTTCTTCCGCCGCACCGGGCCGCAGCTGGCCCTGTCGGTGCTGCTCTTCGTCTTCCTGTTCAAGATCGGGGAGGCGTTCCTCGGCCGGATGTCGATCGTGTTCTACAAGGAGATCGGCTTCACCGACGCCCAGATCGGCACCTACTCCAAGCTGCTGTCGTGGTGGGTGACGATCCTGTTCGCGGTGCTCAGCAGCATCGTCAACGCCCGGTTCGGCTTGATCCGCGGCCTGTTCGTCGGCGGCATCGCCATGGCCGCCTCCAACTTGATGTTCTCCTGGATCGCGCTCGTCGGCCCGCACGAGGGGCTCTACGCGGCGGCCATCGTCGTCGACGGCTTCACGTCGGCGTTCTCGACCGTCGCCTTCGTCGCCTTCATCTCCTTCCTCACCAGTCACACCTATACCGCCACCCAGTACGCGCTGCTCGCCTCGCTCGGCAACTTCGGGCGTACCGCGCTATCCGCCACCAGCGGCTTCATGGTCGACGCCCTCGCCGGCAACTGGTCCCTGTTCTTCGTCATCACCGCGCTCATGGTGCTGCCCAGCCTCGCCTTGCTGCTGTTCGTCAGCCGTATGCTGAAGCGGCGGGTCCAGCAGTGGGAGGACGAGGCGCCGGTGGCGCCCGGCGACGAGCCAGTCGCCCTCGAGTGACGCCGCTCCGCGCCGCTGGCGCCGCCGGGCGGGCTGGCGGTCGCGATAAGATGCCGCGATCAGACCCGGAAGCGACGGAGGGACCGCGCCAGCGGCGCTCGCCCGGGCTCGCGATTGGCGGAGCAGGACAGGAGGGGGAGCGGTGGCCGACCAGGACGACAACCATCACATCTCGCGTATCGACCAGCCGGAGAAGAACCAGCACGGGTGGTACGTGCGGATCCGGTTCCGCGGCAAGGGCGTCAGCCGCTTCTTCTCGGATCCCAAGTACGGTGGCCGGCAGCCGGCGCTGGTGGCAGCCCAGAGCTGGCGGGACGAGCAGTTCCACGAGCTGGGGCGCCCGACGACCCAGCGGCGCGTCGTCAAGCTCGGGCGCCCGAATCAGGGGATCCGGCGGGTCGAAGGACCGCACGGGCCGGTGTTCGAAGTGACCTGGGCGCCGCGCCCGGGGAAGGTGTCGCGTACCACGGTGTCGATCAATCGCCACGGCGAGGACGGCGCCTTCCTGGTGGCTCTCAAGATCCGGCGCGACAAGGAGCGCGAGCTCTACGGGATGGTGCTCTCCTGACCCCGCTCCAGCAGTCTCACGCCGCAGGGGGGCGACGACCGGTGGTGCGGTACCAGGCGCGCGCGGCGCCTTCGCGCGCCAGGACCCGCACGCAGCCCGCGGCCAGGCCCGACACGCCGGCCCACACCAGCGCCTCCTGCCAGCGGGCGCCGGTGCTCTCCAGGCTCAGCGGCGGGTCCTCCCGGCGCACCAGGCGCCAGCTGCCACGCAGCCCGATCCGAACGGCGGCGGCGGCGGCGGCGGCGGTACCGGCCGCCAGCAGCGTCCAGGCCTTGTCGGTGGTCCAATCCTCGAGAAGCGATCGCATCGACGTCCTCCTTCCCATGGGAGAAGCAAACCCGATGCCGGAACCCTTGGTAGAGTGCCTCCACCGACGATGGGAGGAGGAGTCATGGACCACGTCTACAAGCACACCGAGGTCACCGGCAGCTCCGGCGAGAGCATGGAGGCCGCCATCCACAACGCCATCGCCCGGACCGCCGAATCGGTACGGAACCTGCGCTGGTTCCACGTCACCGAGACACGCGGCGCGATCGAAGGCGGCCGCGTCGCGCACTGGCAGGTGACCGTGAAGATCGGGTTCACCGTCGACTGACGAGCCTCGCTTCGGACCGCCGCGGCCCGGGTCCGGCTCAGACCTCGCCGGCCGCGACGCCCGCCAGGTAGGCCTCGGTCACGTAATCCCGCACCATCCGGTCGGAGGAAAACCGGGGGGCGACGGTGGCGATGGCGCTGCGCATGCGCGCGATCCAGCGCCGGGGCAGCTGCTCGTCGCGGTCGTAGAAGGTAGGGAGGACCTCCTCCTCGAGCACCCGGTAGAGCGCCTGGGCGTCCTCCAGGTCCTGCTGCTGCCACTCCTCGCTCACCCCCTCGTTGCCGATCGCCCAGCCGTTGCTGCCGTCGTAGGCCTCCGGCCACCAGCCGTCGAGGATGCTGACGTTCAGCGCCCCGTTGATCGCCGCCTTCTGGCCGCTGGTGCCGCTGGCCTCCAGGGGGCGCCGCGGCGTGTTGAGCCACACGTCGACTCCCTGCACCAGCATGCGGGCGACGCGGATGTCGTAGTTCTCCAGGAAGATCACCCGCCCGCGCAGGGGGGGCGACTGGCTGAGCTGGAAGATGTGCTGGATCAGCTCCTGGCCGGGACGGTCGGCGGGATGGGCCTTGCCGGCGAAGAGGATCTGCAACGGCCGCCCCTCGTCGGTCACCAGCCGGCGTAGCTCGTGGGGGTCGTGGAACAGCAGGCTCGCCCGCTTGTAGGTGGCGAAGCGGCGGGCGAAGCCGACGGTCAGGGCGTCGAGGCGGAAGAGCTCTTCGACCTGGCGCAGGTCCTCCGGCGATCGGCCGTGGCGCGCCAGCTGCTCGCGCAGCCGATTGCGGGTGAACCGGGCCAGCCGCCGTTTCTGCGCCACGTGGGCTTGCCACAGCTCCTCGTCGGGGATCTTCGCCAGCTCGTCGGCGAAGTCGTCGTAGTGCACTCGCCCCTGCCAGCTCAACCCGAGATGGCGGCGCAGCATGTCGCGCAACTCACGCCCCAGCCAGGTGGGCAGGTGGACGCCGTTGGTGACGTGGTGGATCGGTACCGCCTCCGGCGTCGCGGCCTCGAACAGCCCCTGCCACATGCGGCGGCTGACGCCGGCGTGGATCCGCGACACGCCATTGGCCCAGCGCGACGTGCGCAGCGCCAGCGCGGTCAGGTTGAACCCCCCGTCGCCGCCGTGTGGGTCGGGCAGGGCCATCGCTCGCAGCTCGTCCCAGCCGATGCCCAGGCGCGTCGGCCAATCCTGCAGGTAGCGCTGGGCCAGCTCGCCGTCGAACTGCTCGTTGCCGGCCGTCACCGGCGTGTGGGTGGTGAACACGGTGGTGGAGCGGACCAGCTCGCGCGCCTCGGCCAGCGTCGCTCCGGACTCCAGCGCGTCGGCCATCCGCTGCAGCTGCAGCAGCGAGCTGTGCCCCTCGTTGATGTGCCACACCGCCGGGCGGACGGCGCAGGCGGCCAGCGCCTTGACGCCGCCGATACCGAGGACCATCTCCTGGGCGAGGCGCATCGGGCGCCCCTGCACGTAGAGCGTGCCGGTGATCGGCCGGTCCGCCGGGTCGTTGGCGGGGATCTCGGTATCGAGCAGCAGCAGCGGTACGCGCCCCACCTGTGCCAGCCACACCTTGGCCCTGACCTCGCGGCCGGGGAAGGGCACCGACACCAGCACGTCGCGCCCCATCGGCCCGGCGACCGGGCGCAGCGGCAGACGGGCGAAGTCGTACTGCGGGTAGATGTGCTGCTGCAGGCCGTCGACGTCCACCGTCTGGCGGAAGTACCCCGAGCGGTAGAGCAGGCCCACCCCCACCAGCGGCACGCCGAGGTCGCTGGCGCTCTTGAGATGATCTCCCGACAGGATGCCCAGGCCCCCCGAGTAGATCGACAGCGAGTGGTGCACGCCGTACTCCATCGAGAAGTAGGCGATGGGGCCGCCGTCGTGGCGCGGGTAGCGGGTGGCGAACCAGGCGCGTCCGCCGTCGCCCATGTAAGTCTCGAAGTCGCGCATCACCGACGCATAGGCCTCGAGGAAGGTCTCGTTCTCGAGCAGGTGGTCCCACTGCCGACGCTCGACGTTGATCAGCACCTGCACCGGGTTGTGGTAGAGCGACCAGGCACGGCCGTCGATGGCCGAGAACAGCTCCCGGGCCTGCACGTTCCAGGTCCACCACAGGTTGTAGGCGAGCTCGTAGAGCCCGTGCACCTCGTGCGGCAGCTCGATGTCCGCCACGTGCTGACGGGGGATCTCGAGCGGAGGAGAGGTCAGCGTCGGATGCATGCGAGATCTCCGATGGGTTGGCTCCACAGCTGCGGCCGAACGTCCAGCTCCGCGAGCTCGTCGTCGGTCCAGCGCGGCAGGGTTGCCGCCGGCCCCAGCCGCAGCAGCTCGTCGAGCCGCCGGCGGTGGAGTCGAAAGCGGTCGGCGGCGTAGTCGGACGCCGCACCGGTGGTGACCAGGAAGGGCCAGTCCGAGGAGGCGAGGAGCATCAGTTGGACGAGCAGGGCGCGAGCCCAGGGGCCGCGGTCACCGCCAGGGGCGGCGAGCGCGGCGGCCACCGCCCCCTCCGCCTGGCGCATCTCGTGCCACATCCAGCGCGTCGCCTCGTTCGCCCACACCCGGTGGTCGCCCGCCTCCCCCCACGATCCCTCTCCGAGCCGCACCCGGCGTTCGGCGGCAGCCGCCGCCAGGCCATGGGACGGAGTGGAGGGTTCGAGCCGGGGATCGGCGAGGGCGTGCTCCAGTACCGCCTCGAGCCACTGCGGCCCCTCGAACCACCAGTGGCCGAAGAGCTCGGCGTCGAACGGACAGATCACCATGCCGCCCCCCGTCCCGGGGAGCGACGCCGCCAGCTCCAGGAAGTGTCGCGCGTGGCCGGTCACCGCCGCCGCCGCGTCCTCGGGCCAGTAGGGGAGCTTGTCCCCGAGGTCGGCGTCGGCGTCGGTGACGCGCCACAGGCGCAGGCCGGTGCCGTCGTGCCGCTTGTGGAAGTCGAGGTAGCGGGGGTCACCGGGATAGCCCCCTCCCCGCGACCACACCTGCCAGGCGGTGCGGGGCTCGCGGGGCAGGGCGGCGACGCCGCTGCCACCGATCCGCGCCGGCTGCAGACGGCGCCCCGGAACCGCCGCCGGCGCTTCGTCGCCGCCCTCGGCGGAGTCGGACCAGGGGAAGCCGTAGCCGGTGAGCTGCTCGCCGCCGAGCAGCAGATGGGCGTCCACCACCGTCCAGCGGATCCCCGCGGCCTCGAGGTAGGCCTCGTTGCCGGGGCGGAACGCCTCGCGGGCGCCGGTCGTCGGATGGCGCCAGGGCCCGGCGGGGCGGTAGGCGCATTCGGGCATCCAGAAACCCCGCGGGCGGCGGCCGAAAAAGCGTTCGTGGTTCTGGCAACCGGTCTCGACCTGCAGCCCGACCAGCTGACGCGAGTGGAGCAGGGGGAGGTAGGCGTGGGTGGCGGCGGCGGTGGCGAGCTCCACCACGCCGTCCGCCTCGAGCCGGCGCAGGGCGGCGATCAGGTCGCCGCCGAGGGACTGCCACTGCGCGGCGATGCCGTCGAGCTGCTCCTGCCACCAGTCTCCGAGGAGGTGCCGCCCGGCGAGGCGGCGGGCGCCCGTGCGGCGTGCCTCCAGCCAGCGCTCGACCAGCAGTGGCGTCCGGCGGTCGGCGAGCTGGGCCGCCAGCACCGGCGTCACCGAGAGGGCGAGGAGATCGCGCCCCCCGCGCTCGGCGAGGCGGCGGAGGGCGGCGATCAACGGCAGATAGCAGTGGCAGATCGCCTCGGCGAGCCATTCCTCGCCGTGCGGCCAGGCGCCGTGGCCGAGGACCCAGGGGAGGTGGGCGTGGAGCACGAATGCGATGCGCCGCTGCCCTTCCCGCCGGGCGAGCCCGGGACCCGGGCCGGCCGCAGGCCGCGGAGCGCCCGCAGGCCGCTGCGGCGGCGCCGGCGCGACCGCAGGATGTCGCCACCCCTCGGGGGGGAGGGGATGGCGGTGCTCCGGTCGGAAGTCGGCGAACGGCGATCGAGCGGCGGGCTCGGGCGCCAGGGGGGGCGGCGGCTCGGCGGCGGGAGGCGTGGGGTCACGACGGTGCCGCGGCAGCGGCTCGTGGCGCCACTTGCGCACCGTCGCCAGGGAAATCCCCAGCTCCTGGGCGGCGCGTCTCAGGTCGCCCTTCGCCGCCCGCACCGCGTGGGCGATCTCCTGCCGTGCGACGCGCCGCACCGCCGCGTCGGGGTGACGCAAGCGGGCGGCGAGCGATGGCGCGTCGGGCATCGTGTGGGGCTCGAGGGGGAGGCGGCCCTACCGGGGGTATGAGTCGGGCCGAGGAGTAATGGGCCGTCCCATGTTACCGCGAGGGCTCCGCGTCACCGTCGGCGCCGCGTGTCCACCCGTGGGGGGTGAGGTGGATCGGTGCCAGACGCTGGGGGTCCTTGCGCAGGGCGCGAGCGAGGCGCTCGCCGAGGCGACGCTGCTGCGCGGCCGGCTCGCTGGCGCTCTCGATCCAGCCGCCGGCCGTCATGCCGTGGCCGCCGCCGCGGCCCTTGTGGCCGACCACGCGCCGCATCAGGCGGCCGGCGTCGGCCCGCGTGTTGCTGGTGCGCACCGAGAGGTAGATGCGGTCGCGATAGATCCCGGTGCACAGCGACCAGGTCTTGCCCTGGAGGCGCAGCAGCAGGTCGGCGATCTCGGGCACGATGTCCGGCTGCGCCACCTCCCCGAGGTGGGAGAGGATGAGGTTGTCCGCCCCCTCCAGCCGCTCGAGAGCCTGGTGCAGGGTCGCGAAGTAGCTGAGAGGCAAGCGCGGGTACTGGATCCGTGCCAGGTCGCTCTGCCGGACCTTGGGCAGCAGCTGGTCGTGGACCCGGCGGTCGGGGCCCGATGCCTCGCGGCTGAAGTCGCGGGTCTCGGTGCGGATGGCGTACACCAGGGCCGTCGCTTCGTGGTGGGTCACCCGCCGGCCGCTGGCCAGCAGGTACTCGGCGGCGAGCGTGGCGGTGGCTCCGTAGCGCGGCCGGATGTCCTGGAAGGGCACCGCCTTGGTGGCCACGCGCCGCGGGTGGTGGTCGAACACGATCTCGGGCACCACCTCGTCGGGGAGCTGGTTGTTGCCGGTGCGCGGCTGGGTGTCGACCAGCGCGAAGTGCTGGTATCCCCTCCAGGAGATGTGGCGTACGTGGCTCAGCTTGAGCTGCAGCGTGCGCACCATCTCGCGGTTCTCGGCGCGGCCGATGATCCCCCCGTAGGCGGGAGTGGCGCGCTGGTGCAGCGCGCGCAGCACCCGGGTGAGCACCACCGCCGAGGCCAGCGCGTCGGGGTCGGGGTTGTCGTGGGTGAGCACCAGCCAACGGCCCCTGCCGCGCTCGGCCACGAAGTCGCGGAGGCGCTCGAAGCGCGCTTCCTGGGTCGGGCTCACTCGTCGCCTTCCAGGAAGATCTTGTCGGGGTTGAGGATGCCGCGCGGGTCGAAGGCCTTCTTGAGCTCCCGCATCAGCTGCAGCGAGCGGGGCGACACGGCGGCGGCGAAGTGGCGGCGCTGCGTCCAGCCGATGCCGTGCTCGCCGGTGATCGAGCCGCCGAGCTCGAGCACGGCGCGGAAGAGCTCCGCCTCGGCGGCGTCCCGCCGCACCTGCCACTCGCCCTCCGGCAGCCCGCTCTGCAGCAGGTTGACGTGCAGGTTGCCGTCGCCGGCGTGGCCGTAGCTGATCGCCTCCAGGCCGTGGCTGGTGGCGACCCGCCGCGCCGCCCGCACCAGCTCGGCGAGCCGCGAGCGCGGCACCACGGTGTCCGCCTCCTTGTAGGGGGAGCGGCGCATCACCGCGTCGCCGACCTGTCGCCGGATCGCCCACAGACGGCGCTGCTCGGCGGCGTCCTCGGCGGCCTGCACCTCGCCCGCTCCCAGGGACTCCGCCAGCTCGGCGAGCCGCGCCGCCTCCTCCAGCAGCTCTTCGCCGCGCTCGCCGTGCAGCTCGAGCAGCAGCACCGCCTCCTGTTCCTGCAGCCAGTCAGGCACCGGCATCACCGCCGCCACCGCGCGCACCGCGTTGCGCTCCACCAGCTCGCAGGCGGCCAGCGTGCGGCTGGCGCGACAGACCCCTTCGACGGCGGCGGCGGCCTCGTCGAGCTGGCGGAAGGGGAGCATCAGGCTGAGGGTGGCGCCGGGCAGGGGCAGCAGGCGGAGCACGGCGGCGGTCATCACTCCCAGGGTCCCCTCCGAGCCCACCAGCAGCTGGGTGAGGTTGTACCCCGCCGCATCCTTGCGATTGCGCCCGCCGGTGCGCAGCAGCGTGCCGTCCGCCAGCGCCACCTCGAGCCCGAGGACGTACTGGCGCGTGGTGCCGTAGAGCAGGGAACGGGGGCCGGCGGCGTCCTCGGCCAGGTTTCCGCCGAGCTGGCAGCTGTCCCGGCTGGAGGGATCGGGAGGGTAGAACAACCCCTCTGCCTCGACTGCCTCCTGCAGGCGGCCGGTGACGACCCCGGCCTCCGCCTCGACCACCATGTCGCGGCCGTCGATGGCGCGGATGCGGTCGAGGCGCTCCAGCGACAGGGCGATGCCGCCGCGCACCGGCAGGGCGCCCCCGGACAGCCCGGTGCCGCCGCCGCGAGGCGTCACCGGCAGCAGCTCGCGATCGGCATAGGCGAGGAGTGCCGCGACCTGTTCGGCCGTGCGCGGGAGGACCACCACCTCGGGGGGGAAGCGCAGCGTCTCCGTCTCGTCCCGGGCGTAGGCCTCGAGGCGGTCGGCGGCGGTGAGCACCGCCTGGTCACCGAGCAGGGCGCGCAGCTGCCGCAGGTGGTCCGGGCCGAGCCGCTGGAAGGTCGCCATACAGCGATTCTAGCGGCGCCGGCCGGCGGTCGTCCGAGCGGGCACCGGCGGCGCCGGGACGGGAGAGCGGCTGCGGCGGCGGCCGCGCTTGGGCTAAGATCGCGCGGCTCGCGGAGCACGTCCGTTCCCGCCCGCACCGGCCCCGCCATGATCCGAGAGCTATTCCACATCGGCCCGCTGGCCATCAGCCCCTTCGGGGTGATGCTGATGCTGGCTTTCCTCGCCGCCTATCTGCAGGTCTCCTGGGGTCTGAAGCGGCTCGGCGTCGGCGA
>DATKEH010000290.1:0-4384 GCA_035546355.1 Thermoanaerobaculia bacterium
GCCCGGCTCCCCGAGCTTCCCCGCCGCTGGGAAGCCACCGTTGCCCGCTGCCTGCGCCGCGATCCCGGCGAGCGGCCGACCGCCGGCGAGGTGGCGGCGGGCCTGCGGGGCGCGCGGCGCTGGCGTCTCCCCCGCGGCCGGCGCCGGCGCCGCTGGCTGGCCGGAGCCGCCGCTCTCCTGCTCGCCCTGGCGGCCGGTGTCGGCTGGCAGCTCACCGCGACCCGCGGCGACGGCCCCGCGCCGACGGCGCCTCCTCCCCCGGAAACCGCTAACGCAGACCAGCCCGCGCCGCGCTGGGTGCTGATCGCCGCCTTCGACAACCGCAGCGGCGAGGAGCTCCTCGACGGCGTCCTGGAGGCCGCCCTGCGCCGCGAGCTCGCCAACTCGCGGCTGGTCAACGCCGCCTCGCCCGAGCGCATCGCCGACACCCTGCGGCTGATGAAGCGACCGCCGGACACGAGGGTCGACGCCGCCCTCGGCCGCGAGGTCTGCCTGCGCGACGGCGGCATCGGCCTGCTGCTCACCGGCGCGGCGGAGAGGCTCGGCTCCAGCTACCTGCTGAGCGTCGAGGTGGTCCGGCCGGACGACGGGGTCACCGTGGCGAGCCTGCAGGAGGAGGCGACGGGGGAGGACGAAGTGCTGCCGGCCGTCCGCCGCCTCGCCAACGGCATCCGCCGCGTCCTCGGCGAGGCGCGCGATGCCATCGAGGAGAGCGAGCGGCGCCTGGCTCGGGTCACCACCCCCTCTCTGCGGGCGCTTCAGCTGTTCACCGAAGGGCAGTCGTTCGGAGTGGTGCGCGACATTAGGGCGGCCGAGGAGATCCTGCGGCAAGCGGTGGCCGAGGATCCGGGGTTCGCCTCCGCCCACATGGCACTGGCCCAGGCCATCCAGTACCAGGGGCGTCCGGAGGAGGACTACCTCCCCCACGCCGAACGGGCGATGGAGCTCGCCGACACCACACCCCCGGCGGAGCGCAACAACATCCGAGGGACCTACTTCCTGATGACGGGGCGGTTGGAGGACGCCGTCGTCAGCTACAGGGTGGTGAGCGAGCTCGACCCCGACCCCACCGCGGGATCGGCGCTGTTCGCCATCTACGCCTTCGAGCTCGGGCGTTACGAGGAAGCCGTCCCCTACGCGCTGCGTCTCCTGGAAAGAAACCCCAACTCCTGGTTCGCCAACTTCCAGGCGGCGCGGGCGCTGACCGTGTGGGCGGCCCAACCGCGAGCCGCCGCGCCGTCCGTCACCCGGGCGCGAGAGTTCCTCGACGCCTTGGAGCCGGGCGAGATGACGCGATTGGGCTCCTGGGCTGCGAGCTGGTTGCGAGCCTTTCCCGCCCACTTGCGCTGGCTCGACGGCGATGTCGAAGGAGTGGCGGCGCTGGCGGACGGATGGGCCGAGGAGCTGCGGTCCAACCCGGCGGCAGCCTCGGGGGGAGCATGGCCGGACTTCGTCGGCAACCTCAACGCGGACCTCGGGCGGCTCGCCGTCGCCGCGGAGCTCCACCGGATGGCAGGAGGGGGCGGTGGCCATCTCCTACCGACTCTCCGCGGCGACACCGACACAGCGCGCGACGAGCTGGCCAGGGCTGCCAGCAGGCCTCTCATCCAGGACCAGTCCGGGGGTGCCGGCACCCTCCTGGCCATCGACCTCGCCCGCGCCGGCCTGGTGGCGGAAGCGCGCTCGCTGACCGCGGCGTTGGCCGAGCGCCACTCAGCCGCGCGCTCCTACGCGGCGGGCCGCCGGCCGACCTCCGCGATGGTCGCCGCCGCCCGCGGCGAGCTGGCGCTGGCAGAGGGCCGCCCCGAGGAGGCCCTCCCCCTGCTCGAGGAGGCGGCCCGCGCGCTGCGAGCCAGCGGGCTCCCGGCCTACTTCCGCGTCTGCGAGTCGCTGGCGACTCTCCTGGATCGGCAGGGAGGCCGCGCCCGGGCGATCGCTCTCCTCGAGGACGCCTCGAAGCAGCGCGGGCGCCTCCACGGGTCGACCAGGATGCCCTGGATGGAGGTGCGGCTGCTGCTGGCCGAGCTCTATCGGCGCGATGGCCGCGCGGCCGAGGCCCGCGAGGTCGTCGACGAGCTCCGCTCCCTCCTCGCGCTGGCCGACCCCGACCTCGTCCTGCTGCGACGCCTGGACGAGCTCTCGACCCGTCTCTGAGCCCACCGGGCACCCTGATCCCAGCGCGTGCACGCCTGGGGAAACCGAGCGCCTCGATCGATTCGTCAGCGCGTCGCGGTGCGCTCGAGCGCGCGCACCAGCCAGAAGTCGGGATCGGCCAGCCGCATCAGGTCGCGAAGCTCGTTCTCGAGGCGCTCGGCCTCGGCAGCGTTGCCCAGCTCGCGGTGGAGGCGGGCGAGGCGGAGCTGGGTATCGAGCCACAGCTCGGTGCCGTTGGGGTAGGAGCGGGCGCGCTCGGCGACGGCCCTTTCGAGCACCGACAGAGCGTCCTCGTCCCGACCCAGCCGCCGGTAGGCGATGGCCAGCGCCTGGGCGCCGAGGAAGTAGGAGGAGCCGTACCACTCGATCCACGCCGTCTCCTGGAGCCGATAGTCGTCCCAGCTCCCGAAGGCCTCCCGCTCCAGCAGCCGCGCCGCCTCGCCGGGCCTGCCCTCGGCGAGCTCGATCTCCCCGAGCAGCCTGGCCTCCATCATCGGCGGCATGATCACCGCCGAGGGAGCCGGCGAAGGGCGCTCACGGAACGTCTTCACGACGGCCCGGGCTTCGTCGACCCGGCCCGAGCGCGCCAGGGCGGCCGCGCGCACGGCGTCTCGCCAGATGCCGCCGTGCCAGTCGTTCTCCTCCCACGCCTCGCCGGCGAGCTCGGCCAGGACGGCGTCGGGGTCGCCACCAAAGTAGGCGTCGACGCCGCGGAAGTAGGGCCGCGTCAAGCGGAACTCCGGCAGGGGAGCGAGCTCCATGGCGCGCGCCGCCAGGCCCAGGGTGCGGTAGCCGCGGACGAGGAGCTGCCGGACCCAGTACCCGTGCCTGCCCGGTAGCGCCTCGAGCGCGCCGGCCCAGCGGTCGAGCTCGGTGCGCGCCGCCTCCAGATCGCCGCGAAGCCAGTGCCGATGAGCCCCCCACAGCCGGGCCCAGGCGGCCTCGTCCGTGCTGTAGTCGCGGATCTCGACGACCGCGGCCAGGTCTACGAGCCGTTCGACGTACGGCTGCGCCTCCTGCGGCCGGTCGCGCACCAGGATCAGCGCCTGGGCCGCCGTCAGGGTGGGGCCGAAGCCGTTGGGGCGGAGCCGCGCCCTGGCCAGCACGTAGGGCAGCGCCGCCTCGGCGCCCTCCAGGCTCCACAGCCGGTTCGCCAGGTTGTTGGCGGCCCAGTAGTGGTCGGGGTGGAGGCGGTGCAGCGCGCGGTAGCTGGCGAGCATCCGGTCGTGGTCGTCGACGAAGCTGAAGTAGCTGCCGCGGATGAAGTAGCGCTCGCGATCCGGGACCTCGTCGGCCAGCTCCATGGCGCGCTCGGCGTGGGGCAGGGACTCCTCGAGGGGCCGGCCCTGGTTGCGCACGGCGTGGGCGAGGAGGATGTGCGCGGAGGCGAAGTCGGGGTCCTCCCGGAGCGCCTCGTGGAGCAGCTCCTCGGCGACCGCGAAACCGCCCTCGGCGATCGCGGTGTCGGCCTCGTCGTAGAGGCGCAGCGCGCGCAGCGACGGGGTCGTCACCTTCTCGAGCTGACGGCCGCCGGCCTCGAGACGCCCGGGGTTCTCGCCCAGGTATTCGCGGATCCGCAGGGCGACGCGCCCCAGCGCGTCCTGCACCCCGGCGACCCCCTCCGCCGCCTCGGACCAGCCGGCGAGCACCGCACCGTCGGCGGGGGCGAGCAGCTCGGCGGTCACCACCAGCGCGGGCCCCTTCCTCTCCACCCTGCCGCCGAGCACGGCGCGAATCCCCCCGTCGCGCAGCGCGACCTGCCGCGCCAGCCCGACGTCGAGGGCGCTGTCGGCGGGGTGGCGCATCAGCCGCAGCGCGTCGACGATGCGGTCCCGGGAGGCGATGCCGAGGAAGGTCGAGCGCGACAACGCATGCACCAGCGCCGGCTCCAGCGCGCCGTCGAGGCTCGGCTCGCCGCTGCGGTTGTCGAATTCGGCCACGATCAGCGCGTCGCGCTCCTCGAACCCCACCCCCTCGGTCTCCGCGCCCGCGGCCCCCTCCTCGTCTGCGACAGCCCGCTCCGGCGCGGCCCGGCTCGCAGCACGGTGGCCTTGCCACCAGAGGAGAGCGACGCCGAGGAGGGCGACGACCCCCGCGGCGGCCCCCCACCAGGCCCACCGCGCCCGCCTGCGGCCGGCGGCGAGGGGGAGCGGGATCGACGGGTCGCGCAGCGCCGCCACCACCTCCCGGGGGTGTTGGAAGCGGTCCGCCGGGTGGCGCGCCAGGCAGC